>CAMMVE010000027.1 GCA_946500265.1 uncultured Clostridium sp.
ATTCTTGCTTAATTATCTTCATTTTCTTACACCATCCTTTCGTTTGGATGATTTTCATATTGTTTATAGACAACAAAAAAATCAACCAGATTTTATTTTCTGATTGATTTTGTATCAATTTCTGTTCTATAAAAGTTCGAACAGATACGTCATTGGTGCAGATGGCCGGAATCGAACCGGCACGGGAGTATAAGTCCCGCAGGATTTTAAGTCCTGTGCGTCTGCCAGTTCCGCCACATCTGCATTTATTTGAACTGACAAGAAATATTGTACTACTTTTTTCTATGAATTGTCAATACTTATGGGCAAAAAAATCCAAAAAATTTGCTAAAAATAGCCCAATAATAAATTAAGCTGGATAGAATTATATCCAGCTCGTCTTTTTACTATTCTTCTACTTTTACAAAAGAACTCTTTGGTACACCACAAAGTGGGCAAACCCAGTCTTCTGGTAAATCAGCAAATTTTACTGGTTCAACAGCATCATCATAAATATATCCGCATGCTACACATTTATATTTATCCATCTTATTTCCTCCTTCTCTATTTAGTTTTGACATTATTATTAGTAATATCCGCATTTTTTAATTTTTTATTCTTACTTAGACAATTAGGAGTGTCCCTTCTGTCCGAAATCTTAGACGTTTAGGAATGTCCCTTCTGTCCAAAAATTTAAAAAGATATAGGATTAAACCTCCTATACCCCCTATGAATTCATATTTTTATATAAATTTCAAATTATTTTTTATTTACTAATTCTTTTAATGCTTTTCCTGCTTTGAATACAGGTGCTTTAGATGCTGGTATTTTGATTTCTTCTTTAGTTTGTGGGTTTCTACCTTTTCTAGCAGCTCTTTTTCTTACTTCGAAAGATCCAAATCCAACTAATTGAACTTTTTCTCCTTTAACTAATGCTTCTGTTACAACATCTACAAATGCGTTTAATGTTGCTTCTGCATCCTTTTTTGTTTCTCCTGTTTTAGCTGCGATAGCTGCGATTAAATCTGATTTGTTCATTTTCATTACCTCCTATAAGATTTTCATATGTAGACTGTGAACGCTATCTACTACTATCAATATTCTCCAAAGTTCAATAAAATCCTTCTTTTTTTTCAGAAAATTTGCATATTCCTACATTTTTTTGTTTTTTAGTATATTTTTAATAACCTAAGGACTCTAAATATAACCGTTCCGTAAGGCAACATCTTTATTTCATTTTCAGAGAATACTTTCGAAATTAATATTAAAATCAAGTAAATTATTACTGATATTAATAATGTTATTATTATACACAACTTTTCAGAAAGTATACCTAATAAATTATTATATATAAAAATTATGCTAATAGTCATCAAAATTGTTGCTAATATTGGTTTAATAAAACTTTTAATTCCAAATTTCAAATTAACACTTTTCTTCAAAACATATAAAGAAATTAAGCACGTAAAAATATGACTTACTACAGTCGCCATAGCTGCTCCAGCTGTGCCTCCCAAAATAAATTTTTCAGGATTAATTGGTACTAAAACAGTATTTAAAATCAGCTTAATTATTGCACCAATTAATAGTGAAACAGCTGGAATTATTGTTTTCCCTAGTCCATGTAATATAGCATTTATATTTTGGTTAAGCATTATAAAAGTTATTGATATTGCACTTATTTGTAATAAAAATGCTCCATCTGGTTGATTTGGAAATAATAATTCTAGTATAGGATTTGCAAGAACTATCATTCCTACACTACTTGGAATTCCTATTAATAGCGCAACCATCATTGAAAAATTAATTTTTCTTAATGCATTATCATAATTATCACTTGCTTTTGCCGAAGATACTATTGGTATTAAAGTACTTGTAAATGCAGCATTAAATGAAAGAGGAAATGCTACCAATGTATCTACTTTTCCGCTTAATATACCATATTGTAGCTTAGCTTCGGTTTCTGTTAAAAAGCTTTTTAGTCCTCTTACTATTGTCATAGAATCTATATTTTTATTTATTCCGCCTATAATTGGTGCAATAGACATAGGTACAGATACAAATAGGATATCTTTTAAAGTTTTTCTTATTCCTCGATACTTATAATTTACGCTTCTTCTAATTTCATTAGCAATTTCTTTCTTTACACTCTTATAATATCTATATAAATATATGAAGCATGTTATTTCAGAGAAAGTACTTGCAACAGCAGCTCCTGCTGCCATAACTCTTGTGTCTAGGCCAGTAGTTGTTGCTATAAATTCTATAAGACCAATGGTAAATATTGTTCTAAAAATTTGCTCTATTGTTTGAGAGTTTGCTCCAATATTTAAGTTTTCTCTTCCATTAAAATATCCTTTTATAACTGATGTAATTGCCACAAAAAATATTGATGGAGATAATGCAAGTAGGCTTAGCTCTGCTTCTGGTATCTGTAGCCAATTATTTGAAATTCTATGTGCAAATGTAAATACAAATAGAGAAAGTAGAAATCCCAAAAATCCAAAAGAAATAATGGCTATTTTAAAAACTTTGTGTGCTCCTTTTGCATCACCTATTGCAAGTCTTTCCGAAACCAACTTAGAAACCGCATTAGGAATTCCCATAGAAGAAATTGTAAGGAATAATGCATATACTTGAAAAGCACTAGAATATATAGCATTCCCTTCATCTCCAAATCCTTCTCTATTAGTCAAGTATATTTTATTTATAACTCCTAAAATTTTAATAAATACATGAGCTATTAACAATATTACTACATTCTTAAAAAAGCTAGTTTTATTCAATTTTTTTCTTTTATCTATTTTTCTCATACCTAATATTATTCTATACTTTTGTTTTTATTCAATTTGCCAATGCAAAACACACTTTTTTTTGCAAAAACTCTTGTATTTTTTGCCATTTTATAGGATAATATATATGTATGATTTTATATATCGAAAGTGGTGAAAACATTGAAATACATAGATAAATTTCTAAAGTTTTTAAAAACAGATAGAAATACTTTTGTAACATATATTTTATCTTTAATTTCTGCTTATATTTTAGTTGATAGACTTGTAGAATTAATGTTTATGATATTTACAGGAGTTTCATATTCATATTGGGGACCAATTGAATATACTTTAGCATTTCTAGTATTAATGCTTGCATTTTATTGTTCGTTTGGCTCTAAGTTTGTAAAAGCAGATGTTGATAAATTAAGGTTTTTTAATACTTATATAATATGTTTGTATGTATTATTTGTATCATTCTTGGTGCAAGGTTTAAATTCATTAGCATGGACATTTATACTATCGGCACCAAACTATCCTGAGATAGTTAGTGAATATTCTAATTTATTTAGGCCTGCATTTACAGCTATTTCACTATATATACCTCTTGTATCATTCTACAAGGTATTTAAATGGCTTACATTTACAATTAATGACACAAAGGATTTAAAGGATTCAATATTCGATTATGGTGGTATCAGTTTAGCTGGTAAGCCAAAAGATACTGGCAAATACTCATGCGAAGTATATTTGTGTAGCAACTCTGAATCTGGAGAAGAAATAATTATACCAGAAAGTAAAAGACTTGAATCTTTCTTGGTTGTTGGTGTTTCTGGCTCAGGTAAAACAACCATGGTATATGAGCCACTAATGGCAAGAGATATTGATAGAAAATTTTTCTTTAGAGAAATATCAAAAGAAATGGGATTTACAGCTTTAAGAACAGGAATCGCTACTCTTAATATTCCATATGACAATGATTATTTAAACGAAAACTTTTCTTTAAATATGCTTACTCCAAATCCTGATAAAGTAGATTTATATAATGCATATATGAAGAAAATGATTTTAAGCTCATCAAATGGTCATTATGTATATAGAGATTTTGGTTTCACATATCTTTCTGCCGAATATGAATCTGTAGAAAGAATGTTAGATGTAGCTAAAAATTATAAAATTAAAGTTAATTTAATTGATCCTAACAATGCTGCTTCTCCTGGTATAAATCCATTTGTATATGAGGATCCAATAAAAACTGGTATGGCAATTTCATCTGTTTTAAAAGGATTATACTCAACAAGCAGACCAGATGCTCAATTAGCATTTAGGGAAAACACAGCAATACAAATTATTGAGAATTTATCTATATTGTTAAAAGAAATGTATCCAAAGCTACATGATGGAGATTTACCTAACTTGGAAGATATGTTAAATATGATGAATGACTTTTCTCTTGTAGAAGAAATGTGCAACCAAATGAAGGAAATACCAGAATTAGCAGATAAATACAAAATACTTATAAAATACTTTGAAAACAACTTCTATGCTGATGGTAAAGATTTAGAAAATACAAAAAATTCTATATTTAGTGCTTCAGCTGAGTTAGACAATTTGTTAAGAAATCCTGGAGTAAAGAATATATTGTGCAACAGAACAAACAACTTAGAATATGACAAAATATTAGCTAATGGAGAAATTACATTTGTATGTACAAGAAGAGGCGATTTAGGAGCAAACTCTCACAAAGCATTTGGTATATTCTTCCTATTGTTAATGCAACAGTCTGTACTTTCAAGACCTGGAAATGACAATACAAGAATTCCCCATTTCTTATACATAGATGATTTTCCAGAATACATATGCAAGGCAATAGAACCAATATTTACTGTATACAGAAAATATAAAGTAGGAAATATATTGTCAGCTCAAACATTGTCACAATTAAATGGAACAGTTCCTGGTAAAGATAATTTCAAAGATGAAATATTAGCAAACTGTGTTAATAAAGCAATATTCGGAAATGCATTGCCAGAAGATGTTCAATGGTGGCAAACAGAATTACAAGATAAAAGAGAATGGACATGGGGTAGTAGTTATGAGACAGATACTTCAAAAGATAATTATGGTTATGACTCAAAATATTCTGGTATAGAATTTAAATGGAAACCTAATTATACTGCTGGAAAGATAATGTCATTAAAAGGAAAACAAATTATCTTTAAAATAAAAGATGCAAAAGGAAAAAGTGTTGTTGCCAAAGGTTCATTAGACTTCTTGGAAGCAAAATATAAAGTACCTAAAAAGCTAAAAGAATATAACTTTGAAAAATTCGGTAGTGGTATATCAGAAAGTGTGAAAAATTCTTATATATCTAAGCTTAGAGGAAACTTTGCAGCAGCTACTTCTGCCAATAATGCAGAAAGTACAGACTCAGAAACAGACCCAATACAAACAGACAGTACAGATTCAAAATATTTCTTAAATAGTGATGATGCAATTATATTTGATTTAAATAGAAAAGACGAAGATAAGTAAATCTTAGGAAATTTTCTTTAAGGTTTTGTAGCAGCAATATTAAGGTGCACATATAAATGAAATATGGGGACAGATTTTAAATCTGTCCCCAAGTTTTACTTATATTCCCAATAATTTAACTTCTACATTTTCCATTCTATATTTTCCATTCTCTAGTTTAAATTCAACTAAAGTTCTATCCAATGTTTCCTCATTTTGTCTTAAGTCAGTTGAAAAATATAATTTAATTTTACTTATTTCTACTTTGTTCATTACAATTGTTTTAAAAGTTTCTGCCATATGCTTATCATCTTCACAAATAAATATTAATTGTGGCATTGAACTAAATCCTGAATCTCCTGGCAAGAAATTATCATAAAAATCATTATATAATCTCATTCTTTCAACTAACTTTTTCTCCCAGTCTTCTTCTCTTCTTATTACCTCAAATAGAAATTCTATAGATTTATTATTCTTAGTAAGTTTTACACTACCTCCAGTTGCCTTAAATGTTTTTCCTGCCTGCTTTGCTGTAATAGCTGGCTTAACAGTATATGAATCAAAAGCCTTAACCTTTCTCAAATATGCAATTATAGTCTGGTTTCCTGCTAGTCTCTTTTTTATCATTGCAACTGGCTTTGTATTATCAGTTGGTTGCCATTTGCACTCAATGCCTCTTGAATTAAGTAAATATTTTCCCATCTTTTCTAAGCAATATATTCTATAAATCCCTTTGCCATCTTCAGCTTTAAAATAATATCTTGTAAGTATTTTTGATTTAATTAATTGTTCTAATTTATTGTTCAACTTATCTTGAGAAGCAATTTCAATATTTTTCCATTGTAACATCTGATATAACTGCCTTGAAGTGATAAATTCAAACTCATTAACTAACTCAATAATTTTAAAATGTAAGTCATTAATATGTCCCAAATTAATTTTATGAATAATCTGATTCATTGAAACATATCCATCTTTACCATCAAAAGTTTTAATTTCTCCTTCTCTTACTGCAAAAGGTGATACTACCGCCTTTATTTCATTATCTTCTACCATAAAATACATCTCCTTATTTGGTATACTCGTATTTAAATAGGAAATACCTATTTAATACACAATAATATTTTAACACAATTTTCTTGACTTTACAACATTTTGTTTTTGAATACAAAAAAGACAAGATATTTTGTGGATTAACACAACTTATTTTCTATTCGTTTGAATTAATGCATCTACTTCTTTTTGTGTCAAATACCTCCACTCTCCAAGCTTTAAATCTTTTACGCCTATATTTTCTATTTTGCTTCTGTGCAATGCTAAAACCTTTTTTCCTATCGCATTACACATTTTTCTAACTTCTCTGTTTTTACCTTCATGTATTGTAATTTCTATTCTTGAAATATCTTTTTCTTTATCTATTTTTAATATTCTTACTTTTGCTTTTCCTGATATGTAATCTTCAATTTTTACTCCATTTTCAAGTTTTGAAATATCTTCGTTAGTTACAATACCTTTTACTGTCGCATTATATGTTTTTTCTATTTCATATTTTGGATGTGTAACTCTGTATATGAAATCTCCGTCATTTGTAAGAATTATTGCCCCAGATGTATACATATCAAGTCTTCCTACTGGCAATATTTTTTCTTTTACTTTAACCAAATCTAGGACTGTATCTCTATCAAATTGATCTTTTGTTGTAGTTACATATCCTATTGGTTTATTTAATAGAATATATACTTTTGAAGCATTACTTTGCTTTTCTATTTTCTTGCCTTTAAAAATAATTTCATCTGTCTCAGGATTTATTTTTGTTCCAAGTTCTGTTACTACTTTACCATTTACTTTTACTGCCCCATTGGTAATATATTCTTCCGCTTTTCTTCTTGAACAAACTCCCTGGTTGGCTAAAAATTTTTGTAATCTAACCTCTTCCACAATTTAACTCCTTTTTAATATCTTTCATTATTGCTTATCTAATTTACTTAATATTTCCTCGAAATATTTTGGCAGCTCAGCTTCAAGGTGAATTTGTTTTCCTGTAACAGGGTGTTGAAAGTCCAAACTTTTAGCATGTAGCATTTGTCCTTCTATTCCAAACTCATTCTTGCCATTTGAATATATCATATCTCCTACAACAGGATGTCCAATTTCTGCCATATGTACTCTAATTTGATGTGTTCTACCTGTGTCAATTTTTAATTCTAGTAATGTATATTTTCCATATCTTTTTAAAACTTTAAAATGAGTAATTGCTTTTTTCCCATCTTTTCTTACTGCCATCTTCTTTCTGTCTTTAGTACTTCTGCCTATTGGCATATTAACAGTTGCTTCATTTTCGCTAACATTACCTTTAACTAGTGCTATATAAATCTTTTTTACTCGCCTATCCTTTATCTGTTTGCTTAAATTAATGTGAGCAACATCGTTTTTTGCAATTATAATTAAACCAGATGTATCTTTATCAAGTCTGTGCACTATTCCTGGTCTTATCTCTCCCCCTATTCCTGAAAGGCTACCTTTGCATAAAGACATAACTGCATTCACTAATGTTCCATCAGGATTACCATTAGCAGGATGTACAACCATTCCTTTAGGTTTATTTACAACTATAATATCATCATCTTCATATACTACATCTAATGGAATATCTTGTGCTTTTAAATTAATCTCCTTAGCTTCTGGAATATGAATTTCAATTACATCTCCTTGTTTTGTTTTATATGAGATTTTCTTTTCTTGCCCATTTACCAATATTTCTCCATCTTCAATAAGTTTTTGTATCATTGTCCTAGATAAATTTTCACATTTTTGTGCAATATATGCATCTAAACGCACATTTTCCATTTCTGCAATTATCTTTTCCATAAATTATTCCTCCAATTTTACCCAAAGGTGTCAAACTATTTTGGATAAACACATTTGCTACATATTTTAAGCATTTATCCTTGCTATAATAGCAGGAATTTCACCTTTAGTTGAAACACTAGGGACACAATTAAATGTGTCCCTATGTTTCATTAAATTATATTGAAACACAGGAACAGCTAAAAAACTGTCACCTAGTTTCTAACTTTTTTTATTCTTTCTAATCTACTCTTTCATATAAAACAAATGAATCATCAGAATATAGCTCTTTATAATGTTCCTTATCTCTTGATAAGAACATGTTAAGCTTAGAATTATCTCTTATAAGCACATGAGTAATTCCATATTGTTCAAATTTATTTTCGTAATAAGTAGAAATGTTTGAAATATTTATACAGTCTGAGAAAATATCTCTTCCTACATATTTTCCCTCTTCATTCTTTTTGCCATTAAATTCTGGCGTATATAAGTCTGCTCTAGAATCTATAAATACAGGAATTCCTCTATATAAAATATAGCTTCCATAATTATATTCATTAAATATTCTCATTGTAGAAATATCAATATTTTCTAAAATATAGTCGCATGCTTTTACAGGATATGAACTCTCATCTATTATTGGGCTGTTTGGTTTCCCTCTGTATAACATAAAACTTACTATAATGCCTAAAAGCAATGTTATAATTCGACCTGCCATAGAAGTCATTGCTTTCATTGTTTGTTCTGTTCCTTTTGTGTCATATTTGTCGATTAATGCTACTATTAATTTTGCAAATACAATACCACCTATTAGAACAAACATGGATACTTGTCTTCTCGACATAAAAGCTAATAAAAGTAATCCTCCTACCATAAATAAATCTCTTAACTTGATTTTTGTATCTGTAAATATTAAAATCAATAAGAATAATACTATTACTGTTAATGTTTTTAAGTCGTTTATCAGTGTAAGTGGCAAGTGTTCACTTATGCTATTCATCGTATTTCCAGCCATTGTCTTTGGCAAATATGTATATGGTGTTGTTCCTATTGGTGTCAAAAATCCTGTAAATATACATATTATCATAATGATTATTAAATATTTTATATTATTGTCTTTATTAAGTATAATTTTGTATGGATGCTCTCTTCTTTTTATTCTCTTCATCTCTGCTTTTTCCATTACAGCTTGCCAGTCATCTATTTTTTTAGTCATAGCATCTATCTTTTCTTGAGGTTTATTCTTTAAAGTCATTTTCTTTAATTTTCTTTTATTGAATTTAATAACAAGTTTATAGTAGATTTGAGATTCTGAAAAAGCTGCCAAAATGTATTCTACTATATATGGCAAATACAATACAAAGTAGAATGGCCATACAGCTGCATGCACATTAGCTATAATTATAGGAATAATAATTAAACCAACTGCATACCTTTTCTTTCCTGTTGCAATAAAGTTTTCTATAAATAATATTGTAAGGGCAAATAAAATATATGTTACGAGTTGCGCTCTTGCTGCAATAAAGTTTTTTAACAAATACATAATTGCTAAAGTAATAAAGAAAGACACTAAATCATTCTTGCAAATCTTGCGTAGAGCATAATAAACAACTATTCCAAGTGAAATTGAAAGTAGAACTGTTGCTATATAAATTGCCATAAATCCACCTATACCAATAGCTTCTCCTGCTTGAAACACTAAATATGTAGCTACATCATAAGCCCAGTGTGGATATGTATATGGTAAATCTTCATGCCATGAAAATGGATCCACCATATCTATGCCGTTCTCCATTATGTGCTCACCTATTGCAATTGTATAATATGTATCATTTTGTAGTGTTTTTGGGGTTAATGCAAAACAAAATAACATTATTATAAAAATTGCTAATACATTAAATTTAATTTTTATCTTCTTGTCCATAAAAAATTCATTCCTTTCAAATGCTGTATTGTATACCTATATTTTTCATAAAAAAATCAAACTACAGTAAAATTGTTTTTAGAATATTTTCATATGTAAATATTATCGGCTTTTCTATTATATCAAAAAAGGACTTTATTTTAAAGTCCTTTTCAAAATATTCTATTCTTTTCTATATATTCAAGTTTTTATCCATTTATTTGTTTTGCAACTTCTTCAGCAAAGTTTTCTTCTTTTTTCTCTAATCCTTCACCTTTTTCAAATCTTGCAAATCTAATTATTTTAGCACCTTTGCTTTCTACAAGTTTTCCAACTTTTATATCTGGATCTTTAACAAATTCTTGCTCTACTAAACAGATTTCACTATAGAATTTTCCTAATCTTCCTTGAACTATTTTTTCAGCTATAGCTTCTGGTTTTCCTTCATTCATAGCTTGAGCTTTTAAAATTTCCATTTCTTTTGCTAATCTTGCTTCTGGAACATCTTCTCTTGTTAAATATTCTGGTCTTGCAGCAGCTATTTGTAAGCAAATGTCTTTTGCAAGTTCTGGTGTAGCATTTTCCATTTCTACTAAAACTGCTATTTTTCCTTCTCCATGAATATAGCTTTCTAATAAGTTGTTTGTCTCAAATCTTTCAAATCTTCTTATAGACATGTTTTCACCTATTGTAGCTATCTTGTTTGTTAAAACTTCTTTCACAGTTTTATCTGGCTCAACTATTGATTTTTCCTCTAATAAAGCTTCAACATTGGCTGGATTCTCACTAGCCACTTGTTTTGCAACATCAGCAACAAAATTTTTAAATTCTTCATTTCTAGCAACAAAGTCTGTTTCAGCATTAACTTCAACAACAACTCCAACTTTGCCATCTTCTGAAATATATGTTTCAACTAAACCTTCAGCAGCAATTCTATCTGATTTCTTTGCTGCTTTAGTAATTCCTCTTTCACGTAAAAGCTCTATAGCTTTTTCTTCATCTCCATTTGTTTCAGTTAAAACTTTTTTGCAGTCCATCATACCTGCACCTGTTTTTTCTCTTAACTCTTTAACTTGACTTGCTGTAACCATTATAAAATCCTCCTTTATTTTAATATTACCAAATAATAATCTTTTATTATTAATTATAAGTCGATAATTAAATAAAAGGAGATAGAGCAGAATTAGCTCTCCTCCTTTAATAATTTATAATCATTTAAGAATAAGCATATTTAAAGCTAACATGTTATATGCTAATTTTTTACTTGTTCTTGGAATATAACAATTTTATATTTATTATGGTACTTCAAAGTTTAAATATTATACTATTCTTCTACTTTTTCTTCTACACTTGCTTCAGAAGCTTCTTCATTTTTGCTTTCTTCTTCAGCAACTACTTCTTCCATGCTTTCTGGTGCTGTTTCTTCTACTTGCTCTATCATTTCTTCAGTAGCAGCTTCCATAGATTCACCTTGTCTACCTTCAATAACTGCGTTAGCCATGCAGTCTGCAATTAATGCAACTGCTCTTATAGCATCATCATTACCTGGTATAGCATAATCTACATCTTCAGGATTGCAGTTTGTATCAACTAATCCTATAACTGGAATACCAAGCTTTCTAGCTTCTAGAATTCCTATTCTTTCTTTTTTAGGATCAACTATGAACATAACTCCTGGAAGCTCTTCCATGTTTTTAATTCCACCAAGATTTTTTTCTAGTTTTTCCATTTCTTTCTTTAAAAGAATAACTTCTTTTTTAGGTAGTACATCAAAAGTACCATCTGCTTGCATTTCTTCAAGTTTTGTTAATCTTTCAATTCTTTTTCTAATTGTTTTAAAGTTTGTTAAAGTTCCACCTAACCATCTTTGATTAACATAGAACATACCGCATTTTTCAGCAGCTTCTTTAACACATTCTTGTGCTTGTTTTTTAGTTCCCACAAATAGAACTGACTTTCCTTCCTCTACTTGCTCTTTTAAGAAAGAGTAAGCTTCATCTAACTTTTTAGATGTTTTTTGTAAGTCGATGATGTGAATTCCATTTCTAGCTTGGAATATGTATTCAGCCATTTTAGGATCCCATCTTCTTGTTTGATGTCCAAAATGAACACCTGCTTCTAGTAATTGTTTCATTGCAACTACTGCCATTTCAAATTCCTCCTTTTTTGTTTTACCTCCACTAAGCTTCAGGCATTTAAAAAGACTTGCTTTATATATTAAAACAAGCACTCCTCTTTAAACTAGCTTGTGTGTGTATTTTTAACGTATTATATTGTATCATAGATTTTACGCAATTTCAAGGGGTTTGAGGAAAAAAATGGCATAAATTTGTAGGGGTTATTTATATTTCAATATAGTCTATAGCCTTTTTTCCTCTGCCCTTAAAACAATATAAATTATTCTATAACTTTATATCCTGTCGTATCCGGTTTCTCTACATCCGTATCTTTCACTGTATTATATTTATATTGATAATCTGTAGTTCTATTATTCTCATTATCTATCAGTTTTATTGCCAAGCCAGTATCAGCATCTATAAATTTTTCTGTGTTACCATCTTTTATAATATAGCATTCTTTTCCATCTAGTTTTACTTTATCAATACTAGTAGTTAATGCCATATACAAATTACCAAAAATGGAATTTGATGTAAATGCTACAGGTTTAACTGAAATATCTCCCATATTTTGAAATACCTTTGTGTCTCCATTATCTATTAGAGAAAAGATTTCTTCACCAGATTTATATAGAGTTTGCTTTATTTCTCCTACACCTTTTGAATATGTAGTTATTTCTACTAAAGATTTTTCTTCTTTATAATATGCCTCTGTTATAGTCATTTTACCTTCTGAATAAGATTCTAATTTTAAATAATAGTTTTGACCATTTTGATGTTCTTGTGCTTTATTTTCCAGGCTCGATAGTATAAACGTTTTTCGACCAATAATAATTATAATTAATAATACAATAATTATTAATATATTTCTTATTATATTAAATTTCTTATTATATTTCTTTATATATTTTACTTCTCTCTCATCCATTTTTATATTTTTAGTTTCTATATTTTTTTGCATATCATTTAGTACACTAGTACATTCTGCACATTCCTTTAAGTGCTCTTCAATATATTCATTGGTTTCATCACTTGTAAGTTTTTCAATATAATTTGGCAATAAGTCTTGAACAATTTTACACACTTTTTTTCCTTGCATCTTAATCAACCTCCTTTAAACTTTTTTTGCCTCTGTAGAACGTAACCCTAGCCCAATTTTCTGTTTTATTTAAAATAAGTCCTATTTCTTTAAAACTCAATTCACCTGTTATTCTCAAATACATTACCTCTCTTGTTTTTTCATCTAAGTTTTGCATTTTTTTAAATAATGAAACTTTTCCATCTTTTAAAATAACTTGGTCTTCTAATATGTTTAAATCCTGTATGTTCAACAAATTTGCTTCGTCTATATTCACGAATTTTTTATTCTTCCTACATTGGTCATACCAAAGATTTTTAGCAATTTGGCATAACCATACTGACATCTTACATTCACCCTTATATGTATTGATTTTCTTTACTGCCTTATAAAAAGTTTCTTGTGTAAGTTCTTCAGAAATATTATTATTATGAGTTAAACAGAATAAATATTTATTTACTGTTTCAAAATACTTTTTGTATATTTCTTCGATATCCTGCATAACTTATATCCCCCTTTGTATATAGATATGACGTGTGAAATTGACTTCTGTTACAAAAATATAATATTTTTTTATTATAAAAGTCAAATAAGACTATTATTAGTTTTAACAAAAAAATTTATTTTTACTATTGTATTCTTTATAAGCATTCAAATCATGACTACTACAAATGGTGGTTGGTGGCCTTCTAGTACTGTTCAGTATCAAGCTGGCTCTGGTTCTCAGACATTTATTCTAATCGAAAATTGTAATGGACAACCTTATACCATTACATTAAGGAATAATACTGGAGTCACATTTGCTGCAGTTGTTAGAGAAATCTAATAAAAAATTAAAGTTTTATTAAGCTAAAATTTTTGGCACATTCCTATTATAGGAGTAGGGTTTATAGTAAACTCTACTTTTTATTTTTTATACTCTTTCAGTATAGATATTTAATATTCTTAATTTAAAAAACAATTTTTTTATATTTAATTGTTCCTTTTTGTAAAATAATATGATAGAATATTTCTATAAATTTTTGCAAATAAATATTTAATAAAATAGGAGTGATAATATGCAACTTAATAAATGTAGTAGATGTGGCTGTTTTTTTGTAAATTCTGGCGATGTTTGTCCAAATTGCCAACCAAAAGATAATTTCGAAATGAGTAAACTAAGGAACTTCCTAGAAGAAACAGAAATAAATTGTTCTATGGAAAATATTTCATATAATACTGGAATAAGTATGCAAAATTTAAATAGATATTTTTCTAAAGATAGTTTTGTAGACTATAAACCAAATATCAATTTATAATAAACGTAGAAAAAAGGGACTTTCCTCAATTATTATTCAAAATTCATTATTAGAATAAGAGGTCTGTCCCTTTTGTTCAAGTTTTTGAACAAAAAGGAGTGTCCCTTCTGTTCAAGTTTTTAAAGTTTATATATTTCCTTTAGCTTTTCTACGGCTTCTATTCCTTTTTCTTCGTCATTTGCATGTATATATGCTACTATGTCTTTTGGAGTTACATTATCGCCTATTTTCTTATTCAAAATTATTCCTACACTTGAATCTATTTTGTCTTCTTTTCGTGTTCTTCCTCCACCTAAAAATACAGATATTTTTCCTATTTCTTCTGCATTTAGTTCTTTTACTACTATATCTTGTTTTTTTATTTCGCCTTGATTTACCATTTTCTCTATTTTTTCATCCAACATTACTGGCATAATATACTTTGCTTTCTTAAATTTGCTTGTATTTTCTATAAATGCTACGTCTCCATCTTGATTTGATACTAGTTCTTTTAGTTTTTCTAGTGCTAAGCCATTAGATATATTCTCTAACATTTTGGCTTTATTTTCCTCTAAATTATCACCTTTTCCAGCCAGTTTAATCATATTGCTTCCAAGCTCTAGCACTACTTCTTTTACATCTTCTGCCATATTTCCTTTCAATGCTTCAACCGCTTCTATTACTTCTAAAGAATTGCCTATATTTCTTCCTAAAGGCTCTTCCATTGGTGTAATAACTGCCACAGTTTCTCTTCCTGCTAATTTCCCTATTTCTACCATTGTGTCTGCCAAATCTTTAGCTTCTTGTTTTGTTTTCATGAATGCTCCGCTTCCATACGTAACATCTAACACTATTTTATTAGCACCTGCTGCAATTTTCTTGCTCATAATGCTTGAAGCAATTAATGGTACACTCGCTGTTGTATTTGTTGCATCTCTTAATGCATAGATTTTCTTATCTGCTGGTGCCAAATTTAAAGTTTGCCCTATTATGCTAATTCCAATTTTCTTAACATTTTGTATAAACTCTTCTTCTGATATATTTGTTCTATATCCAGGAATAGCTTCTAATTTGTCAATTGTTCCACCAGTATATCCTAACCCCCTTCCAGACATTTTTGCAACTGGTATACCAAGAGAGGCAATTATTGGAGCCAATATAAGTGTGACTTTATCGCCAACTCCTCCTGTGCTGTGTTTATCTACTACAGTACCTAATTCAGATAAATCTAAAATATCTCCTGAATTTGCCATAGCAAGAGTTAAATTAACTGTTTCTTCCATATCCATGCCATTAATATATATGGCCATAATTAACGCTGCTGCTTGATAATCGGCTATATTTCCATTTGTATATTCTTTAATAAAAAACTCTATCTCTTCTTTATTTAATTTTTGTTTATCCCTCTTTTTAGCAATTACCTCTTGAATATTCATTATCAATTCCTTCTTTCCATTTAAATAACACTAAAAAGAATTATCTCTCGTGTTACACAATATTCTTCACAAAGCTACGTCTATGTAAAGGGCAAAGCCCATATTCTTTTATTGCTGCAATGTGAGATGCAGTTCCATACCCTTTATGTTTTGCAAAACCATACATAGGATATACTTCATCCCACTCTCTCATTATTCTGTCCCTTGTAACTTTTGCAATAATAGAGGCAGCTGCAATTGAATAGCTTTTAGCGTCTCCCTTTATAATTGATCTATATGGAATATGGTCTGTGTCTATTTTAGTTAATGCATCAACCAAAATTATTTCTGGCTTTTCGAAACCTCTTTGTTTTTCTTTTAAATCCTTTTCCATTTCTTTTATAGCAAGAGTTAACCCCTCTTTTGTTGCATTCAATATATTAATCTTATCTATTTCTTCTTGAGAAATTATTCCTACTCCATAGGCAATTGCTTCTTGAGTAATTTCATCATAGAGTTTCTCTCTCTTCTTTTCAGATACTTTTTTAGAATCATTTACTCCCTCTATCATAGAATCTCTTGGCATTACAACACAAGCTACAACCACAGGTCCTGCTAAAGGTCCTCGTCCAGCTTCATCTATTCCTGCAATACTTTGAGCTCCTTTTAGATAAATCTCTTCTTCAATTTTCTTTATCTCTTTTAATCTTTCGAATTCTTGTTCCTTCACTTTTTACCTTATTCCTTCCTACTCTTCTTTTTTATTCATGTCGGACAATTTATATACAGTTTCTCCATTAGAATTTTGTATTCCATCAACATAAATTACTTCATTTTGTTTATAATCTACTATGTAAAAACTATCAACTTTAATATTATTTAGCCCTAGTTCTTCCAAATTTGAATTATCTAAGCAGTATAAATTACTTTTTTTGCTTTCAACATCAATTATGTTATTATTAATTAAATTTTGAACTTTTTCATCTTCTAGTTTATCGTCAATTTTTGTTCCGATATACTTCGCTCCTTTTTCTTTTATTTCCACTTTTTGTGCAACTGTTTCAGTTTGAACTTGTATAGAAAGCATATCTGTTTTTATAGTTTCAAATTCTGCCTCGTTATAGCTCTTATGTGCCAGTCTATAAACCGCGTAAATTCCAGCAGCTATAAGAAGAATTACTATGATTATTTTTATATAAGTTGCAAGTAAACTTTTTCTAGATTTCATGTTCCATTCTCTCCTTACTCTCCTTATTTATTGTTATATTGATTTTTTAATATATAATATTATATATTGGTATACACTTTTTTTCAAGATTATACAAGAAATTCTCCTTTAAATTGTTACAGGATAATGTGGTTGCACCAGAAAAAGTGACATGACTTTTTTATCGCCATATCACTTTCTACAAAAAAAGTATAAAATTTCACACACCAATATTGACAAGCTCTATCTCCTACTGTGATGCGTATATATATGGTGTGTGTACAGCACCAAGGGTTTCATGGTTTTGCATGTTTCTTTTTCTCCTTTGTTATTTATTTTGTTTTATAATTGCGCTCTTAGCATGCCTTTATTCTACCTTAACAGCATTTCTTTTTCAAGTAGTTTTCTTAAAATTTAAACATTTTTTTCACATTTTGTTCACAAACCTATTGTATTATATAATTGCTTTAGGATATTATATATATAAATTTTAAATATGTCTTAGGAAAGGAATGATATTATAGTGGAAGAAAATAAAAATCAAGAAAACTTAAACGATGAAAATTCTTTCAAAAGTGTTGCACCAAATACTATAAATAATCAAGCTTTTAAAGAAAAAAAAGTTAAAAATAATAATGGAACCGGTTTTGTAAAAACAGTTTTGTTACCATTTACATGTGGGGTATTAGGTGCTGGTATTGTCGTAGGAACTTGCTTTGGAGTACCAAGCATTAGAAACAATATACTCTCAGGTTTTGTAACCGAAGAAGGAGATACTTCTACTTCAGCAGATTTAAATACACAGCAGATATCTTTATTAGATTACTCAGACACAGCAGTTGGCGTAGCTCAAAAAGTTTTACCTTCAATTGTAGGTATTAATGTAACATACTCTGTAAATTCAATTTTTTATGGAAATCAAGGCACTGCCTCAGCTCAAGGTTCTGGCGTAATTATTAGTGACGATGGTTATATACTTACAAATAACCATGTTGTTAATTCAAGTTCATCTAGTTCATCTTTCTATGAATTGGGAAAAGCAAGCAAGATAACAGTAAAATTATATAATGATGATACAGAATATGAAGCAAAAATAATTGGTACAGATGAGCAAACAGATTTAGCAGTTATAAAAATTGATAAAGATGGATTAACTGCAGCAGAATTAGGAGACTCTGATGGAGTTCAAGTTGGTGAATTTTGTATGGCAATAGGCAACAACTTAGGTTTAGGAACTACTGTAACAGATGGTATTGTAAGTGCTGTAAATAGAGAAGTTACAGACGAAGATGGCAATAGTTATACTGCAATACAAACAAATGCAGCAATTAACTCAGGAAACAGTGGTGGAGCTTTAGTAAATAGTCAAGGTCAAGTAATAGGAATAAATACCTTAAAAGTTTCTGGAGATGGTGTTGAAGGTGTTGGCTTTGCAATTCCAATAAACTCTACTACAGACATAACAGATCAATTAATAGAATACAACAAGGTTAGAAGACCATACTTAGGAATTGGTGGTATTGATTTAGACGAGGAATTAGCAGAAAGAAATAACTTAACTGTTGGCATATATGTAAAATCATTAGAGACATTCTCTGCTGCCGAAAAAGCAGGTGTAAGAGTTGGAGATGTTATTGTAAAAGTAGATGGACAGGACGTTGAAAGTGTAGAAGAATTAAATGAAATAAAGAATAAAAAACAAATAGGCGATAAAATTACATTAACTGTATGGAGAGATGGTAAAACACAAGATATTGAAGTAACATTACAAGAACAACCTACAGATTAAGGAAAAAACTTAACTTGAACAAAAGGGACACTCCTTTTTGTTCAAGTTTTTAAACTTTTGGGACACTCCTCTTTTCCTCATTGCAATTTTTTAATTATAACAGTGTGTTTTTTTAATTCTTAATGTATGTTTTTCAAATTAATCACTTTTTGTTCACACAATGGTCAAAAAAGACCTGTATAATATGTTCATAGTTGATAAACAAGTTACTCCATTATCAACTATATATAAGTAAAACATCCCCTTTTATTTTCAAAAAAGCAACTGTTATGAGCAGTTGCTTTTTTATTATATTTAATTAAGCAAGTTCTACAACTGCTCCTACTTCTGTAAATTTAGCTTTTAATTCTTCAGCTTCTTCTTTCTTTACATTTTCTTTAATTGTTTTTGGAGCTCCATCAACTAAATCTTTAGCTTCTTTTAATCCTAATCCTGTAGCGTCTCTAACTACTTTGATAACTTGGATTTTGTTTGCTCCAGCTTCTTTTAATACTACATTAAATTCTGATTTTTCTTCAGCTGCTCCTGCTGCTGCTCCACCAGCTGCTGGTGCTGCAACTGCTGCTGCAGAAACTCCATATTTTTCTTCAATTCCTTTTACTAATTCAGCTAATTCAACAACTGTTAAAGCGTCGATAGCTTCTAACATTTCATCTATTTTTGCCATTTTAAAATCCTCCTTAAATTTAATTTTATTTTATTTTTTAGTTTTTAAGTTTCTAATTTTTATAAAAACTATTTTGTGAACTTGGCATGTTCACTATTTAATTTTAAATTACGCATTTTCTTTTTGCACCCTAACTGCCTCCAATGTAGCAGCAAGTTTTGTAATATTTCCAAGTAATGCTCCAGCAAGTTTTGCAAGAAGTTCTTGTCTTGATGGTAATTTTGCTAAAGTGATTATTTCTTCTGCTGTCATAACTTTACCTTCAATAATTCCTCCTTTAATTTTGTAGAAATCATTTTTCTTTGTAAAGTTATATATAGCTTTTGCAGGTGCTAAATAATCTTCTTTACTTGTAATTAATGCTGTTGGTCCTTCTAGTAATTCATCTAATCCAGACTCTCCATTTGCATTTAATGCTCTTTTTATAATGTTATTTTTTATAACTCTGTATTCTGCATTTGTCTCTCTTACTTCTTTTCTTAGTTTAGTAGCATCCTCAACAGTGATTCCTCTATAATCTACTAAAAGAATTAAGTTTGATGTTTTTAAATCTTCTGCTAAGTTTTTAACAGCTTCTTCTTTTTGTTTTAATATTTTTTCACTAGCCAATTTTTTCACCTCTTTTTCTATAAATGATATATAAATAAATTAAAATCTGTATATATAGCCACGAGGCATATATATACAGATTTTGTAATCCGCACAATTATATACCTCGGTAAGACTTATTTTTATGCTTACTGTCTTCGGCTATTCTATTTTATTAAATAAGTTAAAACTTATTTTTGATCAATATACATACTTGGTCCCATTGTTGTAGATATAGCTACACTTCTAATATATTGTCCTTTAGCTGCTGCTGGTTTAGCTTTGATAATAGCATTCATAACAGTTTCATAATTTTCTAATAACTTATCTGTTCCGAATGAAACTTTACCAAATCCTAAGTGGATAATATTAGTTTTGTCTAATCTATATTCAACTTTACCAGATTTAATATCATTTATTGCTTTTGTAACATCCATTGTTACAGTTCCTGATTTTGGGTTTGGCATTAAACCTTTTGGTCCTAATATTTTACCAAGTCTACCTACAACACCCATCATATCTGGAGTTGCAACTATAACATCATAGTCAAACCAGTTTTCTTTTTCAATTTTTGGTATTAATTCTTCTGCTCCAACAAAATCTGCTCCTGCTTTTTTAGCTTCGTCAGCTTTTGGTCCTTTAGCAAAAACTAATACTCTTAATGATTTACCTGTACCATTTGGAAGTACTGTTGTACCTCTAACTTGTTGATCAGCTTGTTTTGAATCTACACCTAATTTAACATGTAATTCAACTGTTTCATCAAATTTTGGTTTTGGCATTTTTTGAATTAAGTCTAATGCATCTTTAGCACTATAAACTTTTGTTTTATCAACTAGCTTTTCAGCTTCTTGATATCTTTTTCCTCTCTTCATAATTACCTCCTTTGGTTCAAACGAGCTTTTTGCTCTCCCATAATAATTTCATTATTCTATAGCGTTATTTGAATTTAGTTTTTAAATACATTTTATATTTATAATAATCACTAATCTTCTACTATAACACCCATAGATCTTGCAGTACCTGCTACCATACTCATAGCTGCTTCTAATGATGCTGCATTTAAGTCTGGCATTTTTTGTTTTGCAATTTCTTCAACTTGAGCTTTATTTAATTTAGCTACTTTTTCTTTGTTTGGCTTTCCAGAAGCCTTTTCGATTTTTGCAGCCTTCTTAATTAAAACTGCCATTGGTGGTTCTTTTGTAATAAATTCAAATGATTTATCTTTATATACAGTAATAACTACTGGAATTATCATTCCGTTTAAATTAGCTGTTCTATCATTGAATTCTTTTACAAATTGCATAATGTTTACACCACTAGCACCTAAAGCTGGTCCAACTGGTGGAGCTGGTGAAGCTTTACCTGCTGGTATTTGTAATTTAATAACACTACCAATTTCCTTCTCTGCCATTTTCAAAGCACCTCCTTTAAAGTTAAATATGTATATTAATCTAAAAATAGATTATTAACTAATTTTTTGTACTTGAGAAAAGTCCAACTCAACTGGTGTCTCTCTTCCAAACATTGAAACTAGAACTTTAACTTTATGTTTTTCTTTGTTTATTTCTGTTACAGTTCCAATAAAATCTGTTAAAGGTCCGTCAAGTACTTTAACTGAATCATTTACATCATAATCGACATTAACTTCAGTCATTTCAAATCCCATAGCTCTTATCTCGTCTTCTGTAAGAGGAATAGGGTCTGTACCTGAACCAACAAAACCAGTAACACCTCTAGTATTTCTTACTATGTACCATGTTTTCTCAGTTACAATCATTTTTATTAAAACATATCCAGGGAAAACCTTTTTTAAATTAGTTTTTCTTTTTCCATCTTTAATTTCAATTTGCTCTTCCATTGGAACAATAATATTAAAGAAATAATCTTCTAATTCTCTATTTTTTATAGTTTTCTCTAGGTCAGTCTTTACCTTGTTTTCATACCCAGAGTATGTATGTATAACATACCATCTTGGTACTAGCTCTTTACTTTCTTGAGACATATTGTAGCCTCCTTTATTATTCTTCTACACTATTAGTTTCAGTTGAGTTTGTATCAGCCGTTTCATTTACAGAATTTTCATCAGTTTCGTTTGTATCAACTGCATTGGTATCAACTGAGTTTGTGTCAGTTGTATTCGTATCAACTACATTTGTGTCAACTATATTAGTTTCTTCTGTACCAACTACTTCTTTTAGCTTATCAATTCCATATGTATTTACACTTTCGAAAATTAAGTCAAGCGCAAACACAATAGCAGCTGTTATTAATACAACTGTTATAACTGCAACTGTATTATTGAATAATTGCTTTGGCGTTGGCCAAATTACTCTTTTAAGCTCTGCCCTAAAATCTTTCATAAAGTGTTTTTTGTTTTTGCTATCTTGCTTCTTATTGTCTTGCTTTTTGCTATCAACTTTCTTTTTTGTATCTTTAGGCATTATTTACTCTCCCCCTTAAAGGTTCTAACTATTTTGTTTCTTTGTGTGTAGTACGTTTTTTGCAGTATTTGCAATATTTAACAACTTCTAATCTTTCTGTATTATTTTTCTTATTCTTTTCTGTCATGTAGTTTCTTCTCTTGCACTCTGTGCATTCTAAAGTTATTGGTTCTCTTGCTCCTTTTGCAGCCATTTTATACACCTCCGGATTTCTATTATGCTTTATATTTATTTTTGCTATTTTTATAAGCGTATGTATCCTACATACGCTTGAATATTGTATCATATTTTTAACTCATTGTCAATTGTTTCTAGGCATTATTTTCATGATTTATGTAAAAAAGTTTAATTTCTTATATATTTCTCTTTATTTTATTACTACAGCAAAATTTTATATTGAATATCTTTTTATCTTTCTGTATCATAATCTCTTCTACTATTATTACTTTTCTTTTCACTATTTCTATTTTTAGTATTTAAATTAGTGTATTTATTACTCTCATGCTCTTTCATATAATGTTTAGCGTTATCTTTCTTTTTAGGCTCTTTGGTTTGTGTGATTTGAGATGTTGGCATATTCATTGCAGCAGTAACCTCTACTTCATCATAAACTAATACATAATTATCTGTTAGCCTATATGTGTATTCTCCACCATCCATTTTTTCTGAATGAATTGCATCTTTATCGTCTGCTCTTTTATGCAAACATACCTTACCAACATATCCTCCACAATTTGCTCTATCTATGTTTTCAATATCTAATAATCCTTCTAAAACAGCATTTTTAAATTCTTCATCTCTATCCATGTCATATAAATTAAGTTTTGAATAAATGTAATCTTCCTTCCATTTTTGCTCTGGATTACCAGTTTCTTGATTTACACGAAATAAGTTTAAATAATCATATACAACTTTTATTCCGGTTTGATAATCAAGTGTGCCTACTGGGCTAATTATTACAATTCTATTATCTCTTGTTATAAAAGTTTTGGAAAATTGATTATCTAAATGTAAACTCAATTTTTCATTTGGCATATAAGGATCACTTGGTCTATTAGAAATTGTCCTTGCATCATATAAATGCGACATATCAAAACGTTGTCTTTCCTGTCCCATTAATGCTTTTCTATATTTTTGAACAAAATTCTTGCTATTAATATTTCCATATTTAATTTCATCCATAACTCCTGGAAGATGTAATACTCTTTCAAATCTTTCAATTAATCTTAGCATTGCTTCATATGTATCCTTAGAAGTTGAGTCTTTCTTTTTATTAAGTAATGCTATAAATTGCTCTTTTAATTGAGCTGCCTTTGCTTCGGTTAAGCTGTTTTTTCTTCCAACATATGTTGTTGCCAATAAATTAAGTAATCCCTCTAATTCTTTTTTATCAACTCTATTAATATTTGCATCTACTATTTTACGATGTTCCATAAAATACACCTTCTTAATAATATATACTTAATAATATATAATCTATATTTAAATCAATATATATTATACCATAGCGTTAACATAAAAGTCAAATTGAAGAAGTTTGCCGTTTCCAGTTTTTTCCAGCTTGAAGGCATAAAAAAACTGGCGACAACCTATTTTCTCAGCAGGGTAACCCACAAATATCTTCGGCACAATAGAGCTTGACTTCTGTGTTCGGGATGGGAACAGGTATTTCCTCTATGTAATCATCACCAGAAAATTATAGTGTGTCTAGCACACTCAAAAATACATAGAGATTTCATAGGTTACCTTTCATATATTTTTTTGTGGTTAAGCCCTCGATTTATTAGTATTGGTCAGCTCAATACATTAC
>CAMMVE010000028.1 GCA_946500265.1 uncultured Clostridium sp.
CATCTAGTTTTGCATTTACGATTTTAAAATTATTGTCTATCTCTTCAAATCTTCTATCATGCTCATCTAGTTTTGCATTTACGATTTTAAAATTATTGTCTATCTCTTCAAATCTTCTATCATGCTCATCTAGTTTTGCATTTATTTTCTCGAATTCTTTATCGTGCTCTTCCAATTTTGCAAATACTTTTTCAAAATTTTCCTGATTTTGGTCTAACTTAGCTAGCACTTGTTCCATAAATTCTTTTAACATAATCATTTCCTCCTTTCTTTATTATTAATGTTCTCATTTTAGCATATCATTTTATTATTTTCAAGTATAAGTTTTCGACAAAAAGCGACATTTTGTTCTCTACTTTTTTTATTTTTACTACTCTTATCTATTTCATACAAAAAAATATTACTAATAAAAAAATTGTTTTATTAGTAATATTTTACTTTTTTGATTTCTGCTAATTGTTCAATGCCCATATCATTGCTTTATCAACTTTTCTACCCAAGGCTCCTTCTAATGCCTTTTTATATAATTCTAGTTGAATTTTATATTTTTCTTCTAACTTGCTTAAATTTCCATCTGGCACATAATCTGTTTTATAATCTACTAAAATCAAGTTTCCATTTTTATCTATATAATACAAATCTATAATTCCTTGTACTAAAATCATTTCATTGTCTGCCGCTTCATCAAATATATCCTTGGCCGGCAAGTTGATATAAAATGGTTCTTCCTTATGTATCTCTTTTGCTTCCTTTAATTCTTTAAAAAGACTTGACTGAGTATATTTGTATAAAATTTCTGTATTAATATTTTTAAGCTCATTCTGCGATATAATATTTCTTCTATATAAATCATCTACAAATTCTTTAATATCTGCACTTGTATAGTTTCTCTTTTCATCCAATTTTTGCACGCATAAATGAATCAGTGTACCCTTTTCTGCTGCTGATAATCTCTGTGTATTTTCTAAGAATTTTGGTTTTTCATTTAATGTCCTAGCAGTATTTAAATTTTCTTCTTCGGCATCTGCATGTTCTTCATTTGCGCTCTGTGCTTCTGTATTATTATATAATTTCATTTTCTTTTTTGATTCATCTATTAAATCATCAATATCTAGCCCTTCTTCCATTTGTTTCAATTTGCTTACTGATGTTTTAGTTGGTATCTCTGAAGATGCAAGATACTTATATTTCCATTTCAATTTTGATATAATATCTTCAGAAATTTGTCCATCTTTCTCTAATGTTTTTTCTTTTATCGCACTTAATACATCTGTCTCTCGCTCTTCTTCCGCCTGCATATTTTTCATAATTTCTTTTTTGTTATATACATGTAAATCTAACGTATCTCCGACATTCTCTTTATTATATAAATAGACTATTTCTATCCAGTCTAAATATGATGTGTATTTTTCAATTATGCTAGGGTGTATTTTTTTATTTATATTATGCACATTGGGCTCTTCTGCAGGCCTCATTATTTCCAATACTTTTTCTTTTTTCTTTAAATCTTCATTAAAGTTTTTCTTCATTCCAGTAATTATCAACTTTTCTTTAGCACGTGTAAGTGCAACATAAAGAACTCTCATTTCTTCCGAAATAGTTTCCTTTTTTGAAACAAGTCTGATAGCTTCTTTAGACAATGTGCTATATTCTAATCTTTTTTCATAATCTACATATTGTACGCCTAATCCTAAATCTTGATGCATTAATATTGGAGTATTTAAATCTCTAAGGTTGAATTTTTTGCCAGTACTTGCCAAAAATACAATTGGAAATTCTAGTCCCTTACTTTTGTGTATACTCATAATTCTAATTACATTATCATTTTCGCCAATAATTTTTGCAGAGGATAAATCTCCACTACTTGTTTTGACTTTATTTATAAAATTAATAAAATTGAATAATCCTTTAAAACTTGCTTTTTCAAATTGTTTAGCTTTTTCAAATAGCATTTTCAAATTTGCTTGTCTTAAATTTCCATTTGGCAATAAACTAACATAATTGAAGAATCCTGTATCCAAGTATATTTTCCAAATAAATTCTGCAAGTGGTGTATATTTTTCTTCACTTTTCCATTTTTTTAGCAATTCCACCGTGTTATCTATCTTATGTCTCAAGTCATTATTCACACTTATTCTTGCTTTAAGCATTGCCTCATAGAAAACGCATTTTCTATCACACATTCTTATCTCTATTAAATCATTATCAGTAAATCCAAAAATATTTGACCTAAGTACTGTAACTAATGGAATATCCTGCATTGGATTATCAATTACCTTCAACAAAGACATTATTGTTTCAACTTCCATTGACTCTAAATATGTATTAGAAGAATCACTAAATACAGGCAAATTAAGTTCTGATATTTCTTTTTCATAAATTGGTGCCAAAACCGAAGTAGCCCTCAAAAGTACACAAATATCTTTAGGCATAACTTTCCTATATCCAACTTTCTTATCATATACTTGATAATCGCTATCTAACAATTTCTTAATTCTTGAAGCCACAAATTTTGCTTCTAAAACCGAATTTTCAACATGCTCTACTCCATTTTCTTCTTCGTTTTCGTTTATAGAATCCTCTGTTTCGTAGTCCAAATCCTCATTTTCTGTATCATCAATAATATTTAATTCAGCAATTCCTGCATATTTGTTTTCTGGAAAATTAGCACCATAGTTTAGAAATTCTTCTTCGTTATAATTAACATTACCTAAACTTTTGCTCATAATATTTTCAAAGATTAAATTTGTTAAGTCTAAAACATTTTCCCTACTTCTAAAGTTTTTAAAAAGCTGAATTTTAAGTCCTTCGATTTTTTCGCCATTTGGTTTTCCACTTTCATAAACACTTCCTGCCGTATTTATATTTGTATTTACATCTTTATTTATAAATTCTGTACTTTTTTCTATATTATCATTTCTTAAACTATATTTGTCATATTTCTCAAGGAATAGCTCTGGTCTAGCTTGTCTAAACTTGTATATACTTTGCTTTACATCCCCAACCATAAATATATTATTCCCTCTTGAAATACTACCTAATATTTTTTCTTGCACCAAATTGCTATCTTGATATTCATCTATTAATATTTCTTCAAATTTTTCTCTATATTTATCAGCCACATTGCTACCATTTGCTGTTAAAATCTTTAATGCAAAATGTTCAATATCATTGAAATCTATAATATTCTTTTCTTTCTTAGCTTCTGCATATTTTTTGCAAAATTCTAATATCAAATTTTTTAATTCTTTTAAAATTTCATACATATAGGAGATATCTTGAATAGCTTCATCTGAAGTGTATTGTGGAACGATTTCCGCAAATTCTTTTTTTACCTTATCTCTTACTTCTTTTGCAGTATTTTTTAAATCTAATGTAGCTTTTTTATCTATTGGCCATTTGCTCCATGAAACACTGTTTAAACTATTATATGCCATATCCCATGTGCTCAAATTTATGGATTTGAGATTTACTATATCTTCTTCAAGAACATTTGAAAATTTACTTAGCTCATCAAATCTTAAAGTCTCGTTTTTAATATTTTGCAATTTCACAATCATAGTATCAATTTTTGATTTAATGTCATCCAATATTACCTGTCCCCATATAGTGCTAGAAAAATCTTGTCCTTTCTTCAAATTAAAACTTTCGACTTTACTTTCTAGCCACTCTTCTGGCCAAGGCGCACTTTGAATATATTTATATATATCAAGCACTAGATTTGCAAGTTTTTCATCGCCACGATAATCAGTATATGTTTCAATTAGAGTTATAAATCCTTTATCACTATCTAAATATTTTTGCTCAAAAATCTCATCTAACACATCTGATTTAAGCATTTCCACTTCAGCAGTATCTCCTATCCTGAAATTGGCTGAAGTATCAATTTCATAAAAGTTATTTCTAATAACATCTAAGCAAAAAGAATGAATAGTACAAATACTAGCTTTATTTAATAATGTAATTTGTCTTTGAAGCTTGATATTGTCTGGTTCTTCCTCAATTTTTTTATAAATTGCATCCAAAATTCTCTCTCTCATCTCACTTGCAGCCGCATTTGTAAAAGTCACTACTAAAATTTTATCAATATCAACATCTTCATTCAGAACCTTATTAATAATTCGCTCAACAAGTACAGCTGTTTTACCACTACCGTGCTGCAGCGGCTACTAATATGTTATTACCCTTTTCGTAAATGGCTTGTTTTTGCTCTTTTGTCCACTCCATTCTTTCTTCCTCCTTTATAAATTGGGAATAGGTCTAATTTTCTACTCCAAATTCAAGTATAAATTTGGACCTGTCCCTAATTTATACTAATATGTGCAAATATACATTGTATCTTCTATAAACACTAGTTGTTCATCAGAATATGCATTCCAATTTTTTCCCTTAAAGTTCTCATCATATACTTTTTGGCTCATCGGAACATCTTCAAATTTTCTATTGCAATAATAGTTCAAAGCCTCTACTATACAATAGTAATTGTCAAATGCTCTTTGTGCAAACGATGAATATTTCTTGTCCCAGCCATAATGAAAATCTCTATGACTCGCATCTCTATAATAAGCGACCTTTGTTACAGTGTTTCCTGTCTCTTTTTCGTATTCCTCTAACCTGTACTTAATAGCAATTCCCATATTATCATCAATTTTATTTGTAGCAATATGTGCAGTATATATTTGATTAGTATTGATAACATTATAAACGAAGAATCCTAATATAATCATAGATACAATGTATTTAATTGTTTTGTATTTATAATCTAATGATATTAAATATATTAGTGAAATTCCTACAATTCCGCCTACTGACATTGCCATTCTAGGTTCCATAGATGGTGTCTGCATAAAAAATACTGGCGCAATACATATTCCTAGTGCTGAAATAACTATTACCAAGTATTTAATAATTTTCTCTACGGCATTTTCTTGAAATAGTAATAGTATTACAGAAATAGCCATAAATATTGGTATAATCGCTATAGGCCAAAGATTATAATTATATATAAGTATATTTCTTACTATGTAACCAATTATCAATGGGAATTTCATTAAATTTTCTAAAATTCCGCCTCCAACTCTTGCTTGCGCTGTTCCTAAAATAATGTTAATAATATATATGCTAACTACATTAACTATGTATGAAATTATAATTATTCCACATGCACAAGCAATTTGTTTTACTATATCTTTTACTTTTAAATTGTCTGTATTTAAGAAAATGAATAATATAGCTAAAGGTAGAAAAACATTTACTGCTCCCTGATAACAAAAAGTTGCAATAATCATGATTAATATTGCTTTTAAGTATTTGTGTTTTTTCTTTTCTGAAACAACTTTTGCTGCTAATATGCTTAAAGTTAAGCTTAAGCACATTACGCCAGATTCAGCATATAACAAGTATTCTAATGACATGCAATTAAAAACAACTATAAATGATGCCATAATAAGCAGTATCTTTTTCCAAATGCTTGATAATTTCAACTTATTCTTAACTGTACTGTATATCAAATATATTGAAATTGATGAAAATATAACTGCAAAAATTTCCATTAAAATAATAAATACTTCAAATGGTAAATTTAAAAATCCTGCTATATATGAGCAAATTGTTGAAACTAATCTTGCATCTTTTAGAAAATATTGTAGTGGATATTCAAAATATCCTAAGTCCATAAAATTATATGTATCTGATGCTATATGAAATTGCAAAAGTGGCGCACACATTATTAAACATATAATTAATATAATTCCATATGTAAATATTTCTTCTTTTCTTGTTTCAATCCATTTTTTGAATTTTTCCATAATCTTTCCCCTTTAATTTACATAGATTTTTCATAAGATATTATATCAATATTTTACTAATTTGCAAGTGAAAAAAATCAAAAGGTTATCATTCCTTTTGACTATTTTCATTTATATATTTTCATATATATTTTTTTATTTATATATTTTTATTTTAGATATAGCTCTGGATCTAAGCTTTCATTATTCTTTAGAATTTCGAAATGTAAATGTGATTCGTCTGCTATTTCAAATGTAGCAGTATTTCCAACTGTTGCTATTGTATCTCCTTGCTTTACTTCTTCTCCTTCTTCAACAAATTCTGCTGTAAGCAAATTTGAATATATTGTTTGGAATCCATTTGTATGCTCAATTACAACTGTAAGCCCATATCTAGGATCATTTTTTATTGATTTCACAGTTCCATCTGCTGAAGCTCTTACAACTGAAGTTTTTTCTGCTGCTAAATCTATTCCATTATGTGTTATCCATTCATCTAAAGTTGCTGAATATACTAGATTTTCCTTTGCATATTCTCTAATAATATCTCCTTCTACTGGTCTCTTAAATTCTGGATCTTTAACTTCTTCCTTTTCTTCTACCTTTTCTTCTACTGCAGTCTCTTCTTGTTTAGTCGACGCATTACTTTCTTTTACAGTATTTTCTTCCATATTGCTTGTGTTAACAGCATATTTTGTTGTACCTTCTGTCTCTTCTTGAATAACAGTGTTTTCATCTTCACTACTACTTGCTTCACTTTCTTCAACCTCATTTACTGTTTTTCCCATCTGTGAGCTTGTTTCCTCTGTAGTATTGTCAAAATCTGTATCATTTAGCATATTAGTCTGATATTCATTTACAATTGAAGTATTAAATTTTGCAATTTGTTGTTGTTCCTCTCCTCCTACTCCATTTAAAATAAATATAGAGATAAATGTAATAATTGATATAGAAAGTATCCCTCCTGCAATGTATAAAATTCTCTTAAAATCCAAATTATTTTTCCCTAAACCTCTTCTTTCTCTTCTCATAAAAATACCATTCCTTTCTTTTATGTTAGAAGCATTTGCTAATTAATATCTTTCACTTTTATGAAACATATAACATTGCTTCCTAAATTTTAATTATCATAAGTATTTACATTTTTGAGAGTTTTATACAATTTTAAAAGAATTTTTTCTATTTTTTTACATATCAACTATTTCCACATCAGTATAAAAATGATGAATTATATCTTCATATGTTTTGCCTTCTTTTGCAAGACTATCAGCACCTGTTTGGCTCATTCCAACCCCATGTCCATATCCAATAACTTCAAACTTTATCTTTTCATCTTCCATGCTAACACTAAAATTTGCTGATCTCAGTCCTAAAATATTTCTTACTTCTACTCCGGATAATTCAAGATTTCCTATCTTTATTTTCTTAACTCTATTTCCGTCAGTATATTCTTCAATTTTAATACAGTCTTTCTCATCAAAATCTATTTCAAAATCACTATGAACCTCTTTTATTTTCTTTTCAAACTCAGTTTGTGTAAATTCAGCTTCTGAACTATATTGGCTATATGTATCTTCTCCTGCAGTTGCAACAGACTGAAGATAAGGATAACCGCTTCCGTCCCCACACATCTATAGGAGCCTCAGTCTCTCCTCCGCTATTTGAATGAAAAAATGCATTTATCGGTTCTCCTTCATAAGTAATTATCTTGCCCTGAGTACCATTTACTGCATTTACTATTTTCTGCCAATTTTCTTCACTTTCGCTGTCTTTCCACTTTTCTTTTCTATCTTTCTCAGAAATCCATGCTTGGCAACAAGTCGAATCATCGCAAATATCCGCTCCTTCATGTTTGCCATCATTATTTACAATTTTATAAATTGTGTATGTTCTTGCTACAACAGCTTGCGCCTTAAGAGCCTCTTCCTCAAAAGATGCTGGCATTTCTGCTGAAACCACTCCATATAAATACTCGTCCAATGGAATAGTTTCAATTTCTTCACTATCTTTGTGAAGGAGCTTAATATTACTGTATTTTGCATAATCATATGTAGACTCTGTTTTTTGTTCAGTTGTATTACTAACATTCCCTACTTCTGTTATTTCATTCGTTAAAGCTGCACTGTCAGTATTCTGTAATCTATCTGAAAATTCAGCAGTAAATATTATTGGCAGAGAAAAACACATAAGTATCAAAATAAAAATGTATATTAAAATTTTTTTCATATTATCTATCCTATTATTTTATTATTCATAGACTATTTTGCATATTTTTATTGTAAAATGTTCATTCAAAATATGGTATATCATGCTGTAATTGCACTATCTGTTAATTTCTTTTTCATCAAACTAAGCACTTTTCTTTCTATTCGAGAAATTTGCACCTGATTAACACCAATTACTTTTGCCACCTCACTTTGGGTTCTTCCTCTAAAATATCTTAGAAGAATTACTTGCTTTTCTCTTTCGCTTAGTTTATTTATTAAATCAGATAGTACAATTCTATTTGTGATTTCAGTTTGCTCATCCACATTTGTGCTAATTTTATCTAAAATACTAATACCATCTTCGTCACTCGAATCCGTCTCATAAATTGAATTTATAGGTTTCTTACTTTCTAATGCAATTAAAACTTCTTCCTTGGTTGCATTAGCTTGCTTAGCAATATCTTCGATAGTTGGCTCTTTTCCCTTTTTCGAGAATTCTTTTTGAATCTCCGAAATTTTATATTGAAGTTCTTTAATTGATCTACTAATTTTTATAGATCCGTCTATTTGCATATATCTTCTAATTTCTCCTAAAATATATGGTACTGCATATGTTGAAAGTTTAACATCAAAACTAGTATCAAATTTTTTAATAGCTTTTATAAATCCCATAACCGCTACTTGATATAAATCATCCATCTCATAGCCTCTATCTTTAAACCTCTTTGCTAAGCTCCAAATAAGACCATTATTTACATTAATCAGCTTTTCCATTGCAAGTTTATCACCATTTTGAGCCTCTACAATATCTGACACTTGATTTCCATATAGACTATTTTCCAGCACTTAGCCCACTCCCCCTAAACTAACTAATTCTTCTTTATCAATATCTACTAAATGCTTTTTAATTTTCTTTTTCATGATTACTTTTGTACCAAGCCCAAAAACAGAATCAATTTCCACATCATCCATAAAGCTTTCCATAATTGTAAATCCCATGCCAGACCTTTCTAGATTGGCTTTAGTTGTATAAAGTGGCTTACGAGCAAGCTCTACATTTTCAATTCCTTTACCAGTATCTGAAATTTCGATTTCAATTATATTTTTAATAATTTTAGCTTTTATTTTAATTATTCCTTCGCCATCTTCATAACCGGTGAATTATACAATTAGTAACAGCCTCAGACACTGCTGTTTTTATATCAGCAAGTTCTTCTATTGTAGGGTCCAGTTGAGATGCAAAAGCTGCAACTGCAAGTCTTGCAAAAGATTCGTTGCTTGATTTGCTTAAAAATTCTAACTTCATTTCGTTATCATACATAAAAAACTCCCTTCGAGCATTATATTGCTCTATTAAAATATTATTGATTTTGAACAAATTTATTTTTGCTCATTAGTAATTTTTACTTGTTTTATTCCTTTATGATGTCATACAAATAATCTTGTTAATCCCACTCATCTCTAAAATTTTCTTCACTGGCGTACTAATATTTATAATCTCCAAACTTCCTCCAATGAGTTTCATCATTTTATACCTTCCTATAATCATACCTATCCCTGCGCTATCCATAAAAGTAACCCTACTAAAATCAAGTATAGTTTTTCTTGGCATATATCTCGTAATATCATCATCAATTTTCCTCCTTAATTTTTCTGCAACATGGTGGTCAATTTCCTCTGTTATTTCAACAAATAACAGCTTGTCCTTTTTTTCATAATTAATATTCAAATACATCCCTCCTCGTTTTTTTCAATTATAGAACTTTTTCCATTATTTTCCAATAGCAAAACATGGGAAGTTTTGCCGAAATATAGGAAGTTTTCGACAAAATAGGACACGTGCGGGACAAAGGGATGGTTCCATTATCCCATTTTCGGGATTGAGGGACACTTCTTTTTGTTCAAGTTTTTGAACATTTGGGACACTCCTAATTTTTTTATAATTTGAATAATTTAAAAATATTTGCAGATAATAGATTTAGAAAGGATGATTTATAATGGAAAATGAACAATATATTTTAAATACTGTTAACAAAGGATTAAAAATGGGAATGGATTCAATTTCTACTATCTCGGAGAAAGTTGGAGACCAAAATTTTAAAGATGATTTGATTTATCAATATAATCAATACAATGATATATTAAATAGGGTAAACACAGAATTACAAAATTTTAATGATTTACCATCTGAATTACCACCAATGCAAAAATTTATGGGATACATGGATATTCAAATTAGTACTATAAATGATAAAAGCAATTCTCATATTGCAGAAATGCTTATAAAAGGAACAAATATGGGAATTATAGAAGGAGTCAAACTAAAAAATCAAAATCCTGATGCTAATCAAACTACACAGAAAATATTAGATGATTTTATACAATTTCAAGAAAATACAATTGAAAAATTGAAGAAATATTTGTAGCTTAGACATTAATATTTTTGAGAGGAGTGTCCCAAATATTCAAAAACTTGGACAAAATGGAGTGTCCCAAACGTCCAAAAAAATGGACAAAATGGAGTGTCCCTTTTGTCCATTTTTTTCAATTTATTTCAGTTTTTCTAATCTTTCTTTTGCTGATTCTAGCATTTCTTTATATTTGGCTAGTTTTTCTTTTTCTTCATTAACTTTTGCTTCTGGTGCCTTGTTTACAAATCCTGGGTTTGATAGCATTTTTTCTCCTCTTGCTACTTCTCCTTCAAGTCTTGTAACTTCAGCTTTTAATCTGTTTCTTTCTTCTTCTATATCTATTAATCCTTTTAGTGGTATATATACTTCTATATCACTCAAGATTATAGACATTGAATTATCTAATTTTTCTTTGTTTTCTTCATTATTCAATAATGCTTCTTTGTTTTCATAGACTTCAATTTTATCTGCAAAACCTAACTTTAACAATATTTCTTCTGCCTCTAAGATTTCTTTTGCATATTTAGGAGTTATAATAATTAGTTCTGATTTTTTGCTTGGATGTATATTTTTTGTGTTCCTTACATTTCTTATTCCGACAATTAGCTCTTTTATTTTTTCTACTGCTTCTTCTTCTTTTTCAAATACAAATTCATCTCTTACTTTTGGCCACTTTGCTACAATTAGGTCTTCTGTACCAAAACAGATTAGTTTTGAATATATTTCTGATGTTACAAATGGCATAAATGGATGCAATAATTTTAGTGAAGAACCAAATACATGGTTTAGAATGTCACTTACTGCAACTTTTTCTTCTTCGTTATCGCTATATATACGTGGTTTTACCATTTCTATATACCAGTCGCAAAATTCGTTCCATATAAAGTTATATATTTTGTCAAGTGCAACACCTAAGTCATAATTCTCTATATTTCTTGTTACATCTGCTACTAATTTATCAAATTTGTTTAATATCCATTTATCTTCTATTCTAAGCATATTTGAATTATATGATTTGTTTTTCTCATATACTTCATAGCAGAAGTCTCTTACTTTTTGTTCATCAGCTAATGAATTAATAATAAATTTTGCTGCATTCCAAATTTTATTTGCGAAGTTTGATGCTTGCTCTAGTTTTTCCGGCATGTATCTAATATCATTTCCCATAGTTGTTCCAGAAATTACTGCAAATCTTAAAGCATCTGCGCCATATTCGTCTATTATTTGAGTTGGATCTATTCCATTTCCTAATGTTTTTGACATTTTTCTTCCTTGGCTATCACGTACCATTCCATGAATTAATACATCTTTAAATGGTGCTTTTCCTGTTAACTCTAGTCCTTGCGACATCATTCTTGATACCCAGAAAGTTATAATATCAAATCCTGTTACTAGTACATTTGTTGGATAGAAAGTTTTGTAATCTTCTGTTTCTGTATTTGGCCAACCAAGTGTTGAAAATGGCCATAAAGCTGAGCTAAACCATGTGTCCAACGTATCTTCGTCTTGATGCAAATGTGTGCTTCCACATTTTTCGCATTTTTCTGGCGCCGTTTTTGCAACATTTATATGTCCACACTCATCGCAATAATATGCAGGTATTCTATGACCCCACCATAACTGTCTTGATATGCACCAGTCTTGTATATTGTCAAGCCAATTAAAATATTGTTTTTCATATTTCTTAGGGACAAATCTAACTTCGCCATTTCTTACTGAATCTGCTGCTTTTTTAGCTAAATCTTTCATTGCAACAAACCATTGCTCTGAAACTTTTGGCTCTATTGTATTTTTGCATCTTTCACACTTTCCAACATTATGAATGTACTCTTCTTCTTTAACCAATGCTCCTATTTCTTTTAAGTCTTCTACAATTGCTTTTCTTGCATCTAATAAATCCATTCCTTTATACTTAGGAACTAAATCTCCCATTTTGTTGTCATCATCAAATACAGAAATAATTTCTAGATTGTGTCTTAATCCTGACTGATAATCGTTCATATCATGCGCAGGAGTAATTTTAACACAACCTTAATTACAAAGAAATTATAGCATGTTAGATACTAACTTGTATTTTATCATATTAAGAATATTTAATTAATTTCTATAAAATCAAAATTTAAAATTATCGGTACAAAATAATAATACTTGGTATATACAAAACCTTCATATTATAACGGTGAATATCAAATTAAAATTTGATATTCACCGTTACTTTTACATGCAACCACTACATACTTCTGTTAGCATTACTATGTCACCTATTTTAGACTCTTGAACATCAATATTGTCGATTGCCTCTCTTAACATATCATCAATACTCATTAGGCATACACCTCCTTTCAATTTTAGTTTGACAAAAAGCATAAGTCATCATCTGCTAATGCATTTTCCTTAGTAGCCATAACATACGCTCTACATCCACCACCACAAACTTGTTTTTTATTACATCTTCCACATTTACCACTGAAATTTCTATTATATAAATTTTTTACTAACTCATTGTCATAATAAATATCTGCAATATCTTTACATTTAAAAATATTTCCGATTACAATAGGTAGTCTCCTGCAAATCATTATATCTCCATTAGGAATTATTGTTATTCCACCCAAACCAGCGGAACATCCTCCTTTTTCTAACTTTTGATTTTTAAATTTTCCCAATTTTTCATCTACTAAACATGTCCATATTCCATCACTCATATCTACTTCTATATTATTTTTTATCATAAATAGCAATGCTTTTTTTACAACAATTTCAAATTCTTTGTCAGTAATTAATTTATTCCTAATTTTTTCGCCATTTCCAATTGGAATCATTCTTGATAAAGATACTTTTTTAGCGCCTAGCTCTTTCATTTCATAAAAATCTTTTTCAATATTTTCAAAGTTATCCTTAGTTACAGTAATTTTAAATCCAAACTTTATATTATTATTATTTAAATATTCTGCAGATTTTATTAAATTTCGGTAAAACCCTTTTTCTCTATAGTAGTCTGCTATTTCTTCTTTCATAGATTCAACTGAGAGTTGAATATAATTTAATTTACTTAGAATTTTAATTGGTGTATTCAATATATATGTAGCATTAGTTGATGTATTAACTTTAGCAAACTTGCTACAATACTTTATTATGGAATAAAATTCTTCATGTGAGAATGGTTCTCCTCCCAATAGATTTATTGTTTCCAATTCATTTTTGTAAAATTTTTCTGTTTTATTAATAATAATTTTAATTTGTTCAATATTTAGTTTTTTCTTAATTTTTACATCATTATAGCAATGCTTACAATTCATATTACAATAGTCTGTAATATATAAATCCAGCACTTTTTTTATCAATTTTACTTCTTGCATGTATTATCGCCTTTCTTAGAAAATTCTTCTTCCATTTCTTTATAACACCAAGTATCTCTTGTTGTCAAATCTCCACCATATGGTAAAGCATTCGCTTTACATCCACCTCCACAGGCATAAAAGTATTCACATTTACTGCATTTGTCATCTTTTCTTTTACTAAGTTCTCTAAACTTCTTAATTTTTTCTCCATTCCATATTTCTGCAAGCTTCTCTTCTCTTAAATTTCCTAATTCTATATCGTGAGAGCTTAAAATTGGACATGGGCATACAGTTCCGTTTGGTAATATACATAGTCTTAATCTACCTGCTGCACAATACTCAGATGCTTTTTTTCTAATTCCTCCTATAAAGGACATTAGCCTATTAAATTTTAAATATGTATTATGCTTAGCTAATTCTTCTCTTTTATTTACTAGCATTTTACAAAGTTCTAATCTTTTTTTATTGTCTACTATATCATATTGTTTTGTTCCTTCAACTACAGGTGTATATCTAACAACTTTTATTTGACCAGCTTGTAATTCTTTATCTGCGAAATCAATTAAATCCTCTATACTATCTAAATTATTATTCGTTACTGTTAGACCTACAGATAATGTTTCTTTTCCATATTTTTTGGAAATATATTTTGCTATTTTTACAGTTTTGTCAAAATTTCCTATTCCTCTAATTTTATCATGTGTCTTAGCATCTTTTCCATCCAGACTAATTTGAATTTCTGTTAGTCCTGCATTTATCAGCTCTTCGATTCTTTCTTCATTCAATAATAAAGCATTAGTTGCTATGCATATACTTGTAATTCCTCTATCTTTAGAATGTTGTATTGCCTTTAATAATTTATTATATTTGGTTGTAGGCTCTCCTCCGCTAAAACTAATTTTAGAAACATTTAAATCAGCAACTTGATCTATAATATTTATCACTTCTTCTTCATTTAGTTCATCATCTTGATTATAATGGTTTTCCCAACAACAATGTCCACAATGTAAATTACATAAGTTAGTAAAAATCCAATATACTACTTCTGGTCTTGAGTATCCTGATTTTATCAATCCGTTTTTATTCATGGTAATTTCATTAAAATTAATTATATTAAAAGATATTATCTCATTTTTATTATCTATTTCAATAACTCCTAGTTTTATCAATACAGCTATATCATTTATAAATCTCTGTTTATCGTCAGGTTTAACAATATTGAATAAATCATTAATTGTTACTTTTTTATCTAGCTCGTCTTTAATCTTTTTCAAAATATCTAACATATATTCATCTATTTTATATGTAAGTTCCTTTTTTATGCAGTACAAAAAAATTTCATCATCCATTCTTTTTATAGTATATTTTAATTTCATTTTATTTTATTTCTTCCTTTCATTTATATATTTTTCTTTATAACATTTTTCACATTGAATATCTAAATCATACAAATCATTATATAAGATATAAGCATTTGCTCTACAACCTCCATAACATTCGTTAAACATTTCACATGTATTACAAGGCTTTTTTAGGTTATTTTTGTCAAAGTTAACTAATTTACTATCTTTTACTTTTGTATATATTGACTTAATCGAGTTTTCTTTTATATTTCCAATAATAAATTCATCATATTGTAAGTAAGGACAAGTATATACATTTCCTTCTGAATTTATAGTTAAAATACATTTATTATTTGTTTTACAATTTCCTCTATATTGATTTTTATTAAAAAAACAATAATCTAATTTAATATTATTATAAGAATTATCAATTATTTTGTTTAAAATTTCTTCACACTCATTATAATTCAATAAATCTTTTAAATCTTCTTTTCCTCTTCCTGTTGGTATTAATCTTCTTACGTTTATTTGGATATTATACTTTTTAGCTAATCTAATCATATTATCAAAGCATTCAATGTTTGATTTCATTAAAGTATAGTTTATTTCTACTTTTATTCCTACTTTTTTACAAATTTCTATCGCTTCTATTGCTTTGTCAAATGATTTATTACTGCCTCTAATATTATTATGTATATTTTTATCTCCATCTATGCTTACATGTATATGATTTAGACCTGCTTGTTTTAATTTTTTTGCTTTTTCTTCTGTAAGTAAAATTCCATTTGTTGTAATTGTTGTTATTATTTTATACTTCGATGCTAATTTTATTATCTCTTCTATATTTTTATACAATAATGTTTCTCCACCGGTTAGCCCTAACCTAAAAACTTTAAGTTCATGTAATTGTTCTACTACTGATTTTGCCAAATTTAAATCCAAAACAGTTTTTTTATCATTACTTGCCATTGTATAACAATGTCTACACTTTAAATTACATGTTTCTAATAATTGTAGTGACACCACTAATGGAGTTTTCAGTGTATTATTTTTTTCAAAGAAATTTATCTCTTCTTTTTTATTTGATAAATTTGACATTTTCTTTTCGCTATTCAATGTGTTAATATATCTATTTAGAAAATCATCAATAAACATATCAAAATCTTTTTCCTTATTAAATTTGCTTTTCAATAATCTTTTTATACTATCATAATCTTTAACTTTTAATATAATTTTTAAGAGGAAATAATCAGATTTTGAAATTTTATATATATTTCCTTTCTTATCTATAATAAGTGAATCATTATTCTCTTCTCTAATAATTTTTATTAATTCAGTAAGCTCTTTTATTTTTTTATTAACTTTTTCTTTATTTTCCATATTATCTCTTTTCCATTTATATATTACAAAATATGCTAAAAAGACTAATGCCTTTACTTCATTAATCTTTTTTTGCTTGTGTTCCTTTTATTAAATCTTCTAAATATTCCATTTCTTTTTCTACTTCTAACCTTGTAAACAACGGCTCTGCATTTTTTGTGACTTTTATTATTCCTCTATTAATATTAAATTCATATGCAGAATTCCAATCTTTTTCATTGATATTCAATTGACTAAATATTTTATTAGCAGTTTCATTCATGAATGGTTGTAATAAAACTGCAACAATTCTTAAAGCTTCCACTAAATGAACCATTATTGACATCAATTTTTGCTTATCTTCTCTTTCGTCTGATTTAAACAAAAGCCATGGTCTAGTATCATCAATATATTTATTAGATTTAGATACAATTTCCCATATTTTTTCTAGCGCATCACTATAATGTAAGTTATCTAAATTTTCTTCTGTTTCTTTTATTTTTGCTAATATTAGTTCTTCTAAGACTTTATCAAATTCAGTACTTTTAATGTTAGTTGTGTTTAATTCTCCATTAAAATATTTATTAATCATCCCTATTGTTCTGTTTAATAAATTTCCCAAATCATTTGCTAAATCACCATTATATCTATTTACAAAATTTTCTGGTGTAATTGTCATATCCTTGTCATAAGGAAATTCCCTTAGTAAATAATATTTAGTAGCATCTAATCCATATCTGTCAATCATTTGCTCAGGATAAATAACATTTCCCTTAGATTTTGACATTTTCCCATTTTTTATAGATATAAATCCATGTGCATATATTTTTTTAGGAATTTGCAATCCTAAGGCCATTAGAAAGATTGGCCAATATATTCCATGAAATCTTATTATGTCTTTACCAATAATTTGTAAATCTGCTGGCCAATACTTTTTGAATTTACTATCATCATTTGATAAATATCCTAACGCAGTAATATAGTTAGTTAAAGCATCTAACCATACATAAATTACATGTTTTGGATTTTCTTTTACTTTAATTCCCCAGTCAAAACTTGTACGACTTACACATAAATCTTCAATTCCAGGCTTTATAAAATTATTGAATAATTCATTCTTTCTTGAAACTGGCTCAATAAAATTTGGATTTTGCTCATAAAATTCTTCTAATCTTTTTTGATATTTCTTCATATTAAAAAAATATGATTCTTCTTTCATTCTTTTAACTTCTCTACCACAATCTGGGCATTTTCCATCAACTAATTGAGTTTCTGTAAAATAAGTCTCACAAGGTAGGCAATACCATCCTTCATATTCTCCTAAGTATATATCTCCTTGTTTTAATAGTTTTTCAAATATTTCTTGTACAACTTTTTCATGTCTAGGTTCTGTTGTTCTTATAAAGTCATCATATTGTATATCCATTTTTTTCCACAACTTTATTGTTTCATTTGCCATCTCATTAACATGTTCTTGAGGAGTTTTTCCTTTCTCCTTAGCTACTGTTTCTATTTTTTGCCCATGCTCATCTAACCCTGTTAGTAAATAAGCATCATAGCCACGTAATTTTTTATATCTTTTGGTTGTATCAGCTAATATTTCCGTATAAGCAGTTCCAATATGAAATTTTCCACTTGGATAATATATTGGTGTAGTTATATAAAATTTTTCACTCATTTTCCACTCTCCAATCTTTATAGAAAATTTTTTGTCTAAATATTTTATGTCAATTATTTTAACATATAGATTATAGAATGTCAATTTTTAACAATCGCTTTATTAGACTTTTCTATTTATTTTCTTCTAAGTCTAATTCTATATTATAGACTTCATAATCCTTGTCTATAATCTTAGTTTCTATATTTTCAATAAATAATGTAGCTTTAAAATCTTTACTAGCTTTATTTAAAGCTTCATTCAATTCTTCACTTACTCCTATAGATAACTTTTTAATAGGTGTTTTTAAAGAAACATTATTATTTGTTTTAGATCCTCTAGCCTGACTTATGATTTCTACCATTTGGTTTCCCAATTCTATTTCTTTGTTAAAATCATAATTTAAAGGTTTTATTTCTGTAATATGAATTGATTTTTCTGTATGATATAGTTCTTGGAATATTTCTTCTGTTATAAATGGGAAGAAAATACTAAAATCTTGTAACAATTTATATAAAATTGTATAAACAGTTTTTTGTCCACTATATCTTGGTATTTCTCCAAATTCTTCTGGTCTATATAATCTATGTTTTACTATTTCTATATAGTTATCACAAAATTCCCAGAAGAATTTTTCTAATATATTTAGTGCTAATCCTACTTCATAGTCATCTAAATAAATTAGGAATGATTTTTCCATTTCTTGAAAACGACCTAATATCCATTTGTCAATATATTCAAAATCATTAAATTCTTTATCTTCGTAATCTGTTAAGTGCATTTCTATAAATTTAGATACATTCCAAATTTTATTTATTAATTTTTTACCACGAAGTAATGTTTCTTCACTAAATACTATATCTGTACCTAATCTTCCAGTTCCAGCCCAATATCTCAATACATCTGCTGAATATTGATTTATTAGGTCCATTGGTTCGTGTTTGCTGTTACCTTTACTCTTACTAATCTTCTCACCTTTACCTGCCATTACAAATCCAGAAATCATTACATTGTTCCAAGGTCTTTGTCCGAAATGATAGAAACTCTTAACTATAGTATAGAAATCCCAAGTTCTAATAATTTCGCTAGCATTTGTTCTTAAACTCATAGGTTTTAAAATATCTTCATAATTTTCTTTTTCTCCATATCTCATATTAATAAGTGGAGTAACAGAAGATGTTGCCCAAGTATCCATTACATCAGTTTCTGGTACAAATTCTGTGCAACCACATTTTGGACATTTATCACATTTTGGAGAATCAACTAAAGGATTTACTGGTAAATCTTTTTTCTTTGCAAATACTGGTTCTCCACAATCTTTACAATACCATACAGGGAATGGAACTCCAAAATATCTTTGTCTTGAAATACACCAATCCCAAGCTATATTATTTACCCACTCTTCATATCTAGCGTGCATATAAGATGGATGCCATTTTATTTCATTTCCGATTTTTATAAAATCTTCTTTATGGTTCATTATATCTATAAACCATTGTTTCATTACTGAATATTCAACTTCTCTACCACATCTTTCGTGTGTTTGTACTTCGTGTTCTAATTCTTCTATTTTTACTATATATCCACCATCTTTTAAATCTTCTACTATTTTCTTTCTAGCTTCTTTGATTTTCAAACCTCCATATTTAGGAACATCATCTATTATTCTTCCATTGTCTGTGAATATATATTTTAATGGTAAATTATATTTTTTCCACCATTCAATATCTGTTTGATCACCGAAAGTACAACACATAACAACACCTGTACCTTTATCCATTGCTACTTTTTCATCTGCCATTATAGGTACTTCTACATCTATTACAGGAATGTGTGCAGTTTTTCCAATTAAATGTTTATGTTTTTCATCATTTGGATTAACAAATACACTTACTATTGCAGGTAGTAATTCTGGTCTTGTTGTTGCTATAGTAAATTCTTCATTATCTTCGACAGTTCTGAAATTTACATAGTTAAAAGTTGTTTTGATTGTTTTTGTTTCTAATTCAGCTTGTGCTATTGATGTTAAACATTCATTACACCATAGAGCTGGACTTTCTTTATGATAACAATGTCCTTTTTCTACTAAATCTAAAAATGATGCTTGACTTATTTTTATTGTAGATGGACTTACTGTTTTATAATGTATATTCCAATCTGTGCTTACTCCCATTCTAGTAAATAGATCTTGAAAATTTGCTTCATATTTGTCTGTTGTTTCATAACATAATTTTGAAAATTCTTCTCTGCCTATTTCGTGTGCTCTTTTTCCTTGTTCTTTTTCTACTAATCTTTCACTTGGTAATCCATTATCATCAAATCCAAAAGGATAAAATATATTATATCCTCTTAATCTCTTATACCTTGCCAACATTTCTGTTTGTGTATATGAAAAGATATGTCCAATATGAATTTTACCATTAACTGTTGGTGGTGGAGTATCTATAGAAAATACTTCCTTTCCATTTCTTTTAAATTCATATATTTTATTATCTTTCCAATAATCTATCCATTTTTGTTCTTTATCTACTGCATTATATTTTTTATCTAACATACTCATTCTCCCCTCAATTTACATTAATATAATTAATTATCAATTCAGGCAACCTCTCTATTTTCAAGTATTTCACTAAGTTGTGTATCAAATGGTGTTACATTAACAGCACCTGTTCCAAATTCTTTTTCAACAAATTCATCTGCAATAATTGGAATTTCTTTGTTCATTATTGGAAGTATACAAGTTTTTCCAACATAGTCAGCATATCGCTCATCAGTTGGGCTAACAGCTACTGCAGTATCTCCAAGCATTGTTTCTGGTCTTGTTGTTGCAACAGTAATATATTTATCCTCTGTTCCTGTTATCTTGTATCTAATATACCATAAATGAGTAGCCTCTTCTTTGTACTCAACCTCTGCATCTGATATAGATGTTTTACAACTTGGACAATAATTAATCATTCTTGTTCCTTTGTAGATTAATCCTTTGTTATATAAATCTACAAATTGTTCTAAAACTGCGTTTGAAAGTCCCTCATCTAAAGTAAATCTTCTTCTATCCCAGTCACATGAACATCCTAACTTCTTTTGCTGATTTTGAATAGTTCCGCCATATAGCCTAGTCCAGTCCCATGCTTCTTCTAGGAATTTTTCTCTTCCTAAATCTTGCTTAGTTTTTCCTTCATTTTTTAGTTTTTCAACAACCTTCATTTCTGTTGAAATTGCAGAATGGTCTGAACCTGGAAGCCATAAAGTATTGTACCCTTGCATTCTTTTAAAACGAATCAAAATATCTTGTATTGTGTCATCTAAAGCATGCCCCATATGAAGCTTTCCTGTTACATTTGGAGGAGGCATCATAATACAATAACTTGGTTTTGTTTTATCCATGCTAGGCTTAAAATACTCCTTATCTTCCCATTCCTGATAAATCCTATCTTCAAAATCCTTAGGATTATATTTGTCATTTAATTTCTTATCCATATAATCATCCTTTCTTATTTAATCCAAACAAAAAAACTTACCCTAGTATAAGGGCAAGCTTTTGACTTACGGTACCACCTTAATTCACAATTTATAAACATTAATTAATTGCATCTTAGTTACTTTTAACGCAAGCTACACGTATATGATTACTATTATTTCACCATATCTGCTCCAAAGCTACATTCAGTTTTCTTTCTATTAGAAGCTCTCAGCGTACACACTTCTATTCTCTTTATAGAAATTATAAAACTTACTCCTCTTTTTCTTAGCATTATGTTATATATATTACCACATATGTTCAAAAAATGCAAGGAAATTTTTGGAAAAGTAGGCATTTTCACTCGTTTTATTTATTACACATCTTACTTGTTTAGAATTTTAAAGTTTTTCTATTCCCTCTTTTGTTAACTCCTATTTTTGCCGCGGGTTTTCGCGCTAGCTTTACAGCCTGCACGAAAACCATACTATTGTTCTAGTTTTAATATTCTTTCATAATTCATTTGTCAACTTGTTATGTTGCTCAGATGACAGATATCACATTACAATACTAGAGCAACACGGAACGAGTGGCCGTAGTTAGCAGTCCCATCGTAGTTGGTAGAGCAGAACACGCCTGCGCCAGAGGCACTAGTGCGATAGTAACCTCCACGAAGGAAGAAAGGGCCGATCGAATTCACAAAGTTAGCGAGATCTGAATGCCAACCACTTGTTTCGTAAGTTGCATCTCCATATTTGTATGCTGTACTTGTACTTGTTCCTGTATATGCTGTTGCAAATTTTGTACTTGGTCCATTTACACTTGTAAATGATTCTCCATTTTTTAGATTTGTTGTATTTACATCTGAGCCGTTGTAGTAACTTGCTACTCTTTCAAATGCTCCTCCTCTTAAATCGTAAATCCCATATACGTTTCCTGTTGTACTTTGGTCTGCATTTGTTTCTATTGCGCCTGTTTCTGCTCCTCCTCCTGTTATATATCCTTCGTTACTAAATCCTATTTCTGTTCCATTTCTTCCATATTTACTTTCTGTTAGGTATGCTACTGCTCCCCATTCACTATTTTTTAACATATGGCTATTTAAATTTGTATCATATGCTAATGCATTTGTATAACTGTTTCCTATTGTTATATATCTCCAGCTATTATATCCTGGTTTCGTTACTATTGTTTTATCTGTATTTTCTGATAATAGTATGTCTCCATCTGTTGAACTACTTGGTACTATATTTGTTCCGTCAACTTTATTTGCTAGGCTTGCTTCATATTTTCCTATCCATATTCCTGCTATTTGGCTATCCCATCCTCCATTTTCTTCTTCAGCTGTAAATGCTGGATGTACCATGAAATAGTCTTCGCTTACCATTGTGTGTGTTGTACTTGCTACGCTTTCTATCTTCTTTCCTTCTCTATCTACTATTCCTCTACTATCTGAATATCCTATTATTTTTTCTCCTGCTACTGCTTCCTCTTCTGTTATTGTTCCTTCTTGATATGCTTTTTTACTGTCGCTACTATCAAAATATATTATTCTATATGCGTATCTTGGTATCCATACAAAATAACTATCTATTCCGTCTTTTGTCACTTTCGCATTTGCCCAATGGCTTGCTGTATTGTTGCTTGAGCCTGTTCCTGGTAAATAACTATATTCTGTTCCTGCTACCCATGTATTACTTCCTTCGTCATATACTACTTGTTCCATTGTTGTTCCACTTGGTAAGTCTGTTTTTATTACTGGGGCATTTGGTGTTTCTGTTACATTATTTGTATTTCCTCTTAACCATTTTATTTCTATTATTCCATTCGTCATATCTTCCATTTCTTTTCCGCCTGTTGGTGGCTCTGGTGTTGGTTGTGGCTCAAATGGTTCTTCTGGCTCATCTGTTCCTCCTCCTGTTACTCCATTTAGCATTTCATCCAAATATGCTGCTGCATTTGCCATTGACTCGTCTGTATATGCTGTGTCATTTGCGTACATATCTGCTGCTTGTTCCGCTCTCTTTATAATGCCATCGTCTCCAAATGCCATGTTTATTGTTACGGTTGCTAGTATTATTATGATGATTATTGTTATTACCAATGCTACTAGTGTTATTCCTGTTGGGCTTTTTGCCATATTATTATGTCTTTTTGCTTTTAGCTTTTTACTTGTTTTTTTCATAATTTCCTATTCCTCCTCGTATTTTTTATTTTATCTTTGTTTAATTATGTACATTTTTCTCTTGTTTTATACATTTTGTCTCATTGTGCATTATATTACTATATTATACTATATTATTTCTTTTTTCAATATTTTCTCAAATTTGTAATATAAACTTAATATTTCTGTAATATATTTGTAATATTTTGTCTCATTGTATTAATTTACTTCCACTATATTCATCTAAAAAACAGATTATCTGAAAACGTTAGAAATCTAAACTTCTCTAACGTTTTTTGATAATCTGCTTTATCTATACACATATTCATTCTTTTTAATATTACTCTATTTTGTAGTTTTTTTGCATCACAAAAAAATGTAGTTTTTCTAAATTCTACTCTCTCTCTCTCTCTCTCT
>CAMMVE010000029.1 GCA_946500265.1 uncultured Clostridium sp.
GCCTTAAATGAGATATGTTCAAAATTATATGGTAACTTAAAGATAAATGGAGAGCAAGTAATATCAGCAAGAAGTGTAAGCGAAACAGATTTTTATAATACAACATATAAAGTAGGAAAAGAATATACATCTACAGAGCCAAAAGTACAACCATATATAAATACATTGGACGTAGCAAATGACAAATATTCAACAAATCAAATAGAAAATTATATAGACCCAGGTAACACATCAAATGTGCAGGCAAGTAACACACAAATGCTATTATCAGGAACAGGAGTAACAATAAGAGTTGCAGCTACAAGATCAGAAAAAGAAACAGCAGATATGAGAACAACAGGAAATAACTATTGGTTAGCAACAAGAACAACGGTTTCAAGTTATGATTCAAAAGGTGGAGCTCAACCAGATACAGAAGATGTAAGATATGAAAATTATGGAATAAACTATATAAGAACAGATGGAGTATTTACATCATATACTTTATTCTATATTTATAATCATAATACATCAGGATCAAACTATACAAATAATTGTGCACTACGTCCAGTAATAACAGTACCAGGAAATTGTGTATCAAATAAAACAATAGGAGCAGTAGTAGAAACAGATCCATTCTATAAAGGAGAAACAGGAGAAGCAGCAAATGGATATGTAAAAGCAGATTCAATAGCAAGTTTACTAGGAACAGATGTAAAAGGAGTAACAGCAGTAAACTCAGGATTACCAACAATAGAAACAGATATGACGTGGACAAAATTAGAAGACGGAGGATATGATAGCTTAACAGGGGAATTTGATACAGAGAAATATGATTATTATATAGCAGACAGAACAACAAAATTGCAGATGAGACTAACAGGAGCACCAGGATACAATAATGGAGTGCTAGCAATGGATACAGTAATGAACAATATATATGGAAATCTAACAGAAATAAAATTAAGTGACGGCTCAACTAAAAAAGTAAATGTAGTATTAGCAAGAAATGCAAAATTTGAAGATTTCTATGCAGATACAGTAGCAAGTGGATCATATGGAGGAGTATGGTCAACAAATGTATCAGATAGTACAGCGCCAAATAAAATAACATCAACAAATAATAGATGGGCACCAACAATATTTGCATATGAAGATGTAGATCCAAGTAATGGAATAAGTGATGGATATTCAGACGCAAAAATAACAACATATAATCTAAGTACAACAGGAGTAAATAATTATTTAACAGACGAGCAAAGAAATTCATACTCATATGAAAAATATAACGAAGATCCAGGCTTAAAGGTTATATACAACTCTAAAGGAGGCAGTGCAAATAGAAATACTGCTCAAGCAAAAACAGGAACAGAATTCTGGCTTTCGTCGCGTTGCGTGAACGCGAACTGGTACTACGCTAGCTTCTACTTGCGCTATATGTCGAGGGTTGGACAGTAGCCTTGTGTTCCACTCGCGCACTGACACGTACTCTAATTGCCGCGGGTTGCGCCCGGTCTTGCAGGTTTCTAAATAGTCCAATATCCAACTGCACAAAATCAAGAAACAATGCGCAGCAGTATAGCGGTAGAGTTAGCTCCCTAAACGACCTTGGGCGTTTGGGAGTGGCTCTATTTAACTGTGATAAATGAGGGAACAAATGCCAAAATATGAGTATATAAAAAATATGGAAACAGAATATCATCAGAAATATCCAAATTCAATATTATTAGTGCTTAGCGGAAATTTTTATAATGTTTATGGTAAAGATGCATATATTTTAAGCTATTTATTTAGATTTAAATTTATTAATAAATTATATGTAACAGAAGAAGCAAAAGAAGTATATGTACCTAAAACAGGATTTCCCAGAAATTCTTTAGATAAAGTTTTAATGGATTTAGAAGATAAAAAAATTAATTATGTAATAAAAGTAAAGGATAAAAGCGATATTGTTAAAGATTTTAAAAAATTAAATACTTATCAAAGAAGATACACTGCATCAGAGAAATATTGTGAGGATAAAATAAGGCTAAATAAAATTATAAAGCAGTGTGACGAATTATGTGGCACAAAAGATTTTTCAGATGTATTAGGCTATATAGAAAAATATATAGGGCATGGTTGTTAAAGACATTTTGGTCTGAAGGACTCGTTGATTCTGGCTTTCGTCGCGTTGCGTGAACGCGAACTGGAACAACGCTAACTTCAACTTGCGCTATATGTCAAGTGGTGGCACATTTAACAATAGCAATGTGTTCAACTCGAACACTAACACGAACTCTAATTGCCACGGGTTGCGCCCGGTCTTGCAGATTCTATAAAACTTTTGATATGCCAACCTAGTTGCTCGGCTTTTTAGTTGTTTGCAGCTAAAAGTTACATATCCGAAGCTATAGAAACAAACCAATGTCCTTGTAAGTGTTTACAAAAAAAGAAAATCTGACAAAATATTAAATCATAAAAAAGAAAAGCTGTTATTATTTTATTTTCTGAGTGCACTAGAATATAATTTTTTTTATTCTAGAGAGGGGTAGCTCGAATTAAGGAGAGATTATAATAAGTGGCAACCTCTTAATAGATTTTCGTAAACACCCTAAAGAAAAGATGGATGGGATTTTTTGTTAGTAGTAATTCAACTTATAGTTGTAATGTCGAACAGGATAAATCTCTAGTACTATCTCGCCACTTAAGAATGTGAGTGGTTCTTTTTATATTATTAAATAAGGAGTTAACAATGCCGGAAACTGTTGAATTCGAAATAAAAAAGCAGTTTAAGAATTATCTTATTATTGTTAAAACAATGTCAGATGACAGAGAAAAAAGTTTTTATAATGCATATAGCAAAGATGCTCTTGTTTTAGGCTATGTTATGAAATTAAAAATTAAATATCGCAATTTTCAAATTTCGAAAACATTTAAGAAATTGCATTATTTTGATAAAAATACAGGTGCAAAAGAAAAAAGGCAAAGTATTTTTACTTCATATAGTGGAGTATCATCTGATAAGTTACAAGAAATTATTAATGTATTAGATTATTATCATATAAACTATATTATCATTGACAAAATGCAGAACTATGAAATTACGCGTATGAGACAATTCAAAGATAATAATTACGAAATTTATTATCAAAAAGGTTTGTATTATAAAAGAATTTTACACAAAATCAAGAATATTAATAATTTTCTAAGATCGCATTCTGATAGTGGAGAAATATTGTATTTGATTTATGATATAGAAAGATGTATGGCTGACTATCAAAAAAAATATAAAAATCTAAAGAAATAAAAGAAAAGTTGGAAAAATAAAAATGAAATTCGAAGAAGAAAAAATAGAAAATAATAAGCTAGTAGAGAATAAACTAAAATGGAAGAATGCAAATGAAGAATCTGAAAATAGAAATAATGGTTTTGGATTTGTTTTAGAAGAAAAATTTAAACTTTTAAATTATACGTATTCATACATAGATAAAGTATATGATGATATAGCTAATTTTCCTAAAAAGCATGAAATGATAAAAAAGCAGTTAGTGAAAACATCGTTTGAACTGCTAGAAAAAATTAGTGCAGGGAATTATAGTCATAATAAAAAATATAAAAAGCAGATGGCAGATGAGGCTGTTGCAAAAGTAAAAACATTGTATTTTTTATTGTATTTAATTGAAGAAAATAAAATGATTTCAACTAAAATGATTCATAAATTGAGATTACAGTTAGACAATATTTCAAAATGTTTAGTAGGCTGGAGAAAAGCAATATAAAAAAGAGAAAAGGCAACTTAAAAAAATATTTAAAATAAATTGTTATTAAAATTTAGTGAAACACTGGCACGTGTTTTAATTGAATGAGGAGAAGAGTGAAGAGGTTTAGTAATTTATATGAAAATACATATAAGCCAGAAAATATAAGAGCTTGCTATTATGAAGTTATGCATAATACAAGAAATAAAAGACAGGTGCATCAATTACAAAAAAATGCAGATAAAGTTCTTCATAATATATACGAAGAACTAAAAGACGAAAAATATGTTGTTGGAAAATACAACATATTTGTTATATATGAGCCAAAACAAAGGGTAATTGTAAGTCAAGGAATGAAAGATAAAATAGTAAACCATTTAATTGCAAGAGAAATTTTATACCCTGCAATTTTGCCATGTTTAGTACCATATAATGTTGCCAGCAGACCTGGTATGGGCACAAGAAAGGCATTAGAATATATGGATAGATATAGAAAAGAATTTTCTAAAACATATGGGAAATATTATATTTTAAAATGTGATATTAGTCGTTTTTTCTTAAGCATTAATCATAGAATATTAAAAAAGAAACTTAGGAAAAAAATTAAAGATCCAAAAGCTTTAAAAATTGTATTTGATGTTATTGATAGTCACAATTCTGGTATTGGTATTGGAAGCATGACGAGTCAAGTATTAGCTATTTTTTATTTAAATGATATGGATCATTTTATAAAAGAAGAATTAAAAATAAAAGGATATATACGTTATCAAGACGATTTTTTGTTGTTCTCAGAGTCTAAAGAATATTTAGAAAAGTGCTTAGAGAGAATAAAAGAATTTTTAAAAAAAGAGAAATTAACATTAAATAATAAAACCCGTATTTATACTAGTAATGAAAATATATGCTTTTTAGGCAGAAATTTGTATGGGCAATATGCAAAAAGGAGAACTGTAAAAAAGAGAATGAAAAAAAGGTTTATTTTATTGCAGGAAGGAAAAATCAGTCTCAACAGTTACATTGCTTCTAAGCTATGTTATGAGAAACTGATGCGGAAATCCTAATATTTGATTTTCAGTGAAACACAGGAACAGATTTAAATGGCTTCTAAGTCAAATTGCTCACAAATCTCAGAAGATTTTGTCTCGCTGAAAATCAATGGAATATATAGAAATTTATTTCTTTGATATTATTTGGCAAATGGTTTTGACTAGTGTATACCATATAGTATAGTTTTGTAAGTTTATGTATTTATATCTGTAAGATAGTGCAATATGTTTTTTTAGTAAATTAATAGTTAAATCGAATTCACTTAAATATTTTGTTTTTTCTTGTTCGTTGTTTGTTTTTATAGCATACATCAACGAACATAGACCATTATATAATGTATTTTTAATTTCTTTTACAAGAGCAAATTTTTCAGACTTAGGATACTTTTGTAAAATATCATTTGTAAAATAAATAAGCTTTAAGTACTTTATATATATTAACAAACTCGATTTGTTTTTTTCATTTAAACTGTTAATAAGCATTATTATTTTCCTTTCCAAATATATTTTGTGTATATTCTTTCAAAAAATCAATAAAATCATAGGCTTCTTTTACTGATAATGAATTTATATCAACAGAGTTTATTACAGATAGCAACTCTTCTATTTTTTTATCTAATTTATAATCATCAAATGTATAAATATAATTTTTGGCGGTATCAATAATTTTAATCTTGTAAGATGTTTTGTTTAAAATATTTGTATATTTTTCTAATGAGTTAATTGGAAAACCACATTTGATTATATTTTCAGTTAAATATGTTAGTTTTAAGTTTAGAAGTTTTGACGCTATTCTAGCATCATTATCTAAAAATATAAAAAATATTCCAGACTTAAATATATATAAAGTATTATTAGCATCTTTTTCTGTTGCTTTTAGATTAAGGTAATTATCAAATAATTTACTCATAATTTATTTTATTCCTTTCTTAAAATACGAATATGGTTGGAAAAGAATTAATTTCGAATGAAGTCAGTTAGCTACAAATTGCAATTATTTTTTTATCTTTTCTCCTTAGTTATCTTTTTTATTATTAATTGTAGAGTTAGAAAATAATATTGCTTTTAAATCATTAAATCCTAATTCATAAAACCTTTTACTTGTATATTCTATATAATTAAATAATAAATTTTCAATCTCTATATAAGAAAAAAGTATACTATGTCTTAAATTATTGTTATCTACATTTGAAAGTAAATCATAAAAATGTTCAAAAAGTTCTAAATATTTTTTATCTTCTCTGTTTAGAATATGAGCATGATGCGCTTCATATAGTATTTGAATATGCGAATTTTCTCTCTCTCTTTTCAATTAAATTCCTCCTCACATAATGCACATGTACTTGTTATATTATATCTAAATTAAAAACAAAAATCAACTATAAATAGTTGGAAAATATAATATTGTATGATGATTAATAAAAATAACCCAATATTGTATAATTAAAAGGGTGATAATAATGTCAAGTTTTGCTAAGTTTAATAAAAAAGAAAATATTATTCCCAGAACTATAGAAATTGATAAAAATTTTTATTTAATATTAGAAAAACTTTCGAATGAAACTTACGATGCATCTATTAACAAATTAGTAAATGCAGCAATTGAAACATTGGTAGAAACTGAAAATATAAAGACTTATCCTAAAAGTAATTCATATCTTACTAGAACATTCCTTATAAGAGAAAGTTTATTAAATGAATTGTATAAATTAAAGAAAAAATATGGGTTACCAATTTATATGTTAGTTAATATTGCAATTAGAAATGCATTAATAGAAGAGGGGATAACTGTTTAATAAAAAAGCATTTGACTGTGAGGTGATGCAATTGGAATTATTAGATAAATACCTGTTAAGGAAAGAAAAAACAATTTCTAAAAAAATAAATATCGATAATAGTTTATATGAAAAACTACAAGAAATTGCTAATAAAAAATATGATGCATCTATTAATAAAATTGTAAATGTTGCAATATTAGAATTAATAAGGACTGAGAATATTAACATATATGTAAAAAAAGAAAATGAAATGTCAGAACCACATAGTTTTTTAATACGAGAAAGTTCATATACGAATCTAGAAAAACTAAGAGAAAAATATGGAATATCAATATGTAGACTTGTTAATATAGCAATTAATAATGCTTTAAATAGCTAATAACATAGAAAATTGTGAACCTTGGAACAAATTTAAATGTGTCACAAGGTTATACCAAAATCAGTGAAACACTGGGGACAGATTTAAAATCTGTCCCCGAGTTTCACTTGACATTTAGTTGATTTAATAATATACTATTAAAAGAAATTACAATATTTTAGTAAAGAGAGTTTAAATTATCGGGGGCAATATAGAAAGGATGAAATAATATAAAAAGACCAATTTGTATTGCTTCAGTCATGTATATAATAGGAATACTAATTGGACTATACTTACAAATAAGTATAGTCTTTTTGTTGATAGTTTTATTAATACTAGCATTGATATTTTGGATTACAAAAATAAAAAAAACTTATATAATTTTTTTGATAATAATTTTTATTGGAGCTGTCTACATTAGAGTAATAGATAAAAATTTTGATTTTAAATATTCAAATGTTTCAAATGAAGTAGTTGTAGAAGGTGTTATAATAAATAATTTGAATGAAAAGGATTATAAGTATACATTCACAATAGAAGTAGAAAAAATAAATGGTAGTGATTATTATAAAGGCACTAAGCTACTCGTAAATCTTAAAAAAAATAAAATAGATGGTTCACTCCCAGAGTTTGGAGATAACATAAGACTAAGTGCAGATTTTGAAAGAGCAAATACTTCTAGAAATTACAAAGGATTTGATTATTCTCAATATCTTAAATCAAAAGGAATTTATGGAATACTAGATGTAAATACTATACAAACAGTAAAAAAGGATAAGGTACAGGGAATAAGTAAGATACTCTACATTATACAACAGAATATGAAAAAGAATATTAAGAGTATTTTGAATAAAGAAGAAGCCGCTTTATGCATTCGGCATATTAATTGGAGACAGAGAAGAAATCTCTGAAGAGGTAGAAAATAATTTTAAGAAAAGTAATTTAACTCATATGCTAGCAGTATCGGGCTCTCACATAACATATATTATTTCTGCTTTTTCTATACTTATGGAAAAGAAAAATAAGAGAACTACAAAAATTATAACTATAATTTTTCTTATTTTCTTTATGGCTTTAACAGGATTTACCGCATCTGTAGTAAGGGCAAGTATTATGGGAATATTAATTCTTACCTCAGGATTAGTTCATAGAAAATCTGACACTATTAATAATTTAGGAATATCATCACTAATAATTTTGATTTGTAATCCATATACAATTATAGATGCAGGCTTTTGGTTATCATTTGCAGGAACAATGGGAATAATATTACTTGAAGAACCTATAAATAGTTATTTTCAAAAGTTCAAAATTTGTAAAATCAAGCCTATAAGTTGGATAATAAATTCTTTCACTATCACATTTGCTGCAAATATAATAATAATCCCTATTATGGCATATATGTTTAGTACATTTTCAATGACATTTTGGATTTCAAATATTTTAGCAGCTCCTGTTATGGAATTTGTGACCATATATGGATTTCTTATATATTTTATTTCCATTTTTTCATTACCACTCGCTAAATTTTTAGGAATAATTCTAAATTTTTCCCTAAACTCATTAATAAAAATTGCTGAAATAACATCTTTAATTCCAGGATCTTCCATATATATTAAAACACCATATTTATTGGAATGTATAATATATTATTTGATATTATTCTTAATATTTAATTGGAAAAGAATCAAGGAAAAGCTAGAAAACAACAAAATTTTAGAAAAGATTAAGAAAAATAGTTATAAATATATATCAATAATTTTAATATTTATCATTCTTACTAATACTATTTCAAACAAAATATTTCAAGAAATAAAAATATATTTTGTTGATGTAGGGCAGGGAGATAGCACATTAATACAAACGATAGAAGGGAAAAATATATTAATAGATGGCGGAGGAAGCGAGTTTGGAAGTTTTGACGTAGGAGAAAGCATTCTTTTACCATATCTATTAGATAGGCGAATAACAACAATTGATTATTTAATGATATCACATTTTGATAGTGACCATATAGGTGGAGTATTTGCAATATTAGAGAATTTAAAAGTCAAGAACATAATTATTTCAAAACAAGGAGAAACATCTGAAAATTTAAAGAAATTTTATGAGATTACAAATAATAAAGGAATAAGAACAATTATAGTAAAAAAAGGAGATATAGTTGAAATAGATAAATATTCACATTTTGAAATACTATTTCCGGAAGATAATTTAATAGAAGATAATATTCTTAATAATAATTCTATTGTAGCACGATTCAATTCACTAGATTTTAGTATACTATTTACAGGAGATATTGAGGAAATTGCAGAAAAAAGATTATGCGAGTTGTACAGTGGAACTGACAAATTAGAAGCGTTTGTGTTAAAGGTGGCGCATCATGGTTCAAAAACATCAAGTACTGAGGAGTTCTTAGAATTAGTTAAACCTAAAATTGCACTTATAGGAGTGGGAAAAAATAATAATTTTGGACATCCTAATATAGATGTAATTGAAAGGCTAGAGAATATGGGAAGCAAAATATATAGAACAGATAACTGTGGAGAAATTATAATCAGAATTAATAGGGAAAAACTACAAATACATACAAAAATAAAATAAATTTGTATAAATTTCCAAAAAGATACCATACTAATATTAAAACAAATGTATCAGATAACAAACAGAAAAAAGATACATTTTGAAAAGGGTGGTATTAGTATGGATAAGAAGTGGATAATTTGTATAGTTATTGCTATTGTACTGGGATTAGGATTAGGTGTAAGGTTTGCATTGCTCTCACAAGCAAGAAATAAAACCGAGGATACGGAACTATTAAGCGAAAAGGAATTGGCTGGTATGGAAGAAAATAGTATACAACAAAATATGATAGAAGGTGATTCAATTGTTAATGAAGACGAAATTAATGCAGTAGAAACAGCAAATACAGAGGATAATATATCGCCAAATGCAATTATCGTAAAAAAAGTATATTACGAGGCATGTGACCATCTTACAAGAGAAGTAGAAGATATACCTGAGGAGCTCGTGAATAAAACGCAAAGTGATATAGAAGAAGCGTTTCCAGGATGGACAGTAGAAGAGTATTCTCCAACAGAGATAGTATTATATAAAACAGATAAAGGAAATTGTGGAGAACATTACTTTGTTCAAGACCATAATGGAGTAATAGGAATATATACAATTGATGAATATGGAGTAAAAACTTTAAAAGAAGATACGGAAATATCCACACAATACTTGCCAGAAGCTGACTTGGAAAATTTAAAAGCAGGAGTTGAAATAATAGGTCATACTAAATTAATTGAATTTTTAGAAGACTACGAATAGTCGGACTCGAACTTGAACAGAAGGGACACTCCTAAAAGTTCAAAAACTTGAACAAAAGGGACACTCCTAAAAGTTCAAAAACTTGAACAAAAGGGACGCTCCTAAAAGTTCAAAAACTTGAACAAAAGGGACGCTCCTAAAAGTTTAAAAACTTTAATAGAAGGTTAGAAATTAGGAGGCAAAAGTTCTAAAAAAATTCCCAAAATATAAATAAACGGATAAAAGAAAATAGCTTCTTTTATCCATTTGTTAGTTATTCTTCTATTTTTAAATTCTCTTTTTTCAAATATCCCTGTTGATAGAATTGTCTAAAATACATGACTAGTGAGAAAATTGTAGTAGCTATAGCTAAATAATATATGTAATCATCAAAACCAAATAATGGAGCAGCTGAGTTAATAGATGTATTCCAATATTCTATAAATAATGAACATACTATTGCAACATAAAACAAGACCGTAGCTAATTTTCCATACCATCTACTAGATACTACTAACTTTTTACCATATAGAAATGAAGCTCCAGCTACCATTACTATTTCTTTTATAAATACAATTAAAAGAATCCATAATGGTACAATTCCTTTAAATGTAAGTGAAGCTAGGACTGCAATTTGAGTTGCTTTATCTGCAAGAGGATCTATCAATTTTCCAAAATTAGTTATGAAATTAAATTTTCTTGCTATGCAACCATCTAATACATCTGTTAAGCCTGATATGGTTAATACTATAAAACCTGCTATGTATTGACCAGTAAGTATGTAATATACTATTAGAGGTATTAAAATAAATCTTACGACTGTTAGTGCGTTTGGTATATTTTTTAACATTTCTTTGCTCCTTTATTAAATTTTGCTTTTTATAAATTTAAGCTTTTAAGAGTGTCCCCTTTGTTCAAGTTCTTAAACTTTTAAGAGTGTTCCTTTTGTTCAAGTTCTTAAACTTTTATGAGTGTCTCTTTTGTTCAAGTTTTTCTCTAAATAATTAAAACAAGGTCTGTCCCTTTGTTACGAAATTGGGACAATGGAACCGTCCCCTTATCTCATAAATTGAAGTTTGTCATCGGCATAGTCTACGTTTACTGTCATGCCGTTTTGTAATTCTGATTTTAAAATCATATCAGATAATTCATCCTCTAAGTATCTTTGAATTGCTCTTCTTAAAGGGCGAGCTCCATATTTTATATCTGTTCCTTTTCTCAATAGAAATTTTTTAGCATCATCTGTGATATTCATTGTTATATTTTTATCGGATAATGCTTTTCTTGTATCGTTTAACATTAATTCTACAATTTGCATTAATTCATTTTCAGATAATTGATTAAATATTACAATTTCATCTACTCTATTTAAGAACTCTGGTCTAAATGTTTCTTTCAATGCATTCATAATATTGTTGTTATTTACCATTCCTCCACCGAAACCAATAGAGTTTGTATTTAAATTTGAACCAGCATTTGATGTCATTATTATAATAGTATTTTCAAAGTTTACTGTGTTTCCTTGAGAGTCTGTAAGCCTTCCATCATCAAGTATTTGTAATAATATATTAAATACATCTGGATGTGCTTTTTCTATTTCATCTAATAAAACTATTGAGTAAGGATTTCTCTTTACTTTTTCAGTAAGTTGACCTGCATCATCATATCCAACATATCCAGGAGGAGAACCTATCAATTTAGAAGTTGAATGACTTTCCATGTATTCTGACATGTCAACTCTAATTATTGAATCCTCATTTCCAAACATTTCAAAAGCTAAGGCTTTAGCAAGTTCAGTTTTTCCTACACCTGTTGGACCAACAAATATAAATGAAGGTGGTCTTTTTGTACTTTTTAGACCTGCTCTATTTCTTCTTATTGCACGAGATACAGCTTCCACAGCATCATTTTGACCAATTATTCTTTTATGCAAATTATTTTCTAAGTTTAATAATTTTTGAGTTTCTGCTTCAGTAATTTTCTTAACTGGAATTTTGGTCCAGCTTTCTATTACTTCCGCTATATCTTGTACAGTTAGTTCTCTTAATTTCATTTCTTTAGAGATAGTATCAATCTTTTCTGTTAGAGCACATTCTTTTGTTTTAAGCTCAGCTGCTTTTTGATAATCTTCTGTCGAATCAGCCTGAGCAGCTTCTTCTTTTTCTTCCTGAACTTTGGCAAGTTCGTTTTTCAAAATCTCTAAATCGTATAACTCTTTATTATCTAAATTAATTCTAGAACATGCTTCATCTAAAATATCTATAGCTTTATCTGGTAAGAATCTATCATGAATATATTTTTCAGACATAATTACTGCCTGTCTAATAACATCTGTTGAAATTTTTACTTTATGATATTCTTCATAATATTTCTTAATTCCTTCTAATATATCAATTGTATCAGAAATTGATGGTTCTGCAACAATAACTGGTTGAAATCTTCTTTCAAGAGCAGTATCTTTTTCAATATATTTTCTATACTCTTTTAAAGTAGTTGTTCCAACTAATTGGATTTCTCCATTTGCAAGCGAAGGCTTTAATATGTTTGCAGCGTTCATAGAATGCTCAGCATCACCAGCACCAATTATATTATGAATTTCATCTATTACTAAAATGATATTTCCAGCTGCTTTACATTCATCTATAATTGATTTCATTCTTGCTTCGAATTGTCCTCTAAATTGAGTACCAGCAATTACAGCTGTCATATCTAGTAAATATACCTCTTTATTTAAAAGTTTTGCTGGAACTTTTCCATTTGCTATTCTAATTGCTAGACCTTGAGCAATAGCAGTTTTTCCAACACCAGGTTCACCTATTAAGCAAGGGTTATTTTTAGAACGCCTATTTAATATTTGAATAATTCTTTGAATTTCTCTATCTCTTCCAATAACAGCATCTAATTGGTTATTTTTTGCTTTTACTGTAAGATTTGTACCAAAAGTCTCTAAAGCTTTTCTTTTCTTATTTGCTTTCTTATCTACTTTTACTTTCTTCTTATTTCCAGAATTTCCATCTGTTGAATTTTGATTCTCAGAATTAGGTGCTCCAAACATATTTGAAAAGATAGAGCCTAATGGAATAGCTCCAAATTGATTATTTTGTTCATCATTATTGTATGTTTCATCAGCATCTTCAGAAATTTCTGAGAAATTCATGTTATCTGACATATCATTAAACATTGCTTCAAATTGTTGAGTCATATTATTTAAATCTTCTTCTGAAAGATTTGCTTGCTTCATTAAACTATCTATAGGGTTAATACCTCTTTTTTTGGCACAGTCATAACAGTACCCTTCCAAGGTATTTTTTCCATCATTATCTTTTTTGTTAATAAAAACAACTGCGTTATTCTTTTTACAGTCTGAACATAACATTTATATAATCTCCTTTATATACATTATTTCACATAATATATAATACCTTAAAATAAGCTTAAAGTCAATAAATACTAAGTGAAATTTCTGTGAACAACTTTTTAATATATACTTATCAAGAATAATTGAAATTTATGCTATAATGTTGTATACTATAAATGTAGAAATATGTAGAAAATAAATAAAAAAGGAGAAGCAATGAAAAACCCAAAAGTATTATATATTTTAATTAGTATATTTTGTGTATTTGCAATAATTGCAGGCATTTATGCTCAATTTATAGATGGAAATTCTAATGAAAATACTGTGCAGACTGGATCGGATGCAAATATAGTGCAAGAGAAAACGCAACAAGAGATTAGCAATGATTTTAATGCGCTATTTACAAATACTCTTAACCTAGGAGGGTTCGACACAACAGGAATTGCAAAATTAGACAATACAAAAGAAATAGTTTACTCAGCTTATGATGTAGAAAGAAATACAGAAAATTATGAGCTTAATTTACATATTCCAGTTATTAATATAAATAGTGAATTGTCAAATACATTTAATAGATCAACATTAACAACATTTATAAACAAAGCAAACGAGATAATAGAAAAAAATGATAGTTCTATGCCAACATTATATAGCGTAGATTATGCAGCATTTATAAATGATAATGTTTTATCAGTAGTAATTAAGTCTACATTAAAAGAAGGGGACTCATCTCAAAGAATTATGATACAAACATACAACTATAATCTTTCTACAAATACAGAAGTACCTATTATTGACTTGATTACAATGAAACAACTAAACAGAGATGAAGTTAACAACAAAATTATGCAAGTTGTTTCAGCAGCAGCACAAGAGGACCAAACATTGCAAGATATGGGATATAATCAAGTTTATGTAAGAGATTTAACAAACGAAATGTATATTGTAGAAAATGCAGGAGCATATTTCTTAGGAGCAAATAGAGATTTATATATTGTATATGCATATGGAAATGCAGAATTTACATCAAAAATGGATATAATATATTTTGAGTAATTTTAATTGAATAGAGGAAAAAATGGCAAAAAAACTACTAATAACGGAGAAACCATCTGTTGCAATGGAATTTGCAAAGGTGCTAAAAATAGATGGAACAAGAAAAAATGGATATTTAGAGGCAAATGAATGGATAGTAACCTGGTGTGTAGGACACCTGGTTACTATGTCTTATCCGGAAGCTTATGACGAGAAACTCAAATTTTGGAGATTAGATACATTACCATTTATGCCAAAAGAATATAAATACGAAGTAATCCCAAGTGTTCAAAAACAATATGATGTAATAAAGAACCTAATCTCAAGAGAAGACGTTGATACTGTATATGTTGCAACTGACTCTGGACGAGAAGGGGAATATATTTTTAGACTTGTTGAAAATCAAATTGGTGTACACAAACCAAATAGAAGAAGAGTATGGATAGATTCACAAACAGAAGAAGAAATAAAAAGAGGAATTGAACAAGCAAAAGATTTGTCTGAATATGATAGTTTATCAGATTCAGCTTATTTACGTGCAAAAGAAGATTATTTAATAGGAATTAATTTTTCAAGACTTTTAACAATAATATATGGCAGAAGAATAGCAAGCCAGCTCCAAGAAGAAAAGGTTTCAATATCTGTGGGAAGAGTTATGACTTGTGTACTTGGTATGATAGTATCAAGAGAAAGAGAAATAAGAAATTTTGTAAAAACACCATATTATAAAATAATTGGAGAATTTGGAGAAGAAAACTCATCTATTAAGGCAGAATGGAAGGTTACAGAGAATTCTAAAATGTTTGAATCACCTAAATTATACAATGAAGCGGGATTCAAAAAAGAAAGTGATGCAAAAGACTTTATTATCTCATTACAGGGCAAAAAAGCAGTTGTAACAGAAGTAAAAAAGAGTAAAACAAAAGAAAATCCGCCACTATTATTCAACTTGGCAGAGCTACAAAATGAATGCACAAAAAGATTTAAAATAAAACCAGACGAAACATTAGAAGTAGTGCAGAATTTGTATGAAAAAAAACTAGTAACATACCCTAGAACAGATGCGAGAGTATTATCTACAGCTATAGCAAAAGTAATATCTAAAAATCTTAATGGAATAGCAAAAGGATATAAGGATGAAGAAGTGCAGGGATATGTTAAACAAATGGTGGCAGAAAAGTACAAAACAGATTTGACTAAAACAAAATACGTAAATGACAGTAAGATAACAGACCATTATGCAATAATTCCAACAGGACAAGGATACGAAAACTTTGATAAGTTACCAGATTTACAAAAAAATGTGTATAAAGTAATTGTAAAACGTTTCTTAGCTGTGTTTTATCCACCAGCAGAATATAATAAAATTTCTGTAAAGATAAATGTAGAGAATGAAGAATTTAATGCAAGTGGAAAAGTTTGTGTAAAACAGGGATATTTAGAAGTATTAAAAGAAAGAAAGCAAGCTGAAGAAAAGAAAACTGCAAGTGAAGCAAAAAAAGAAACAGAGAGAATGACGATAGAAAATAATAATACACAATTAAATGCCAATAATGTGGATAACAAAGACGAAATAGTCCAAGAGAGTGTAAATAATATAATTAATACTGATAATGCTTTAAATGATAGTGAAAACAAAGCAAACAATAATGCAAAAGAATTAGAAAAAAATCAAGACCAAGACGAGAGTTCAGATTTAACAATTTTAGGAAAATTAAAAAAAGGACAAGAAATTCCTGTGATAAATTATGAAATAAAAACATCTGAAACAACTCCTCCATCACGTTATAACTCTGGCTCTATAATTTTAGCTATGGAAAATGCAGGAAAGCTAATAGAAGACGAAGAATTAAGAGAACAGATAAAAGGAGCGGGAATAGGAACAAGTGCAACTAGAGCAGAAATAATGAAAAAGTTAGAAAGAATAGGATATATAGCAATTAATAGCAAAACACAGATAATAACACCAACGCAAAAAGGTGAGGCAATATATGATGTGGTAAATAGCTCAATGCCGGATATGCTAAACCCAAAACTTACAGCAAGCTGGGAAAAAGGCCTAGACATGGTAGCCAAAAAAGAAATAGAGCCAGATGTATTTATGGGAAAACTAGAAAACTATATAAATTCAAAAGTAGGAAAGTTAGTAGTGAAGTGGTAACTATGCATAAGTTTGGACAAAATATATATAAATTTTATAAGGAGGTCTTATGAGTAAAAAGAATAAGAATAAAATCTCATACTATAGTTTAGAAGATATAAATAAAATAGGAGTTGTAGATAATATAAATTGTAACGAAAAAAGTGTTCTTGGCATAATTGACCATAGTATGCCATATCTTCTAATATTGTGTATTACTACTATAATTCCTATATCAGAAGGAATGTCTATTATAGTGTTTATATTATTAAGTATATTAACTTTTATTTTCCTTTATTCTAGACATGCATATGATAGATTTATAAACTTTAAATTATCTATTAATGGTAAAAAAATCATATATATAAATGAAAAAGGACAAGTTTTTAATTATAATGAAAGTGACCTATTAAGTGCAAAATATCATCATCGATATAGTCTTTCTGGGCTAAGTGGTGATAGAATTGAAATTAACATGAGTGATAAGCAAACAATATGGATAAATAAAATTGACAGAAATTTTTATAAATTAATAACATATTTAGAGCAAAAAAACCTATTAGAAACATAAAATTTTTATGCTTTTATACCAAAGAATCATGAATAACGAAAAGGCAATATTCACCTTTCAAACTATGTAAATCCTCCAATTCCAGAAGGATATAAGCATGTCTGTGGAGAATGGAACAATGGATTTGTAATTGAAAGATATTCTGATGGAAACCAGTTTGTATGGATTCCTGTTGGAAATCTCGACTCTAATGGAACACTTGATGGAGAACATTTTTCGGAGAAATTCCGCAGACGAAATTACATCAACGATGGATTTTCGGATGATGAATTCAATGAAGCTTTAAATGGTGAACTGCTTGAACAACTTGAAAGTGTCAAAAAATATGGGGGATTTTATATTTCTCGTTATAACATTTCCAAGAGTTCAGAAGGAAAACCGCAGTCGGTAAAAGGAGTTATGCCGTGGGTAAACATCAATTTTGATGATGCAAAGAAGATTGCATCCACTATCGAAGACAATGAAGTAGTTAAAAGTCATCTGACTTTTGGTGCAGAATATGATTCGGTATTGGAATGGTTTATACAAACGGAAGTTAAAACTCTTGCTGAAATTGCAGAGGACTCTACTGAATGGGGCAATCATTGGAATACAGAGAATTCTCCGAGGAAAGTAGTTGAAACAGGAAGCAGAGAAGAATGGTGTGCTAATAACATCTACGACTTTGCAGGTAATGTGGATGAATGGACACAAGAACAGAACGAAAGTTCGTATCGTGTTATCCGTGGTGGCTATTGCGACTTTGTTGGTGACCATTGTCCTGTCGCCTTTCGCTATTGTGACAATCCTGGTAACGACCGTTACTTCACTGGTTTTCGTGCCACGCTTTATATCAAGTAGCACTGTAGACACCAATTTGTTTAACTGTACTGCTAAAGCATTATAATTTGTTCCTAAGCACAAACAAAAGGAGAGAACTTTGAGATTTCAGAGTCTCTCTTTTTTATTATATAGTAAAATTAAGATTACATAGACTGTACATATTCGCGAAACAAAATATTACAAAAGTCAAAGCTATTTTTCTTATTATTTCAGATAGAACACAGGAAAATACAAACAAAAAAACAAGAACAAATTTTCGCAAATGTATTGAAAAATTATTAGAATTATGATATAAATAGAGGAAATAAAAGAGATTTTAAGTTGTTCGGAATTTCCGAACAACTTAAGAAAAAGAGGTATAAAATGGACGAAAATAAAATGCAATTGATAAATAAATTATTTAATAATGAAACAATAAGAACAATATGGGATAAAGATGAAGAAAAATATTATATCAGTATAGTAGATATTGTTGGTGTAATAGCAGGAAGCAACAGACCAAGAAAGTATTGGAGTGATTTGAAAAAGAATTTAATAAAAGAAGGATTTGAAGTGTCCGAAAAAATCGGACAGTTGAAATTAAAATCACAAGATGGAAAATATCGTATGACAGATGTGTGTGATATTGAAGGAATGTTTCGTATAATAGAATCAATTCCTTCAAAAAATGCTGAACCAATAAAGCAATGGCTAGCACATCTAGGAAAAGAAAGAGTTGACGAAACTTTTGATCCATCAATAGCATTACAAAGAGCTATTGATTTGTACCGAACAAAAGGATATGATGAAGAATGGATTGCTAAAAGAATGAAATCAATTCAAGAACGAAAAAAATTAACTGATGTATGGAAAGAAAATGGAATTGAAAGTAATATTGAATATGCAATTTTAACAAATGAAATATATAAAGAATGGTCTGGAATGACAGCAAAAGAATATAAGCAATATAAAGGATTAAGAAAAGAAAATTTAAGAGATAATATGGACAATATAGAACTAATATTAACAGATTTATCAGAGGAAGCTACTAAGAGATTAGCAACTAAACAAAAACCAAATGGATTAAAGGAAAATATTAAAGTTGCTAAAATGGGAGGGCATGCTGCGAAAGTTGCCAGGGAAGATATTGAAAAAAATCTTGGAGAATCTGTTGTAACTAAAACAAATAAATTAAATTACGAATATATAGAGGACAAAAAAGTTAAAAAGATTTCTGATAAAAATGAAAATGAAGATATTTAGTAATTCTAATCAACTTGTTACCAGATGACTTCAAATTGTAGTCATCTGATACAAATAAACTGTTAAGCATAACTAACAAGTTGCTAACAAGTTGGTAACAATTTGTAATCATCTAAAAAAGTTTTAAGATTTCAAGAAAATACTTGAAGTTTTAGAACTTTTTATTATTCCGATTTATTCCTACGCAAAGAAAATTCACCTTTTATGTAAAGAAAACATAAGATATAGCAAAAATAAAACAGATATATCTATATTTAGGCTCGAGAATATTAAAAACGATGCAAGCTAAAACTAATAGGAAAGGGTGAAAATAAAATGGCTAGTTACATAATAGAGGGGGGAGAAAATGCACCAAATGCGTTCAACAGTGATTTTGGCAGGTGCAATTCTAGGCAGATTAAGGAAGTAATGTTTTCTTATCCTGTGGATTGCGATATTTGATTGATACATTAGACAAGCATAAGATAAATGAGTGGATAAGAGAAATATTGTGAAATTTATTATTTATGAAACTAAAGTTATGGATTTTAATTGTTGAATTATAAGATTTATGATAAAATAATAAAAAATGGGAGAAATAAAAATGAATGAGTTGAAAATAGGAAAAGATTCTTCGATAATCGATATAATAAATTATATTTTAACTGTAGATCCATATATTCCAATTGAACAATTAGACAACTCAAAACAGACCCAGATATTATATGAGCTTTTAGATAGAGATGATATCAACAGTGAAGTTAGAAAAAAAGCCTTATTAGTAATATGGAGAGATAGTAATACAGAAATTAGGAAAAATTGTACTCCAGACGTATTTAATAAAATCATAGAAGCAATGAAGGGGGATGCAAAGAGACTCTCAGCTATTTGGAGAGTAACACCAGAATCCATACAACTGCAAAATGAAAGTTCACTAACGGAAATTATGCAATATTCAATAGAAGATACAAACAGATATATTGATATATGGAAAAATACTGCTGAAGAACTAAAGCAAAAACACCCGGAAATAGCAAGAAAAATAGATATACTAGAACAGTTAGAAACTAAAAATAGTAAAATATATAGCACTATCAATTTAAGGATATTAGATGAAAAATACTTATCTTCATTAGATTTTGAACAATTACAAGCTATAACAAATTACCCACAAGAACAAAAAAGAATTTTAGATTTAACAGATAATCAATATCATGTTTTAATAAAAACGTTAAGAGGAATCGATAGTTTAGAACAATGGAAATATGAATTCGAACTCGTAATGTCAAATTTAGATGGTTATGAGGATTTAATTAATAGTATTTCTAAAATGCCAGAAGAGAATATTGATTTTTATGAAGTGCTAAATGTGTTACAACAAAAGAATTATTTTAATATACGAGATTATCAAGAAATGGCTGAATTAGACCAAAGAAAAGAAAGATTATATCAGGCTGCTAAAAAAGGAGAAGAGACACCTGGCTATGATAAACAATTTATTTTATTAGAATATTTGTTTAACATAGATAAGGGACAAGCAGAAAATTTGACAAAAAAATATGCTCAGGATTTGCCTAATTTAGAGAATAGCCAAGAAAATGATGAACTAAAACAAATAATTTCTCAAATTCAAACGATACTAAATTGTAATGATGAACGGAGTGATACAAGAACTTTTTAATAATTCTGAATTTCAAAGAGTAAAGTTTGATAGTATAGAACTAGAACAAAAATTAAAAAAAGCTTATGCTAATGAATATAATGCTACATTAACACAATTGAATGATATGCAACCAGTTGAAGAACAGCTACAAGATAGATTTGATTTGCAAGCCTATAAAGTATATGATGCTGGAACAGATTTTAATATATTGATGACTTCAATTGCTCCATATAATAGCAATTTTCCCAAAAATTATTGCGAAGACTGGAATAGACAAGAAAATATATCACAAGGTTTTTGTTGTTCATATATTAGAAATGACATGTTAGGGCACGCACCCGTTCCACATGTTTGCTATGGATTTAGCAATATGGATGCCAAGAGCTTAATTATTTCAAGTGTTGATGATATGGGCTCAAACATGTCTAATGGACTTGTTGAAAAAGTAGCATATGATAATGTAAGATTTTACTCACCAAACCACCAAATAAATGCTGTGTATGATGAAAGCGGTTATGGATTTAATGAAATGGTATATAGTAGAATGCAAAATGGAAAAAAGAAACAACCGGATTATACTATTGCTTTTATGAAAAATGGCAATATACCTAACATAGACACAATTAAGCAAGTAGTGGAACAATTTAAAGAACAAGGAATTGATTTACCAATAGTAATAATAGATGAAGATAGATGCATACAGAGTGAAAAAATGACGCTAGACAGCATGATACAAGATTTTGAAGAAAATCCGAATCAAGAATCATATGACAAAATTCAGCAGAGAGTAAAAAATAACTGCGTAGCAAACAATTTTGAATTTCAAGAATATATGAACTTTATTTTGAACAGTTACGAGCATATGACAGAAATAATGAAAAGGAGAACATCTCAAGAAGCAGAAGAGCAGATATCAGGCTGGATGGAAAAATGCAAGAGTTGGTACGAGTATCCAAAACATTTACAAGGAAAAGTAAAAGATAATTTTCTAGGAATTAAGAAGAACATTGTGCAGTTTATCAAATCAAGATTAACAGAAAAGCAAAAAAACAAAGGAAACAGCATTAAAGAGGAAGAAAGAGATAAATAGAAGGGATGAGCAAAATGCAAGATGTGTATACAAAGTCATTTTCAGAAGTTTATGCAATAATAAATCTAATGCCAGAAAAATTAAAAGAAAAAATACCTGAAAAGTTTAAAGAATTTATAACTAAAGAAAAATCAGATACGTATAGCCCATCTATTAACCTCCCAATAGATGATACCAAATTAATGCCTGAAACAATTGCAATAATGGGAATGATATATAGAGACTTCCTAGTAACAAAAGATAAAAAAGAAAAGTTAGTAGAAGAAGATAGAATAGAAATGGAAGAATATGAAAAAAGATTAATTCAGAAATATTCTCCTAGCAATTTATTTCAAAATAAAGAAGAAACAAAGGAGAAAGAAGAAAATCTAGAAATAACAGAGTATAAGAAAGATTCGTTATTTTGTAAATTAAAAAAACTAATAAAGAAAATTTTTGGAATTTTGTAGAGAAAAATTGTTAGAATTATAAGGGAAATTATTTTATATGAAAAAATTATTTGATATAGATAAATTTAATATAATAAAAGATGAAGAGAATTATTACTTTTTTCGTGCTTTAAATATGGAAGATAATCAGGATTTAGAAAAAGGAGTAATATTAGATAATGAGGGTAATATTAAAAAAATAAGAACAGACAGAGAAAGATATGAACAAAATCCTGAAAATGAGCCACCTAAATATGGGAAAGATGCCGAAATAAGTTTAGAACAAGTTTACGACCACGTAAAGAGGCATCATAGAAAAGATACAAACTGTATTTCACTTTCAAGTGATGCAAATGTGGCTATTTACTATGGAAGAGGATTTTACAAAGATAGATATGTAATTGTAAAAGTTCCTAAAAGAGAATTCGGAAAGACAGTTATAAATGCTGGGAAATATATGCTAGAAGAAATATCTAAAAAAGTAGATGGATATATTTCTGATATTCAAGATGACAGTAAACTTTTAGAAACTATTTCAAAAATAGATAATAGCAAAACCGAAAAAGAAATAAGAAAATCAATAAAAATGAGATACACTACAAGAAAGCCATTAGACAAAAGTAATGCAAGACCAAGAAAAAGTATTACATACAGGTCTCCAATTGCAAGATTTAGTAACTATGGAGTATTAAATGAAGAACAAACATTAGAAAAAAATAAGATAATTGCTAAATTAACTTTGCTTGAAAGAGTGGGTGGAATGAAGCCTTTAATACCTCACACAGCAGATAACAATTTATTAGTACAAACAATAGAGAATGCATTTTCATCACTAGAATTAATACATTATGGTACTATCGAAAAAGATGAAATAATAGATGTGCCCAAAGAAATAGTAGGTATATTTGCGCTATTTCAGCAAACAGAAGAACAAGTATAGGATAAATGAGTGTATATAAGAATTTAAACTTTAATTTTACAAAAATTGCAATATGTAAGAAATTGTGATACAATAATTTACATAATGGCAATAGCCATGTTGAAACCGTTATAAAATTATTACTCAAGGAGGCATAGACTATGAAACGGTATGAAAAATTTGTGCTTGAGGCAGAAAAGGGTATAACCTTTGAAGTCTCAGAGGGAACAAGTGGAGAGTTAATTATCAGAGCTCTGAACATTGCTACAGCCAATGTCTACTCTACAAACTATGTAAATCCTCCAATTCCAGAAGGATATAAGCATGTCTGTGGAGAATGGAACAATGGATTTGTAATTGAAAGATGTTCTGATGGAAGCCAGTTTGTATGGATTCCTGTTGGAAGTCTCGACTCTAATGGAACACTTGATGGAGAACATTTTTCGGAGAAATTCGGCAGACGAAATTACATGAACGATGAATTTTCGGCTGATGAATTCAATGAAGCTTTAAATTGTGAACTGCTTGAACAACTTGAAAGCGTCAAAAAATATGGGGGATTTTATATTTCTCGTTATAACATTTCCAAGAGTTCAG
>CAMMVE010000030.1 GCA_946500265.1 uncultured Clostridium sp.
TTTTTTCAAAAGTTGAATTATTTAAAATATTAGTATCTATAAAAGCTAAGTCATCTAATGCTTCATAAATACTATTGTCTAAAGAAGAAAATAACGTTTCAAAAATTGAATTAATAGTGGATATGATAGAATTTGTGATATTGGTTTGATTTCCTTCCAACTATATCACCACCTATATTAGAGATTTTATTGCAGATAAAATTAAGTCAATTGCTAAAATAAATGCATAAGAGAAAAGAGATCCTCTAATTAATTTTTTTGCAATACGAATTCTTTCTTCATCTCCAAAACTAAATTTTTTCATAAAAACACCGACTCCTACGGCTACGGCAGCTGCGGGAGTAGCCAATTTTATTAGCCATTCTTCAATTTTTTCAAAAGCAGAGTTTAATTTATCTACAATTTCTGGTGTGCCACCAAAAAGCGCTGCTTGAGAAAAATTATTAAAAAATATTAAATATATAAATAATAATAAAAATATAGAAAAAATTAATTTTTTTATTTTTGACATAATATCATCCTTTCTTGAAATATGGAAATAATTTGATTTTTTGAGGTTTTAAAATTTTATTGCCATCTGATAAAAAACCTAAACAGGTAAACCTTTGTAATTCTTGAGTAAAAAAATTTGTATCATAAATAAAATCAGAATGAATATAAGTACTTATTGTTTCAGAAATATTTGAATCTTTGGAATTCAAAGAATTAGTAAAATAACTATAAATTGTTTCTTTTGCATTTTCTGTAATACCTTTAGAAATTTTTTCTTTATCTTCTTTTCCAATTTGCTTTTGAGCATCTTCAATAGTAAAAATATCGTCAGTTCTAAACCATAATTTATTTATAAGGTTTTGAGTAATAACTTTAACAGTTGATTGGCTATTTAATGTATTTAATAAAGATGTATAACTTTGTGTAGCAACAATATTAATACATTTTGCTTCTCTACTTTGGGCAAAAAAATCTGCATCTGTATCTACGCAATATTCATGATATTCATCGGATATAAAGCATACGCTTCTAAAATTGTTATTTTCAGATTTAGCTAGCCTCATTAAAACTTCTGATTGAAAATCTAATTTTAAGTAGGCTGCAATAATTTTAGAAAGATTTCTATATTCACTAATATTCATATTAAGCACAACTATTTTTCCTTTATTTATAACATCTTCAAATCCTTTAAAATTAATATCACTAATAGGAGGGGAGAAAGTATTTAAAATTTCATATTCAGAAATAAAACAATTGGTAATTCTGGTAATTTCGGATTTTAAAATAGATAATGTACGTGAATCTAATAGCAGAAATTCTTTTTCAAAAAAAGTTATGGCAGTTAGTAAGTCATATACTTGAGCTTCATTAAATTGAGAAGCGATGAATTTTTGACGCAACAATTCAATTTTTTCTTTATAATAGTTGGGCTGAGAAATGAGTTTATGCAATTCTTCAAAAGTAACATAGTTGTTATTATATAATCGACAGAGTTTAATTGATTCCTTTAAAACTTCTTCTGCTTTGTCTAACCAAAATGATTCTGAATTATTTTTAGAAAATAACAATAAAATAGTTTTTAATCTATTAGCTAAAACAGAAGCTTTTAAATTGGGTTTATCTAAAGGGTTATATTTATATTTTCCATTTAATTCTATAACAATAACATCATTTTCTCTGTTATATAATTTAGCAAATTCTAAAACTTTAGAAGAATAGTTTCCTTTAACATCTAAAATAAGCATACCAAGTTTTTTTGCTTCGTTGTTATGCATATATGCTATTAATTGTTTGGTAAATGGATAAATAGCGCTACTAGTTTTTCCACTTCCAATTGTTCCTGTTATTAAAATATTTTGATATAGACTTTTTTCGGACAAATATATATTATTATCCGTGAGTTCAGATTTTCCAACTAATAATGAAAGACTGTTATTATTAGGAGTTAAAAAAGGATAATTTTCTTTTTTAATATGAGTTTTATGTGAATGTTTTTTAGATTTAGCAGATTTGCATTTGAAATTTTTTATAATAGAAAAAAATGAATTTGAAATAATTAGAGAAGAAAAAATATAACTGATAATAAATAGAATTTTAATATAGTGCCATAAAACAGGCTGTTCAGTAACAATATTAAAAGGAGTAATTCCGTATTCAATTATAATTTCATTGGAAAAAAATATAGAAGAAAAAATACGATAACCAATCAAACATAAAATAATTGAAAAAAATAAAACAAAAATAATACGCTTTATTATATAAGCATCACCTCCTAATTATATGTTATCTTTTTTAATTTTAATTTTGCACCTTGTAAGTTATGGAATATTTTAATATCAAAGAATGTGTAAATAGAATATAAAACTATAAAAGAATTAAAAAGAAAAACTATAAAAAATAGATCGATTAAATTTATAAAAAAACCTCCTTCCAATATTTTACATAATAATATAATAAATTTTAAAATTTGTCTATACTTTTTTTAAAAAATGTGATAAAATTTTTATGTAAGTATAAAATAATAAAAAAATAGAAAGGAAGATTTTAATGGAAATAAATAAAGATATAAAAATTGGAGAGTTACTACAAAACTATCCAGAAAAAGCTCAAATATTATTAGATGCAGGAATGCATTGTTTAGGATGCCCAGCTTCACAAGAGGAAACAATAGAAGAAGCTTGTGAAGTACATGGAATTGATGTAGAAGAATTAGTAAAAGAATTGAATAAATAAAGAATTTAATTCTTGATTTTTTAAACTTCAATCTTATTGTAGGCAATAAATTTGAAAATTTTACAAAAAAAACAAATTATTTTCACAATTAGTATTGACAAATGGGATAAAATAGTTTAAAATAAGACTTGTGCTAGCTCGTTAGGGCTTCGCAAGACTTATCTGGGTCATTAGCTCAGGTGGTAGAGCACTTGACTTTTAATCAAGTTGTCCGCGGTTCGAGTCCGCGATGGCTCACCAATTTATCTAGGACCTATAATATTTTATATTAAAAGTCCTAGACAGGTTTCTGGCCCCGTGGTCAAGCGGTTAAGACATCGCCCTTTCACGGCGGAGACATGGGTTCGATTCCCGTCGGGGTCACCAAAATGCCACTTTAGCTCAGTTGGTAGAGCAACTGACTTGTAATCAGTAGGTCGTCCGTTCAAGTCGGACAAGTGGCTCCAAAATTTTTAGAAGAACTGGAATTTTCTAGTTCTTCTTTTTTAACTGCCACATATAAAGGAGCGAATATAAATCATGGTAGAAAATAAAGAAAAAAGTATAGTAAATAAAGTAATAGTCGTAACTGGTGGCTCAAGAGGCATAGGAGCAGAAATTGTAAAAGAGCTTGCTAGAATGGGGCATACAGTTATACTAAACTACAATAAATCTGAAACATGTGCTAAGAATGTGGAAATTGAGCTTAAAAACGAGGGGCATGTTGTAGATATTTTCAAAGCAGATGTATCAAATTCTTTAGAAGCAAAGAAGCTAATTGATTTTGCTATAGATAAATATGGTAAAATTGATGTGTTAATTAATAATGCTGGAATTTGCCAAGATAAATTATTTACAGATATAACTGATGAAGACTGGCAAAACATGATGAACAATAATTTAAACTCAGCCTTTTATTGCTCAAGAGAAGCTGCTAAAAATATGATACATAATAAATCTGGTTTGATTATAAATATTTCATCAATTTGGGGAATTACTGGTGGAAGTATGGAAGTACATTATTCTACAGCAAAGGCTGGTTTAATTGGTTTTACCAAGGCTTTAGCAAAAGAGCTCGGACCATCTAACATACGTGTAAATGCAATTGCACCAGGAATTATTGATACTGATATGAATAGAGGATATTCTAAGGAAGATTTAGAAAATATAAAAAATGAAATACCATTAGGAAAAATTGGTACAACGGGAAGCATTGCTAGATGCGTTAAATGGCTTTTAGAAGATGACTACACTACAGGAGAAGTAATTTCTATTAACGGAGGCTGGTATATTTAAATTATTCTACAGCTTTAGTTTAAAAGTGAAACAGAGGGGACTGATTTAAATCTGTCCCCGTCTGTTTCACCAATTTTGACTCCAAGGAGTGTCCCGAAAATTCAAAAACTTGAACAAAAAGGAGTGTCCCTTCTGTTCAAGTTGGTTTTTAATTATTATCATTATTTACTTTTCTTTTATAATTTCCTGATATTATTTTTGGTAAGTATGTTATCAATTTATATACAGCTAAACGAATTTTTTTGCTCCATAAATATGTTTTTCTAAGTTTACGTGGAGCAGATATTGAAACATCTTCTTTTACTACTAATGATAATTCTTGCTTTTCAATTGGAAATATATAGTTTTGTCCGTCGTTGTTATCCCATTCATTGTTTGCATTTCTAAAACATAGATTTAATGTTTCACTAGGAACCAATTCTATTTCAGCTTGGAAGCCTAATTCTGATTTTTCCATTTTTATTTCATTCAAATTGTCCCAACTATTGCCAAAACCATAATGAATAAATACTTCATCAGAACCATCTTGAAATAGTTTTCCTGTATATGAAATTTTAACAACACTGTTTTCAACTAATTTATCTGTATTAAAGAATATGTTTTTTACTAACTCCATTTTAAACTCCTTTTATCTCTAGTTAATATTTCGAATATATTAAATTATATAAATAAAAAATAAAATATTCAATAGTTTTTTGAAAAAAATTGTAAAATTTTTCAAATTTTTGAAATAATTTGCATTTAATTAATTATCTAATAATTTAAAGAGTATACAATTAAATAATTTCTATAAAATTAATACATGAATTTAAAAAATGAGTCCAGTATTTGTTCCAACAATTTTTCCAATAATATAGTATTTAGCATCATTATTAAGTGGGATATCTGCAAACTCTTTATTATCAGCTCTTAAGAATAATCCATCCTGCCTAACAATAAATCTTCTTATTAAAATTTTTCCATCTAAATCAAATAATCCAATATCTTTATTTTCTAATGGAGAGTTTAATTCCACAAAAACATATGAATCTTTAGTAATTTTTGGTTGCATAGCATCATCTGTTACCTTTAGGGAAAATGCTGCATTAGGACATTCAGCAGGACATTCCATGAAAGATTCAACTGAAGCTACAGCTGGAATTCGGTTATATGATATATGATCTGGCATTTTTCTTAAAACTTGCTCATCTGAAAAGTACTTGTCATACGTATACATTAAAGGCTGGCAAGGAATACCTAATGCTCTACATATTGCTTTTAAAGCTCTATGACTTGGGTTTCTTTGCTCACTCTCTATGTGCGAAAGATGACCAATATTAATATTAGTATGTTTTGCTAGTTCTGATTTCTTCATTTTTTTATCTTCACGTGCTTTATAAATCATTTCTCCTATCATATGTAAAACCTCTTTTCTAAAATTTACTTAATTATACATAAAAAGACAAAAAATGTCCAGAGTAAAATAAAAAAACGATAAGTCTCTGTTTAAACTTTTAAATAATGACTTACCGTTTTTTTATGTTAGCTCTATACTAGGGAAATAAAGAAACTAAAGAAATTTATTATGAAATATTACATGCATGTAACAAAAATGTCATAAAAATGTAATATTTCTAGTAGAATCCTAAAAAGCCGTTTTTCCGTAAATAAATGAGCGGACACCTTGAAATCACTAGAAAAAATTGGTATTGACTTAAGATTTTAGCCATGGTAACCTATGAATAGGATAATAGGATAATAGGCTTATAAATATAAGTATATATAATAAAACTAATTTGAAGGTAAGTTTTCAAAATTTGTAGCTTAAGAAAGGAATAAGAGTAATTATGAAAAGAAAATGTGTGATTAGTTTTGTAATATTTCTAATAATTATGCTTTGTGGTATTCAAGTAAGGGCGGCAGATACTGAGCCCCAAGAACTTGAAAGTACAAAGTACATAATTGATGAAACAAATAAAATAATTTATAGAGTTATTCCTGAGACTGATGTAGAAACATTCAAAAGCAATTTTACTATTTCAGAGCAAGTGAAGCTATACAAAGATAGTAAATGCGAAGAAGAAGTTACTTCTGGAATTGTTGCTACAGGTATGGCACTAAAGAATTTAACTGATAATGCTATATATGAAATCAGCACAATTGGTGATTTTGATGGCGACGGAAAAATAGGACAAGTTGAGCTAACAAACCTAATTAGACATGTTGTTGGGCTACAAGATTATCAATTAACTGGAATTGTAGAAAAATCAGCAGATTTTAACAATGATAACAAACTTAGCATTATAGATATTACGATACTAATAAGATACATAGTTTATGGTGAATTAGACATACCAGAAAATCAAGCAGTAGCATCACCTGAAATAGAAGTAGTATCTGGAACAGAGGGAACGAATGACTGGTACACAAGCAATGTGGGAATTAGAATTACACCAAAAGCAGATGAAAGCATTATAGATAGAACAACATATAAAATTTCAGGTACTAAGCAAGTTGAAGAAACTGAAATAGCAGCAAATGAAACAATAACATTAGAACAAGGAACTTATCAAATTTCTGCATATACATATTCAAAAGATGGATTTAAGTCTCTTGCTACAAGAAGAACAATAAAAATTGACACAACAAAACCTCAAACAGGAAAATTAAACATGTGGCTAGATGAAGAAAATGGAGCAGAATATACTTCAGATACTTGGACAACGCACAATGTAGTTATTTCACTAGAAAATGGAATAGATAAAGAAAGTGGACATTTACAAACAACATATTCTCTAAATAATGGAGAAAATACAACAGAGCCTGCAAGTTTTACAGAAAACGGAGTATATAATATAAAGGTTGAAAGCATTGATAATGCTGGAAACAAGGCTACTAGTGATTATGTAATTAAAATTGATAAAAATGCTATACCAGCACCACAAATTAAAGTAATAAGTGGAGAAAAAAATGAAGGGTCAGACTGGTATAAATCAGATAGTGTAGTTCTTGAAGTTACGAATGATGCAGATATGGGAGACGGTTCGAAGATAGTTAAACACACATATACAATAGAAGGAACTAGAAATCAAGAAGAAACAGAAGTAGATAATGCAGGAAGAATTACAATAGCAGAGAATGGCACATTTACAATAACAGCATATAGTTATAACGAAGCTGGTAAAAGGTCTGATGGAACAAAAATTACAATTAAGAAAGATAACACAGTACCTGAAGCGCCAAAACTTGAAGTTATTTCAGGAAACAAAGCAGAAAATTCTGAATGGTATGTGGATAATGTTACTCTAAAAGTAACACAAGCTGTAGTTAATGAACCACTATCTCCAATAAGCAAAATTACATATAAAATAGATGGAGCAAATCAGGTTGCAGAAACTGAGATAGCAAATGAAGGAACTATAAAAATTACAAAAGATGGAGTTTCTACCATAACTGTATATAATTACAATGAGGCAGGTACTCGTTCAGAACCTACAACATTGGTTATCCAAAAGGATAGTGTGAATCCAAATGTTTCAAAAGTTACTGCAAAAGATATAAACATAGATTCATTTAAATTAGTAGGAGAGGCTGAGGATGAAACATCAGGAATTATAACATATGAATTTTACTTAAATGATAAATTGATAAATACAGTAAATACTAATGTAAAACAAGTTGAAATTACAGTAGAAGGTAAAAAACCAGGAAAATATAAAGCATATATTATTGCAAAAGATGCAGCAGGGCATACAACAAAATCTGATGTAATAGACATACAAACAGCAAGATTAACAATAGATGAGGTAGACTACTTCGAATTTGTTGTAACAGGATTTACAATAACAAATGGAAGTGAAGCAGTAGAAGAAGGAGCGGTAGCAACAGTATCTGATACAAGCTTAACAAGTAATCCTAAATACATAATGGTAAATTCTAGCACGCAGAACGTTAAAGGAAGTGTTGCAGGAAAAATAAGACTTGTATGTAAAGATGGCACCGTTGTAGAAGATTTGGACTTCTTCCCAGCAGAACTTACAATTAATATGGAATATTATGCAAATGGAAGTGGAAGTAGCTTTACACATGAGAATGAAGCGAACTTCTTCGGAAAAGATTTAAACTCAGCAGGAGTGGGAGAAGGAGAAACAACACAAACTAATATAGTAATCTCAAATAGTGATATTGGAGAGAACAAATTTATAGTGGAAGATCAGAAATTAACAGGTACACAAACATATACAAGAGCTACAATAAATTCAATAACATTAAATGGAGAAAGTTTGTTATTTAGAATTGTTCAAGAATAAAGAAAGGAGGACTAGGTAAAAGTGAAAAGGCACAGAAAGAAGATTATAAGCATTATTATAATACTATTAATAGCAATATTTATAACACAAGGACTATTCTATGCCATTAGCGCAGCAGAAGTTGTTGAACTTACATTAATGCCTAGTCCTTACATAGACATAGTACTTGCAAAAGGTAGAACAGCAGTAGACTTAAATAATTTTAAGCCAGATATGGAAGAAGCATTAAAAAAACAAGGAATAGATATTAATAAAGTTAATATTTATTCAATAGAAAGCGAACAAGTTAATATTCAAACAGCATTTGAATGGCAACGAGATGTTTCATCAGCAATCGGAAGCATTAACATTACCAATAATGGTAGAGATGTAAGAATGCAAGGAAATCCAACAAATGCTGGGAAAAATGCAATATGGATTATACCTGAAAAAGATACTGAGCAAACATTTACATTTAATTATGATATTGACTATGGAGATAACTATAATGCAGCAGGAATGCTTTTGAGAGTGCAACAAAATGGAAATACACTTACAGGATATATGCTAAGTTTTAACAATCCTGGATATGGATGGGATAGTTTAGCAGGTGGAGCAAATGGTGCTATATGGGAATTTACATATACATTAAGGCAAAATACAGGACATGTAAGTAAAATTTTTAAAAAATCCCTAAATATTAGTAAATCAGGTACTTTAACTGTAGAAATAACTGACGAAGATATCGTGGTGTCAGGTGGAGGAATGGGCTCACCGGTAACATATGTACTAGAAAAGGAATTTGGAGCTGGATTTGGCTTTTTCTCAGATCACTATGACCATAACTGTAGTAGGATAGGACATTTCAATTTAACAGGCATAAATTTAACAACAGTTTCTGCCAAAAAGTTGGAAGAGGTATTAAGAGAACCAGATTTCAGAGAAAGCTCAATAAAAGTATTAGTAAATGTTCAAGATAATATGAATGAGCAATTAAATGAACCATCATCATTAGGAGAATTATTAACAAGAACCATTAATGATGAAATTCATTTCGTTGGTTGGGGAACAGACGCTAATATTACAGAATCTCAAAACTTTATTGCAGCAAATAATAATAATGGAATGTTCACATATAATACAAATTATAATAACGCAGTGGAGGAAACGGCAGCATATATAAAAAGTTTAATAGATCAACTGCAGTCGTCGCAATATGTATTATTAAATGAACCGACAGATATAATGTCAAATCCGTCGGACATAATGACTGATACAGCGGATGAAGATTTTCCATATGGAAAATGGCGAATTGTACATGACTGCGAATATTTTGAAAATAACATAGGTCAGTTCGCAAACTCTAATAGATATATTTCTGACATGATAACTGAATTTAATAAAACAGGAAAATATGAGGTATATTATGCAGATAACCAAGTATTACCAACAGAAATTTATGTACATAGAAAGCCAATGGCGGAAATTTCGTTTACAAGAAATGGAAACCAAGTAGAGCTTACAAGTTTGGGATATGACCTAGATAATTATTCTAACAACAGAGGAATTGCAGAAGAGGAATGGAAGTACAGACAAGTAGGAGAAACTCAGTGGTATGATGGTAAACTTACAGATATATCAGGCGGAACAGATTACTTAGTTCAATTAAGAGTAAAAGATTTTCAAGGGCAATGGAGTGCACCTGTAAGTAAGTACATTACCAAAAACACAGTTTTACCTATTGCATCATTTAAAATAAAAAATGTAAATACTTCAATATATGAAGAAATTGAAATAGTTGATGGATCATATGATCCATCAGGAGGAACCATTGTTGGATGGAAATGGACAGTTTTAAAAGATGACCAAGAAATTTATTCAGGAAGCACACCTCTTTTAAATTATATGGATTATGGCACGGGAAACTATAAAATGGCATTAGAGGTAACAAACAATTCTGGACAAGTATCTGAAAGATATGTAAGAAACTTTCAAATAATTCCAGATGATGAAGCGCCAGAATTTGTTGCTAATCCTATGAATTGTGACTGGACACTTTCACAAGATGTAGAATTAACGTTCTCAGATAGATTAGGAAGTGGCTATAAAAACTATCAATATGCAATAACAGAAGATCAAGGGGTTCCAGATACATATAGCTCACCAATAGATAAACAAACAGATACAATTACTATAAATGAAGATGGAATAAAATATTTGCATGTAATTGCAACGGATAATGCAGGAAATACTAGTGAAGATAGGGTTGTGGGCCCATATTATATAGATAAAACACCACCAACAGGTACTATAGATTACGAACCAAAAGACTGGGTAATAGATAGAGTAGATTTATTATGGAGCTTTGAAGACGCAGGTTGCGGATTAGATAAAGTAATATTGCCAAATGGAGAAACTGTTAGTAATATGTCAAGTGGAACATTTACAGTAACAGAAGATGGAAAATATGATTTTGATGTATACGATAAATTAGGAAATCATCAAATACATTCAATAGAAATAAACAATATTGATAAAACAGAGCCAATTATTGCATTATCACAAAGACCTAGTGAATGGACTGATTCAACAACTATAATTAGTTGGGAATGTTCTGATACGCAAAGCGGATTTAGAGAAGTACTATTACCAGATGGAACCAGCTCAAAGAATGCTACGGGAGAATTTACAACAGAGCAAATAGGAACATATACCTTTGTGGCATACGATAATGTTGGAAATGAAAAGAAAGTTTCAATTGAAGTACAAAATATAGACAAAGTAAAGCCAAAATTGGAATTGACTCCAAACACAAAAGAATGGGTAAATGAAGATGTAATTATTTCATGGGAAGCAGACGATTTTGAAAGTGGATTTAGAGATATACTACTTCCAAATTCAAGAATGGAAACAAATAAAACAGGAATATTTGCAGCCGAAAAAAATGGAACATACACTTTTGTGGCATATGACAATGTTGGAAATACTACATTAAAATCTATAGAGATAACAAATATTGATAAAATCCCACCAATTGTAACACTTGAACTATCAGAGAAAAATGGTAAGAAAATTGTAAAATGGGAATTAGAAGACAATGAAAGCGGAATACAAGAAATGTTGTTACCAGATGGAACTACAGTAAAAGCTGGCAGTGGTGAATTCGAAATAGATGCAAGTGGAAACTATACATTTATTGGCTATGACAAGGCTGGAAATATGACTATAAAGGCTATTAGAGTTAATGTATAAAGAATAAGCTATATATAAGATTACTATTTTAACTAAAAACAAAAACAGTGAAACACTGGGGACAGATTTAAAATCTGTCCCCAAGCTTCACGAAATTCAAAATATAGAATTACAAAAATTGCCAAGAGGTATTTTAAAAAAACTATTGATTTTTTGTTCAGATATTTATATAATTAAAAATGATAACAATTTTTTTAACTAAGTATTTATATAATTTAAAAAGATAATGATTTTTTATGGAGGAACTTATGAAAAAATTAAGAAGTATTGCTATTTTGGTAGCAGTGATTTTATTATCTAGTATTAGTTATGTACAAGCTGCTGGCTTTAGCTTTCTAACAGAAGCAAGTGCAACAACAGTGGAACCAGGAGATACAGTTACAATAGATTTAAGTGTTGCAGATATTGATGCAGGAGAGCTTGGAATTAACACAATAGAAGCTGTATTAGAATACGATAAAAATGTTTTTGAAGCAGTTTCATCAACAGATTTTGCAGGATTAAATAACTGGTCTATTACATACAACAATGAAAGTGGAGAAAATGAAGGTAAATTTGTAGCAGTTATTGTACAAGACGGTGTAACTGAAAATCAAGATATAGGTAGATTAACTTTAAAAGTTAAAGAAGGGGTTGAAGACCAAGCTACAAATATTGTTTTTAAAGGAATAAAAACAAATGATGGCACAAATGAAATACCTACAACAGATAAAACAATTACTATAAATATTAATAGCCCAGAACCAGTAGTACCACAAGAACCTCAAGAGGAAGAACCACAAAATACAACAAGTCCTGATCCAATTCCTCAAACAGGAGAAACTACATTTATAGTATTGGGAGTATGTATAGTAGCAGTAGTTATAGCAGTAATATCATATATGCTTTATAGAAGAAATAGATATTAAAATGAAACAAGGGGACGGTTCTGCCGTTCCAAAATAGAGACAGTGGGGACACATCAAAAGTTCCTGCTGCTTTTTTGTTATTATTATTGCAGTAAATATGTGAAGTGTGGGGACATATTTAAATCTGTTCCATAAGTTTCACAAGCATGAAAGTTATTGACATATTTAATGTGTCCCTAGTGTTTCACTATTAATACTTGAATAATTGAAAAAACTTATTGTAAAAAAAAATCCGATATGGTAATATAAGCTTATAAAATTGTATAAGATTAAACTAAAGGAGAAAATTTTATGGAGAATAATGATAAAAATCCTAAGGACACTAAGAAAACAGAAACAAAAGAAGCAATACACAATAATGATAAAAATGAAAAAACTAAAATTAAGACAAAAGAAGTAGAGCAAAATGATAGTAAAATAAAAACAAAAAAAGTAGAGCAAAAGGATAATGAAATAAAATCAGGAAAAAGGAGAATTTTTCCTTTTGTATTAATAGGCATTTTTATTATTGTAATATTAGTTTTTTCCGTGATTTTTTCATTGATTAATATAGGCAATGATAAGATTATAGGTAAAGTTTCAATAATGGGAATAGATGTTAGTAACATGACAAAAGAACAGGCGACTGAAGTTCTAAAAGAGATAATACATGATAAAATGTCAGAAGAGCTAGTGTTAAAAAAAGACGATTACGAAACTAGTATTAATGCAAATCAGATAAATGCACAGTTTAATACAGAAGAAGCGGTGCAAAAGGCATATGATATAGGAAGAAGCGGAAACATTATTACAAATAACTATAATATATTAGCTTCTATAATTTGGGGGAATAATATTGAATTGCAGATGAACTATGAGCAAGAATCTTTAGACAAAAAAATTGATGATATTTCTTCAAAATTACCTGATGGATTAGTTCAAAATAGTTATTATATAGAAGATGACGAGCTTATAATAGTAAAAGGCAAGAAGGGGCTTGTGATAAAAGAAGATGAACTTGAAAATAGTGTAATTAATGAAATGAAGGCTGTTAATAAAAAATATAATATATTAAACATACCAACGCAAGAGGTAGAGCCTGATGCAATAGACATAGAAAAAATAAGGAATGAGATTTATAAAGAACCACAAAATGCCTCTGTTTCTAAAGATAAAGAAACAGGTAAAACACAGGTTAACACACATGTAAATGGAGTGGATTTTGATATATCTATAGAGGAAGCCAAGAAAATCATAGCAGAAGATAAAGAAGAATATGTTATTCCTTTAAAAATTATAGTACCAGATAAAACATTATCAGACTTAGGTGAAGAAGCATTCCCAGATAAACTTATCGAATATTCAACAATATTTGATCCAAGTAACAGAAACAGAAGTAACAATTTAGCTATATCAGCTGAAAAAATTGATGGAACAATTATAATGCCAGGGGAAACTTTTTCATATAATCAAACTGTAGGAGAAAGAACAATAGCAGCTGGGTATAAGGAAGCAGGAGCGTATGCAGGTGGAAAGGTAGTTCAAGATGTTGGAGGAGGTATATGCCAAACATCATCTACTTTGTATAATGCAGCATTACTTGCTAATTTAGAAATTGTTGATAGGAGTAATCATCAATTCCTTACATCCTATGTAGATGCAAGTAGAGACGCAACAGTTGCCTGGGGGTCAATAGATTTCCAATTTAAAAATACTAGAACATACCCTATAAAAATTGAGGCTAGTGCCCAAAATGGTGTGTGTGAGATGGCTATTTACGGAATAAAAGAAGATAAAGAATATGAAGTAGTTATCGAATCAGAAGTTTTATCATATATTCCATTTACTACAAAATATGAAAATGATGATAGTTTAGAAGAAGGAGAAGAAGTGATAGAGCAATCTGGCTATACAGGCTGCACGAGTGAAGCGTATAAAATTCTAAAATTAAATGGAAAAGTTGTTTCCAAAACTTTGCTTTCAAAAGACACATACGACCCAATGACTAGAATTATAAGAAGAGGAACGAAAAAGGAAGCCGTAGAAAGTTCAGCAGACACAGTTAATGAAAAATAAAATAATTATATAAAGGGGAAAATAAAATGGTAAAAAAAATTGGAGTAACAATATTATTAATAATTCTAACAATGTTTTCATTTATAACGAGCAGTTTGGCGTATGAAGATGAACTTTTTAAATTTGACTTACCAAGCAATTTCGCAAATATGTCATACCAAAACATATACTTTTTTGCAGATACATCCGAAGGTAGTAATAGAGGATTTATGATTTATGCTTATGAGAATAGTGAGATGAAAAAATCGGTTTGGGATATAGATGATAACGATTTGGACGATTTGTTAAGAAATTTGGGATATAGTGCAGAAGTTGTTGATACAAATAAAAGAGCAAAACTTGGGAAAGAAAAGGCTGTTGAAGTAATTGTGACTGATGGAGAAGCATATATGGATATGTATCTTTTAGCATCAAATAAATATATCTATGTAGTTATGTTTGTTGGAGATTCAAGAGCAGATTTAAGTAATTCGGATTTTCAAACAGTCAAGAATTCGTTTAAACTTAAAGACAGAACAACTAATTTTAGAATGGTTTTTCTTATTATAGCTATTGCAATTGCGGTAATAATAGTAATATTTAGAAATAAAAGAAATAATAAAATTCAGAATTATCAAACTTACCAAGATTATAACAGTTACAAAGACTATCAAAATAATGACGAAAATATTTATAAAAAAGATATAAATTCTAATAGCACAAATAATTTAACTGATGAGGATACAAAATGAAGAATAAAAAAGAAATATTAATAATAGTAATTTTAATATTAATACAAAGTATTATATATGTATATGTGGGAGCTAATAAATCGTACTTGCACATAGATGAAGCATATTCATACGGACTTACTAATTATGATAAAGTAGAAATAGAAGAAAATGCAGATTTCTATAATACATGGCACAATAAAGAATATTACGAAGACTATCTGACAGTAAATGAGGATGAAATAGGAGATTTTAAACCGGTTTATGAAAATCAAAAAAATGATGTTCATCCTCCACTTTATTACTTATTATTAAGAATTGCAATGAGCTTTTCTGTAGGAAGTTTTTCAAAGTGGGCAGGTTTTTGCTTAAATATTGTAATATATGCTTTTATTACAATATTTACATATTTGATATTGAAAAAAATGCTATCAAATGAAAAACGTTTAGAAATAAAAGCTGCAATTTTAGCATTTGTATCATCAATAGTGCTATCATCAATAAGTAATGTGATTTATATAAGAATGTATTCTTTACTTACACTTGAGATACTAATAACAATTTATTTACATATAAAATTACTTGAAAATGAAAAGATAAATTTAAAATTATTGATAGGAATAGGGATTATTACACTTGCAGGTGTTCTAACACATTATTATTATTTATTCTTTCTGGTATTTTTGTATTTGGTTTTGTTATGCAAATATATCAAAGAAAAACGAACTAGAGAATTAGGGTATTATACTTTAACATTAGTAACTGCAGGGATAATATCATTAATTATATTCCCATACTCGATTTCCCATATGTTTTTCGGATATAGGGGACAAGGAGTAATAAGTAGCTTAGAAGAAATTTCGAAAATTTTGCCAAAGATATTTGCAGAAATACATGTATTAAACTATTATGCTTTTAACAATTTATTGTATGTAATAATTGGAATCATATTAATACTTTGGCTTTATTTGAAAATTCGTAAAAAGGAAATGCCAAAATTTAGCCAAAAGGAAAAAGACATTTTAAAAATAATAGCAATACCAACAATATGTTTTTTTGCAATAACATCAATTGCATCTCCTTGGCAAGTTCTAAGATATATTGTTCCAGTATGTGGACTTATATTTATAATGGTAATTTATTATTTATATAAACTTTTACATGCAGTATTTAGTGAAAAAATAGGAAATACAATAGTAGCTATTTTATTAGTAATAATTCTAATATCACCATTTGCATTTAAGCTACAACCAGAACTTTGGTATAAAGACAAGAAAGAATTTGTAGAGGAAATAAGCGAGGAGTTAAACTTACCAACAATATATGTATATAGTTCTCAAACACTTGGATTTCTAAATGATATATTGCTATTCTCTAAAATAGACGAGTCATACATAGCAAAAGATTTAGACTGCACAGAAGAAAACATACAGGAAATATTCGAAAATAAAGACATTTCAAAAGGAATTATAGTTGTAATAAGCGATAATTTAGATAAGAACAACATAATAGAAACAATAAAAGATGCTGAAAACTTTAGTACTTTCGAGGAAGTGCAAAGATTATGGTGCAGTAATGTGTATTATGTGCATTGAAAAATAAAGCTCTTAAAATGAATTTTTTAGAAATTCGTTTTAGGAGCTTTGAATGTAAAATATTAAATGCTAGTACCATCACGATATTGTTGTAAGGCTGTTTCTCTTATTTTCTCTGGAGACTTAAAAGAATAATTATTAGGAGCAATTTTTCTATCTCCAATTTGTATATAACAATGAGGTACAAAAAAAGGTTTATTCATAAACTTTAAAAATCTTATAATAGCTTCAGTAGCATACATAACTTCTTCTTCAGTATCTGCATATAAATATAAATCATAATGTAAAAACCAGTTTTTCTTAGTTTTTAAACCAGAAGTAAAATCGGAATAAGATTCTACTACTTTAAATAAATGTTTATCTTTATCTTCCCATTTTTCAAAATAATATTTACAATATCTTTCAGTTATATCATAGTCATATATTTTGTTATCTCTAAAAACATGTATCTCATTATCTCCTATATCTTTAGTTTTATAAATAAAAAAGCCATTTCCAAATATATTTGTATCACTAGAGACATACTCTAAATCATTTGAAATACCATAACTTAAGTGTTTTTGTATTTTTGCTATTTTAACATCAGTATTTACTTTATATATAATTATTAGTATTGAAATTATAATTATACATATAAAAATTACTTTTATAATAAAATTCCTTTTTTTCCTTTTTAATATGTTTTCTTCATTAGTAATGTCTGAGAATTTTTTTCTAATATCAAAACCATACTTTTCAACAATTTCAGCATCTTTGCTATCTATTTGGTCTCTAATTTCTTTCCATTCTTCATTTTCTTTCAATATTATCACCTATAATTATAATATTTTTAACAATAATATCATAACTATAGGTCATTTTCAATAATTATAAATTTTACCAAAATAATTGACAAATTTGATTTTTGGCATTATAATAGAGATGTTGTTTCCATAAAGAATACAACGTCTTAAATATGCGCCATTAGCTCAGTTGGTAGAGCAGTTGACTCTTAATCAAATGGTCGGAGGTTCGAATCCTCTATGGCGCACCATAATTTATTATAAGCATTGAATTTTTTTCTATGAATTATTTAATACTCAATTAATAATATCCTCCAGTTGATTTTATAGATAAAAAATATATATTATTTGAAATTAAATAGGTAATTTTTTATATGAATTCAAATGTTTATAAGGGGAGCTGATATTATGATGTATCCATATGTGAAGTACTCTGATGGCACAGAAGTACTATTTTCAAAAATATATATAGAAAATGGTCAAGAATGTATAGATGTTCACTTTGAAAGACCTTCTAAAAATGGATTTGATTCTGTTAGAATAAAGTTACCTACTTATGAAGTAACTGTTTGGGAAGGCAATTATACTGATGAAGAAATTAATTTCTTTAAACAGGTAGTTGAACATAGTTCGGATTTGTTTTACAAATACGCCAAAGAGGGAGGTCTTAAATTTGCCTAGTATCTTCGAGATTTACCGGATATAAAATATATTTCTGGTCCAATGAAAATAATGAGCCCATTCACGTACACGTTTCTAAAGGAAATGTTTCACAAAATTCTACAAAGGTTTGGCTAACAAAAGCTGGTGGATGTATATTATCCAATAATAAAAGTAGGATTCCAGAAAATGATTTAAATAAAATATTAAATGTAATTTCAAGACATTATTTTTTAATTGTATCAAAGTGGAAGGATTATTATCATATTAATAATTTTAATGATATTAAATTTTATTGCTAATAATTTTATTTTTAAATAAAAATTATTAGCAATTTATTTTTTATTGTATTTCAACATTGTAATAATCAATGCAATGCATACTATACCAATTATAGTGTATGGAAGTACAGAACTTGTAAATTTCCTGTGCTACGTAGATGCTTATTAATCTATTTTTACAAAATTTTCTTTTCCCACGCCACATCTAGGACATTTCCAGTCATCTGGCAAATCTGTGAATTTTATTTTCTCAATAGACTCATCATAAATATATCCACAAATAATGCATTTGTATTTTTCGTATTTCATATTTGAATTAGTAGTTTCATTGTTGCTATTTTCAGCATATTTTGCTTTATTCTGCTCTGCATCAATATATGTTGGAGCATTTTTAGGAGCGACAGCTTTAATTACTTCATGATAATAGCGATATGTCATCTCTTTATTATTGCTAAGTTTTTTAGTGTTTGTAACTCTACCAATAAAAATGTCATGAGTACCACAGTCTACAGTCTGAACTAAATCGCAGATTAAATAACCACACATTCCATCTGTAACTACAGGCATCTCATTTTCTATAATAAAATCACAATTTTCAAATTTATCTATATCTCTGGAAGAATTATATCCAAATTTAAAAATGATATCTTCCTTAGTTTCTTCAGAAATAATAGAAATTGCCAATTTTTTAGAAGATTTTATTGCTTCATTTGTATAATTATTTTTATTAATACTAAAAGAAATAATTGGATTCTCAGATGTGACTTGAGATAAGGTATTTATAACACATCCAACATTTTTATTATTATACTTTGTAGAAACTATATATAAACCATAAGAAATATCTCTAAAAACATTATTATCGATCATATTTTCCACCTCTTGAAATTTAAATTTGTTTACCATTTCATTTTCTATATTACATACTATACAATATTAATTAGTAAAAAACAAGCATTGTATGCATTGATTTGTAAAAATTTTTAATAGAACTCCTGTTGCAAGATATGCATGTTCTAATATCCTTAAAATAGTAACATATTTATAGAATTTTTTAACATGTTTTTTCAAAATAAAGTTGTAATTATTGGCAAGTTATGTTAATATATTAAGCTGAGGGGTGATGACTATGTTTAAAATGTATAGTACTGATTTGGAAACAAATATAACGGAAGAAACAAAAGAATATAAAAAGGGAAATTGGATAAACATGGTTTCACCGAGTGATGACGAAATAAAAACGGTATGTGAAAATATTGGAATACAAGAAGACTTTATAAGATATGCACTAGACTCAGAAGAGAAAGCCAGAATCGACGTTGAAGATGACGATAATACAATATTATTTATCATAGATACGCCAATAATTGAAATTGAATCTGGAACTAAGGTATACAGCACGATGCCAATAGGAATAATTTTTGTTAGAGACGATTATATTATTACTGTTTCTTTAAATAAAAATCCTATTATAGAAGATTTGGTAGAGAAAAAAATAAAATATATTGTAACATATAAAAAGAGTAGAATGCTACTACAGATATTTTATTCAAATTCTGAAATGTTTCTAAGTTTGTTAAAAAAGTTAAATAAAGAAACAGAAATAGCAGAAAATGTATTAAAAAACTCTTTGAAAAATAAGGAATTACTAAAATTACTTAGCTTAGAAAAAGGGTTAGTATATTTTACAACTTCATTAAAATCTAATGAAGTCGTAATGGAAAAAACAATGAGAGGAAACCTCATAAAACTATATGATGAGGACGAAGATATATTAGAGGATGCCATAATAGAAAATAAGCAGGCAATAGAAATGGCAAGAATATATAGAGATATACTTACAGGCACAATGGATGCATATGCATCAATAATTTCAAATAACCTAAATGGAGTAATGAAATACCTAACATCAATAACAATTATATTAGCAATACCTACGATGATAGCAAGTTATTGGGGTATGAATGTACCGGTTCCTCTTCAAGAAAATCCATTTGGATTTGTGCTAATCGTAGTATTTTCTATACTAATAGGAGTAATAGCATCATTATGGCTAAAGAAAAAAGGAATGCTAGACTGATGTCGGTTTGGGGACAGGTCTTGGGACGACAAAATGTCGCCCCGGGGACAGGTCTCACGGCGACACAGATTACATAAACTAAGAAATAATATAGGTTTGAGGGAGACCTGTCCCTTTGCCGACAAAATGTCGGCTGGAGACCTGTCCCCAAACCGACAGAGGAGGTAAAAATAAAATGCTTACTGCAACAGGAGTTACAATTAGATTTGGAAAAAGAACATTATTTGAAGATGTTAATATTAAATTTAACAAAGGATGTTGCTATGGAGTAATAGGAGCGAATGGAGCTGGAAAGTCTACTTTCTTAAAGGTTCTTTCTGGTGAATTAGAACCTAGCAAGGGAGAGGTTTCAAAGGAAAAAAATGAAAGGCTTTCAGTTTTAAAACAAGACCACTTTGCTTTTGAAGAATATACAGTTATGGATACTGTAATTATGGGAAATGGGGAGTTATATAGCATAATGAAAGAAAAAGAGGCAATATATGCAAAGCCTGATTTTTCAGAAGAAGATGGAATGAAAGCTGCAAAGTTAGAAGAAAGATTTGCAGAGCTAGATGGATGGAATGCTGAAGCAGATGGAGCAGTACTTTTAAATGATTTAGGAATTGAGCCTGATAAGCATTATAAATTTATGAGTGAAATAGAGCCAAAAGATAAAGTTAAGGTCTTACTAGCTCAAGCTTTATTTGGAAATCCTGATATTCTATTATTGGATGAGCCTACAAATGATTTGGATTTAAAAAGCATAAATTGGCTTGAAGAATTCTTAATTAATTTTGAAAATACAGTTATTGTAGTATCGCATGATAGATACTTTTTAAACAAAGTATGTACACACATTGCTGATGTTGACTTTGGAAAAATTAAAGTATATCCAGGAAACTATGACTTCTGGTATGAATCAAGTCAACTTGCATTAAAGCAAATGAAAGAAGCTAATAAAAAGAAAGAAGAGAAGATTAAAGAATTACAAGAATTTATTGCCAGATTTAGTGCAAATGCTTCAAAATCAAAACAAGCTACATCAAGAAAAAAATCTTTAGAGAAAATTGAATTAGATGAAATAAAACCTTCTAATAGAAGATATCCATACATAGATTTTAAACCAGATAGAGAGCCAGGTAAAGATATTTTAGAGGTAAGAAATATTTGCAAAACTATAAACGGTGAAAAAATATTAGATAAAGTATCATTTGTAGTAAAACCAAATGATAAAATAGCTTTTTTGGCAGATAATGAAAATGCTATTACTGTATTATTCCAAATATTAGCAGGAGAAATGGAACCAGATTCTGGAACTATCAGATATGGAACAACAATTACAACAAATTATTTTCCGAAAGATAATAATTATTTATTTGAGTCAGATTTATCTATAACAGATTGGTTAAGAGGGTATTCAAAAGATCCAGATGAAACATATGTAAGAAGCTTTTTAGGAAGGATGTTATTCTCTGGAGAAGAAGCACTAAAAAAAGTGAATGTATTATCAGGAGGAGAAAAAGTAAGATGTGTACTTTCTAAAATGATGCTTTCAGG
>CAMMVE010000031.1 GCA_946500265.1 uncultured Clostridium sp.
TATTGTGGCTCTTTTAATGAATAATTTAAATATGATTTTTCTTTATCTATATTATCATTTGAATAATTTTTATTTCTTCTTTCATTGTGTCTAAATATTCCTTTCAAATTTTCTCTTTTGTATTTTGTATTTCTTATTATCGCATAACTCATTTTTCCCCTCCTTACTCGTGCTAAAAAACACAACTAAATTTTTATATTATTGCTTATTCCTAACTTGTGTTGTAACACAACTACAATACTTTTTTACGCTATTCGCTAAAAGTATTTGTTGTGGCAGGGAAAAATAAACTTTTCCCCACACCCCTTTGCCTAAAAAATATCTACATATTTTTTAGGTTTTAGTTAAAATTGCTATTCACAACTTTAACTAAAAAATTATCCACATAAATAGTTTTTCTACTTTAGTCGCTGATTTTATCTATACAAATGCATCTGCATTTGCATATAATTTAGTAAAGTCAAAGTCAGTATAATCTCGCTGTTCAAAGTTAGCCTTGTTATTCTTTTTCCTAAGTGCTCCCTTATTATAATTATTTTTATTTTTTATATTATTTATTATATCTTCGTTATTTTCACCTATAGGGTGTAGTTGTTTTTGACTATCTAAATAGTTATTTTCACCTATACCCTCTAGGTATTTTTCACTATACCCATTTAACTTTTCTTTATTAGGAATAATCTGCCTACTTTCTACTTCTTTACTTTCTGTTCTAAATTTTAATTTAACTTCTATATATCCCTTTTTCTTTAATGAACTTACTATTTTTGAAACTCTGTCGGAGGTTACATTTACAATACTTGCTATATATTTATTACTTGCAAAGCAACTTCCTGTTTCATCACTTAAATATGAAATCATTGATAATACAATTTTTTCTTTGTCAGATAATTCTTCATTCAATAAAATATTTAATGGTATCCATAGCCCTTTCAATTTGCTCATATAACTCTCCTTTCTTTTCTTTCTAATTCGCTCCACAATCGATTTTGTGACTTTTTTATTTACTTTTAATATAATTTTAAGGCCAAAAAAATAAACCATAAGATTTTGTTTCTTAAGGTTTATTTAATATGTGAAACATTTTTCTATATACTCATGTAACATTTCTCTTTAATAAATTTCTTTATCTCTTTTTCATCTCTTCCCTCATAATAAGGAATAAGTAAATCCTTAAATTCTTCTGTTAATTCTGCTGGAATTGCTATTATTCCTTTTCCTTTTGAAATCAAATAATGATTACTATAAATTACTGCTGTTCTTTTATTTCCATCTATAAATACTTGTTTTTTCATTGTATATAATAAAAGTTCAATAGCTCTGTCAACATCATTCAACTCTTTATTAAATATTTCTTCTAACTCTTCCTTAATTACACTTTCAATAGGTAAATCTGGTTTCCATGTTGTTCCACCTATTGTCACTGGTGTATTTCTTACTTTACCTGCTGTATAATAAAATCCTTCTTCTACCATTTTGTTTATTTCGCATAATAAAGCAAAATTTGTATCACTTAAAATAACATTTTTATTTAATATGAATTCCCAAGCATGTTTTAAATTTACTATTTTTAGTATATCTTCAGATGTCATATTATTTACTTTTCCACCTTCAATAATACTTTCTGTATCTGCAAATGTAGTTGCAACACCTTCTAATATAGCTTGTTTATAGATTGTATCTACTAAATGTCTTTTAGCAAAGTCTATATTTTGTTCTACTTTTTCTGATAATTCTTCTTCTGTATAATTTAATTGTTTTAGTTTTTTTGTTATCTCTCTTATTTGTTTTTTCAATTGTTTTGCTTTAATGTTATTATTTAATACTAAATTATATAATTCATCAGAATATTCTCCAACATATTTTGTTAAAGCTACTCCATCTTCTCTATAATGTACATATATATATTTATTAGATTCATTTTCTCTTATTTCTACTGATCCATATGCAAGTGATTGTAATTCATGTTCAAGAACCTGTTTACTTTGAAGAAGATTCATAATTTCAATTTTTTCTTCCATGATTTTCCTCCTTATAAATGTGAAACATTTTTGCTTAATTTATTTGATTTTGTTTCACATTTTTATTATATCATAAATTTTAAAAAATGTGAAACTTTTTTTGTATTTTTTCTCTAATTTGTTTCACATTTTTTAAAATTTGTTGTATTATTTTGATTTTTATCACTAATTTTGTATCAATAAGGTGTGTTTTTAAATACTTTTGATACAAAATTAATAACAATATGTATTTTTAAGAGTATCAATATTTTTCAAAAACTGGTGTTAACAACAACACTCATGAGTATATTGTCCTCCATTTTCCCTAGTTCCTGGTATATATGCTTTAATATACCCTGGTTCTAATTTGCTTTTCTCAAATGGTGGATCTAATAACTTAATTATTCCTGCTTCTTTGTCTACTAAATGATTTTCTAAACTATTTAAAGATATATATTTTTTATCATTATCTCCTGCGCCTGAAATTGTTGCCCAGCTTTGTGCAATGCTATCTATTCTGCATTCTTCATTTTGTATACTTCCTAATACGTTTCCATCGTCCATAAATGCCCTTTTAAACCATCTTCCATCCCATCCATTTGTGTTTAAATGTTTTCGTAATTCCTCCATTATTGTTTTATATTTTTCTGCTCTTTCTTTTTCAGTTTTTGCAGTCATTATATTTTCTTCTTTTTTATTTGTTTGCTTTAATTCCTTTGAAAATTCAGTAATGCTATCGTCTACTTCTTCTTCCTCTTTTTCTAACTTTTCGCCTACTTCTTTGCAAATTTTTGAGAAATTGTCTAAAATCATATATAGGAAAAATCCCAACCATACACTTTCTCCCTTTCCTTTTGGTCCTACATTACTAAATCCATCGTTCCAGTCTCCTGAGCCGATTTTAGGTAAACCGTTTTCTCCAAATACCAAAGATTTTTCAATAGCTTTTATACAATGCTCATATATACTTCCTTTTTGATTGGAAGGTGGATGCAAATCGTATCTTTCTGAAACTCCTTCTGGTAAAATTTCTCCATTTATATAGTTTGTTTCTTCTTTTAAGATGCTTTTGTCTCCCGTAAATTTTATATATTCAGCTACCATGTATGGTAACCATAGTAAATCATCAGAGAATCTAGTACGAATTCCTCTTGAATTTTCTTCATGCCACCAATGTTCTACATCCCCTTCTACAAATTGATGTCTACTATGTTTCAATATTTGTCTTTTTAAAATTTCAGGTGAAATATATTTTAATCCAATGCAGTCTTGTAGTTGGTCTCTAAATCCATATGCTCCTCCAGACTGGTAATATCCGCTTCTTGCTAGCATTCTAGAGCATAATGTCTGGTACAATAACCATCCATTGAGTAAAATATTCATAGATTCCATAGGTGTTTCAACTTTGATGTTGCTAAGAATATTTTTCCAATATCTTATTGTGCTTTCATATTCATTTATAGCATTATTTACATTAGCATATTTATATGCCGTATCTTGTAAACTTAAAAAGTCAACATCTGCTCCCATTAAAAATACAATGTCTTTTCTTTCAAACGCTTCTAAATTCACTTTAATTTCTATTGCAATTGCCTCATTTTTTCCTAATGAATTTTTTCTATCTAATTCAATTTTTCTAATTCCTTCAGGATTTTCTAAAGTGCTATTTCCTATAAATGTATCCTTACATCCAGTATAAGACGTAATCTTTTCACTGCTTGTTATATACATTATTGTTCTGCTATCTTTTTCTTTTGCTTGGTTTTGTACTGTGATTAGATTATTATTTTCATTAAATTCTGTATTAATATATCCATTAGATTTTATTTCGTCTTCATCTAGGACAGGTTTAATATAGTAGATTAATTTCAGTTCTTTTTTCTTTGCTAATTTATTTTCTAAATGTAATATTTGTATTTTGCAATTTTCTTTTTGTGGTATAAATACTTTTAATTCTTGAAAAATTCCATTGCTTGTATGCAAATATTTACTATATCCAAATCCATAAGTTACATAATAGTCGTTATTATCTGGAGATGGATTTATGCCAACAGACCAAATTTTTTTACTTTCCATATCTTCAATATAAATCACTTCTGATGGAATATCTGTAATAGGGTTATTATTCCATGCCGTTAACCTATTTAGTCTACTATTTCTATACCATGTATAACCTCCCATTCCTTCTGTTACAACTGTTCCGAAGTTCTCATTTGCCATGATGTTTGACCACACTGTTGGAAGTCTTTCATCTTTATTTACTCTTATTAGATATTCACTACCGTCTTTTGAAAATCCTCCATATTCATTATAATATTTGAGTTCTTCTGCTGGTAAAGCTTGCCTTTCTTGAGGCTCCTCTATTATTTGTTCAGTTTTTGTTTCATCTGCTATACTTTTTTCTTTATCCATATATTCTTCTTCAAAATCTCTTATTTGCCTTGCTATATTTCCCATATTTGCATGAATTAATAAATTTGCTCTATATTCCAAAATCTTTTTAGAATCATTATCAATATTGCTGATAATAAATATTCCGCCTTTAACATTCTGCATATAATTAAGTCCTTTATCCAATATTACACTTTGTATTTCATCATATAAATAATTTTCGTATGTCTTTTTTTCTTCATTTAAAATTACAAGGTCTATTTTTATATTCTTTACCCTAAAATATTCATACGCTTTTATTGCATCTTTTACAATTTCTATATCTGTTATATCTTTTATTACAATTTCTAAAATTGGCAAATCTCCTGATATTCCATATTTCCATAGTTCACTAGTAGGTGCTTGTTCAGGAATTTTTTTCTTATACATTAATGTTTTTAATGGATTTTGATATATTAAATATTTAAGCATGTTTTGATAATTTGCAATATCTTTTGCTCTTACACCAAGATACATACTTTCAGCCTCTGTTTTCGCTTTAGCCAGATTAATATTTCTTAATATACTCTCATTATTTGTATTTTCTCTTATTAATTCTAGTGCCTCTTCTTTACTATTTGATACTGCCATAATTAAATTTAGTTCTGCTTTTTCACTTGGATTTATTTTTATTGTTCTTCTCATAGCAATTATTGGGTCTGTTGTCATTATTATTTTTCTTCCTAGTGGAACAGAGTTTTCTACAGCTATAGGCAATTCCATATTTTGTCTTCCTACAAATTTTTCTTTATCTAATTCGAATTCTAGCTCTCCAACAGTCTCGTTTTCAGTATAAAAATTAACAGCTAAATATACATCTTCTTTATCTTCATCTCTTGCCTTTCTTTTAGCAATAATAGTATTATCAACCATTTCAAATGATAAAAATAAATTATTAAATGCTTTATGAGAATAATCTTGTTCTAAACTAGAAAGCAATGGTTCTATAAAACTACTTATTTCAATGGTCTCTTCTGTATTTCCCAAATTTTTAAGTTCTACTCTTCTTATTTCTACCGGACTGTTTGGTGTTATAAAGATTTTTGTAGTTGTTTCTATTCCTCCATCTAACCTTACGAATTTACTCATCTCTGGAGAAAAACAAGCTGAATACTTGTCTGCTTGAGATAAATAATTCTTCTGTCCAGATGTCCATATTCTTTTTGTTTTTATATTTTTGAAAAAGAAAAATATCCCCTCTTCTATGTCATCTGTTTTCTTATATCTGTTTATTGCTATATCTTTGAATTTACTATATCCATTTCCCTTTTGTTCTACTATTACAGTATAATCATCATTAGAAATAGCATTAATATGATTTAAATTGTCATATGCTTTATTATATTCTCTTACTATATATGTCTCATAATCCACATTTTTTGTTCTTTGTACTTTTTCTTTTTGCTCTTTAGTTATAATTACATTTTCTGGCATTCTTTCTTCCAGTAATATGTCTACTGCTTTCATTTCCGGATTTTGCATAAATCTTTTTTGTAAAATGTTATTATTAAATAAATTATCTATAGATAGAAGTATCAATCCCTGATGGTGAGCCATATACGTTTTTACAACTACATTTTTTTCTCCGTTTTTTAGTCTACTTAATGTGTAATCTATAGACTCATAAAATCCATATTTATCGTACATGCCTTCTTTTTCTAGTACTTTTAAGTTTGCTGTTACTTCTTTTGGATAATCAGTAACAGCAAGAATGCTAGCATATGAAGAAACTACCATTTCATCTGCTAATCCTCTTTTTAGTCCTAACCATGGAATTCCAAATGCTTTATATTGGTAATTATTATTTAAATCTCTTAAATTAAAAGCCGCTTCAGAAATTCCCCATGGAATACTTAATTCTTCTGCATATTCTCGTCCAGACATAATAGCAAATTCACTAGATTCGCTAATCAAGCTACCAGGATATTTTGGTATATTAATATTTGGCATCAAATATTCGAAAGCTGTACCTGACCAAGATATTAGCCCTTTATATCTATTCAATATCGTTAAAGTTCTGCTTAGATTATACCAATGTTTTGCAGGTATATCTTTTTTAGCAATTGCAACTAAGCTTGCTTGTCTTGCTTCTGATGCAAGTAAATCATAATATGATGGTGTAAGGCTATTGTCTTCTACATTAAATCCTATAGAAAAAATTCTATTTTCCTCACTGTATAAATATTTAAAATTAGTATTTTCTATAAGTGCGTCTATTTGTTTAATCATAAATTGAATTTTTTCCATATATGACTGTTCATCATGACTTTCAACTTTATGTTGATTTTTTAGCTTATCTTCTTTCTGACCTAATTTTGTATCAGCATTTTGTGATAATGTTTTTGAAGGCAAACTTGTCAAAAATTGTTTTAGAGTATATAAATATCCCACAAAGTTTCCACTATCTACAGTTGATACATACTTTGGATTAAGTGGTTCTAGTGTTTTTATATTATACCAATTGTATAAATGTCCATTCCATTTCTGCATTTTAGTTATCGTGTCCAACATTTTTTCTAGCAATACTAATGTATCTTCTAAATTTTCATACTTCAAATCATAACTTGCAACAACTGCTAAAAGTCCTAAACCAATATTAGTAGGTGATGTTCTGTAAACAATTTTTTCTTTTCTATCTTCTTGATAGTTATCAGGTGGAAGATAATTTGATTTTTCTGTAAGGTTGTCCTTAAAATATTGCCATGTTTTTTGTCCTATCTCTAATAAATATTTTTTATCATTTTCATTCAATTTGCTCACAGCTGTATGTTTTTCGTTCTTTTTACTAATTATCATCGTTACGCTAGGAGTAATGAAAAATAATATTGCAAATATTAGGTATGCAAGATTTTTATATGCTAGAAGCAAGAAAAACACGCCCATAACTATATTAGGCCACATATTTTTATAGTATGAAATCAAGTCTGTTTTAGCATTTTTTTCTGCTTCTTCTGCTGTCATCCATTCTAAAAGATGCTTTTTGCTTTTGCACATTCTGTAAATGCTTTTTATTATTGAATTAGATAATGTAAAAGCTTTATCTGGCAAAGTTCCTAGCTCTAGTATTCCTCTTATACAGCTTGCCTTAACTCCTGTAACTCCTTTATGAAATGTTTTTTGAAAGCTCTCTCCTTCTTTTCTGTATATAATTCTATTAAATATTTCTACTATTGAAGGAATTATTATTGATAAAATAGCAATAGTCATAACAGGCCAAATTTTTATATTAAAAAATACATTTATTAAACTTAAAAATACTATTGCCAGTAATGCTAATGGAAGAAATATGCTTTTTACCAAGTTATTAAGAATTTTATATTTAGAAACTAATCCAAGTGGATTTTTCCTTTTTACCCCGTCCTTGCATTTAATATTTTTAAATAGCCACTTAGAAATTTGCCAGTCTCCTCTTGTCCATCTGCTAAGCCTTGTTTTAAAGCTCATATACGATGTTGGATATCCATCCATTAGAATAATATCAGATGCGAGCCCACATCTTAAGTAACAACCTTCTAATAAATCATGACTGAGCACAGTATTATCAGGTATTTGGTTTTTTAGTACTTCTGAAAATGCTCTTAAATCATATATTCCTTTTCCAGTAAATATTCCCTCTTCAAAATTATCTTGATAAATATCCGAAATAGCATTTGTATATGAATCTATACCAGGTGAGCCTGAATATATCTGTGCAAATTTACTTTTATCTGCTGCAAGCAAGCTAATTCCCACTCTTGGTTGTAAAATACCATGACCACTTTTTACAATTCCATCCTCTATATCAGGTTTGTTTAAAATATGTGACATAGCTCCTATAAGCTCTAATCCAGTATTTAGTACCAATTCTGTATCTGCATCTAATGTGATAACATATTTAATATTTGGCAATTTCTCTAAATCTATCGTATTTACTCTAAATTCATTTTTGCTATTCTTCAAAAGGTAATTATTAAACTGGCTAAGTAGCCCTCTTTTGCGCTCCCAACCTAAAAAGCATTCTTCTTTTTCATTCCACTGCCTAAATCTATATAGAAAATGGAACTTCGGAAATTTTTCATCTGGATATTTTTCATTTAGTCTCTTTGTAATTTCTAGTCCTGCTTTTGATACTTCTTCGTCAAAATCTTCTTCTTTTTTGTCACTGCTTGACACGTCTCCAAGTAAAGCAAAATAAATATTATCACTTTTATTTGCTATATAATACACTTCTAATTTATGCATCATTTCATTTACTTTATCTGCACTTGTTAATATAGTAGGTATAACCACAAAAGTTGCATCTTCTTCAGGTACACCGTTTTGTACATCTATTTTGGGAATTAACTTTGGTTTTGTTATTTTATTTATTATATTTTGAAATACTTGAATTAAGATAATTTCTGTAGGAATGTATACAAGAATTGTTGTTAATACAGCATAAATTATGCTTCTGCTTTGGGAATATATATACATTCCTAAAGCAATAGATATTATAAGTGTAATAATTATTTTTATTCCAATATATAATCCTATTTTCTTATTATTTGAAACCAGATTTACTTTTTTGTTTTGCAATGTTTCTATTAATTTTCCATAACCTTTATCAATTAAATAATAGCCTATATGAGCTTTTTTCCCTTCTTTGTTTTCTGATAATTCCAAACATTTTTTAGCAATATATATTTCAGAAATTTTTGTCTTCTTAGAAATTTCTTTTATCTTATTTCTATAATAGATTTTAGTTTTATAATCCATTTTGTCATATACGCCAGCTGGATCTTGTTTTAAAATATCATCAACTTGATTTATTTCCTCAAAAATATCTATAAAATTAATTCTTTGTATATTCTTTATACTTGTTATAGAATTTCCCATTGAAACTTTTTTTACGGCAATATCAAAATGTTCTTTTCTAATAACCTCAGATATGTCAACACCCATTTTGTTCACTTGTTCTTCTAACACATTAAGAAAAGGATATGCCTTTTTACCAAATTGCCTTAATTTGTATGACATATACTCAATAAAAGGATATTTCATTTCTCCATATTCTTTTACCTTAGCTCTATATTCATTTAATTTATTAAATTTAAGTTCATCTTTTGACTTATTTTCTACAAGTCTTTCTATAATATTCTCAACTTTATACTTTTGAAGCTGAGCTGAATAAATTCTCTCACATATGTTTCTAATATTTTCAATTAGCGCAATTTGAAGAAAAATACCAATATTCCAAATTTCTTCCATATTAAGTTTTTTCTTCTCTTGATAGCTTTTAAGCAAATCAGTAAGAAGTTTACCATCAATATTGCTATCAGTATATGAAACAATTTCAGTCGCCAATACATAAATTCTGGCAAATCCATAATTTGCTCCGTTAGCAATGCCTAAAAAATTAGTATATTTTTTTAGGGTCAATTCCTTCTCAATACTCTTAACAGTTTCTTCAATAACATAATAATTGTCTAAAAGCCACTCTCCAGCAGGATGAATTGGAATTTTAAGCTTAATATGCTCATTCAAAACATTATATACCATTGTTATAACTTCAAAATTATCCAGCATTCTAGGAATTGGATACGTATTTTTATCTGATTTTTCTTTTAAAATATGGTCAGATGCAAGTTTCTCTAAATATGCTTCTAATTGACATTTATCTAGTACTGCACCTTTTGTGCTTAATATTTTATAGCTTTTCAAAAAAATACACTCCTTGTTTTATATGTTTTTACATATTCTTTCCAAGAAGTGTAATTTTTATTCAAAAAAGTAATCGTTTATTCCGTTATAAATTCCCCACGCAAGTTTTTCTTGATATTCGTCTGTTTGAAGAAGGCTTTCTTCTTCTGGATTAGATAAAAATCCGCATTCTACAATTGTTATTGGTATTTCTACGTTTTTCATTAAATATATAGTATTTAATTGCGCTGGTTTTCTAGTATTTTCTTTTTGCATTGTTTCATTTAAACTATTTTGTATGCTTGTGGCTAGCTTTTTACTTTCCTCATTGTTGCCTTTATAAAATGTTTGCCATCCACTATATTGTGACTCTGCTATTTTGTTTAAATGTACTGATACAAAAATATCCGCGCTTGATTCATTTCCGATTTTTACTCTATTTTTCATATCCGATACTTTCTTTTCTCTTATTGTGTCGCTTCCTGCATCATAAATTTCGTTTTCATCAGAACGTGTTAGAAGAACTGTACATCCACTTTGTTCTAAAAGTTTTTGTAATTTTAATGCAATTTCAAGATTTATTTGCGCTTCTGTAGTACCATTACTACTTTCTGCTCCGCTCGTCTGGAGTGCCATGTCCTGCATCTACAATAACCACTTTATTCGATACAGGTGTTGCTACAGTTTGGGCTGTTCTTTCTGTATTTTCCATACTTTCTATATTATTTGCAATTTTAAACGAAAATGCATATAACGATACACATAACATGCACACCATTATCATAATTCTTTTTTTAGTTAAAATAAGCATATACATACCTCTCTTAGTTTTAGTATATGTATATGCTTTATTTTTATTTATATAACTTTTGTAGAATTTTTTATATTAAATTTTTACCTCACATGACACATTTTCTGTTCTTCTATCTATTGAATATGCACTTCCCATAGTTGTTTTTGCTAAATGCTTTACTTGAGCTCCTACTTCTCCTATTTCTAGAACATTATGGAATCTTGATTTGTTTACTACTACAACTCCTATAGAAATAGATGTTAATGGAAATTCTTCTATTACACATTTTCTATTTGGCACTTCTAAATAACCTCTTTCTATATCTTCTTCAGTAAAGTATTTCAAAATCCCTTTATCAAATTCTGCAATTATACTTTGACATATTGCTTCATAATCGTCCTGTGCAGATACAATTGCTACAAAATCGTCTCCTCCAATATGACCAACAAATGTATTTCCACTTGTTGATAATTTATCTATATTATTAGATATTGTTCTTGCTGTGAACTTTATTATTTCATCTCCATTTAAAAATCCGTATACATCATTGTATGCTTTGAAATTGTCTAAATCTAAATATAGCATTACAAATTCTTCTTTGTTTAGTAATCTTTTTTTCATTTCTGCTTGAATTTGTACATTTCCAGGAAGTCCAGTAAGTGGGCTTACTCTTCTATTTGTATCAAGTAATCTAATTACATTTTTTATTGTATAATATAAATATTCTTTATCAATTGGAGCTTTAATGTAATGCTCAACACATTCTCTTAATACCTCTACTCTATGCTCTTTTTCTTTGTTTGATGATACTACTATAATTGGTGTAATAATATTATCTTCATTTAAACGAATTCTTTTACACACTTCTATTATATTTTCTTCTAATGTATCTTCATTTATTATGATAAGTGATGGTATGTTTTTTAGTGCTACATCTATATTATCTGAACTTACTTTTTTTAATTTGTATTCTTTTTCTTTTTTAAATAATTCCGCTATAGTACTTTTTAGTTCATCACTTTCATCAATAATATAAATTTCCTGAGCCATAATGACCTCCATTATCTATTTTTCTTTATGTTTTTTTATTTTATCTCTTAGAGACTCTATTGAAATTTTCTGTGTCATAAATTTTGTTAAATTTTCAGAGTTCATCTCTGGGAAAGATTTCTTTAATCTAACAATTCTTTTATATAATTTAAATTTCAAAATATCTTGTTTTTGTTTCAAATCAGCAACCATATTTTTTATGTTTTCTATATGTGGCTTTTCTAATATATCGGCATTTTTTAACTCTGCAACTTTTTCTTTTATTATGTCACTCAATTCAAATACTTGCCTAATCTTCTTATCTATAAACATTATTCTAAATATTGTTACTATAACATCAACTAAAATTGCTAGGCATAAAATTGAATTTATATATATTAGCATATTTTCTGGTATCCAGTTTGTAGCCTTTTCTATAGCTGGTTGAATAACAAATATTAAGAGAACGCCTAATAAACCCCAATATATAGAGTTTTTTAAGCAAATTCTTCCCTGGAAATTGAACCTTAGGTTAGAGTAATCCCAGTATTTTGTTTTAAAAAGTTTCTCCAATATTACTGCTACAATATATTCCCAAGCAGTAAAAATCAATGTTGCCATAATAAAAGTTATAAATATGTTGTTCGATAACTTGCTTGCATATAACATTATAACAGCGCCAATTCCATACATTGGACAAAATGGTCCATATAGAAATCCACTATTAGTTGGCTTTTTAAATATAATTGTTTTATAGACTGATTCTAAGCACCAGCCTAAAAATGAATATATAATAAAATATAAAATCACATTATTTTGCATAATCAAATTCCGTTGTTCCTTCTGCTGAAATTCCATTAACATTAGTAAGTTTAATATATAAAGTATTTGTTCCCTCTTGTAAATTTAATGTAAATATAGCTTCTGTACGATTAACATCATCCATTCTATAAACAGCACCATTTAAATTTACTTCTATTGTTTGAAGACCATCTTGGTCTGAAGCATTTATTAATAATGTACCTGTCTCTTTATCAACATCTATACTGTTAATTACCGGTCTATCTGTTGAAATTTTTACTGTAGTTTCTACAGTTTCTATATTTCCAAAACTATCAACAGCTGTAACATATAAAGTATGCTCTCCTCTTTCTATATTTGTTACTACGTATTCTATCACTGTATCATTTTCATTATTCTTATCTATTCTAATTTCTTCTCCATCATCTAGAGCATATGTCATATATTCGATTTGAGTTTCATCAGTAGCAGTGATTATCACACTAGAGCCTTGTCCTCGTTCTGTTTCTATAATAGGTTTAACAATATCTATACCGTCTAAAATAATTTCTTTGGTATATGTTACTGCCCTTCCAGTTTCATCTTCAAGAACAATTGTTAAAACATTATTCTCGCTAGGTAAAATAATACCCTCTATCTGAAAACTTGTTGAATCTTCTGGTATAGAAGTTTGTTCAGAATCTTGCCAGTTATATTTAAATTTATTTACCACATATGTGCTTTGCACATTAACAGTTATAGTATCGTTAAATCTAGTTATAGTAATTTGCGCCAAATCATCTGTATTATTTCCTTTTGCATCAACATATATTGCATACGAACTATGGCTTATAATAACTAGTGCAAAAACAATAATTACTATAGCAAAAAATCTTATTATATTCTTTATTTCAATAGGACCACTCGATCCTTTTGGACCTTTAGAGCGCTTTTTAGGCTGTTTAGGTTTATTATCTATCATTAAAATTTGATTCATGCCATTTCCTCCATTATATTGGAAATTATATCATAAGGTTTTTTCAAAGTAAATATTTAATAGCAAAAAATTAACGACTAGTGAAACATGGGGACAGATTTAAAATCTGTCCCCGAGTTTCACAACAATTCGAATTTTGGGACATATTTTAAATATAGCGTGGGACATATTTTAAATATAGCCCTGAATTTTAAATTAATAGAAATTTTGGGGACACATTTTAATGTGTCCCCGTTGTTTTATATTATAAAACAAATTTCTTAATTAAGATTATTCCGCCTGCTAGTATTACTAGAACTGCTGCAATTACGCCTATATAGTTATCTCCAATACCAGTAACAATTGCAAGTACTACTTCTGCTTTATCTATGTCGTCTTCTCCTTCTACAAAGTTATCTGGTGTTGAGTCTATATCGTCGTCACTATCTTCTGAAATTTCTGCCCAGTTTGTTTTTACACCTAAATTGTTTTGTCCATTAATCCATCTTAATGTTATTTCAACAATTGCACTGTCTCCTGGTTCTAATAATGTATCACTTAATTGATCTGTTGTTACAGTTTTTCCATCTTCAGATAAAACCCATCCCTCATTGTCTTCTTCTACAAATTCTAAACCTTCTGGAATATAATCCTTAATTTCATAAGCATATCCAGCTTTGTTACCTTCATTTGTAATTCTTATTTGATATGTGAATTTTATTACTGAAGTTTCAATTTTATGGTTTCCAAGGTCTATCTTAACTACTTCTTCTGGATCATCTTCAAATTCATGTCCTGTTTCTTCAACTGTTGTTTCTCCGTCTAATGTCATTGTAACTTTAGAAATAATCTTTCTTAAAGCTAAATCGAAGTATGTTACTTTAACCTTTTCAATATCAATGTCATCTTCCTCGTCGTTATCATTATCTGGTGTTGAGTCTATATCATCTACTGGGTCACCATCATCGTCGCTATCCTCTGAGATTTCTGCTGTATTTATAAGCACTCTATCAGATGTATTTGGTTCTGTTACCCTAAATGCTATTTGTATGTCTTTATAATCTGGTTGTGTCATTGTTTCTGGATCGAATGCTTTTATTAAATTATCTCTTCCTGTTGCATCCTCTTGTGCCTTTGATAAATAATCTGTTCTTATTGTTACAGCTTCTTCTACGTTGTCTGTTTCTTCTCCAGCTTCGTTATACATTACCCATCTATACTCAGTGTTGATGCTATTGTCAGGTAAAAATTCTAGTCCTTCTGGCAAGTCATCTTTTACCTCTTCTGCATATCCTGCTTGAGTTCCTTCATTATATACTCTAAGAGTATATGTTACAATATCTCCATTTGCAACTTCAATAGGTTCTTTTGTATGTGTGTATACATATTTTCCATCTTCAATACTGAATACTGGTACTCTGTTTGTAATATTTTCATCATTTACACCTGTTATGAATTTTCTTAATGCTAAGTCAAAATAATTTACTTTGACTTTTTCAATGTCTATGTCATCTTCTCCGTCTTCATCATTATCTGGTGTTGAGTCTATATCATCTACTGGGTTTCCATTTTCGTCGCTATCATCTGAAATTTCTGCTGTATTTATAAGTATTCTGTCAGATGTGTTTGGTTCTATTACTCTAAATGCTATTCTTACTTCTTTGTAATCTGGTTCTGACATTGTTTCTGGATCAAATGCTTCTATTAAATTGTCTCTTCCTGTTGCATCCTCTTGTGCCTTTGATAAATAATCTGTTCTTATTGTTACAGCTTCTTCTACGTTGTCTGTTTCTTCTCCGGCTTCGTTATACATTACCCATCTATAATTAATATTTGTTGTATTATCAGGTAAGAATTCTAAGCCTTCTGGCAAATCATCTTTTATCTCTTCTGCATATCCTGCAATATCTCCTTCATTGTAGATTCTTAATGTATAAGTTACTATATCTCCTGTTTGTACCTCAATAGGTTCTTTTGTATGTGTATATACATACTCTCCATTTTCGATACTAAATACTGGCACTCTGTTTGTAACCGCATCTTCATTTACAGCTGTTATGAATTTTCTTAGGGCCAAGTCAAATTTTTGAATAATTACTTTTTCAAAGTCGTCATCATCTTGTTGACCTGGTATGTATTCGTCTCCCCTGTTTATTTCATCATCTTTGTAATTTGGAAGAGTTTCATCTGATGGTAATGTTACATTATCTTCTTGCGAATCTCTATCAATTACATCTTCTTTATTTGAATCTGTAAAATCTGTTATTTCTGCTATATTTGTTAATTTTTGGTCTGGTATAGCGTTTGATGTAATTCTACATTTAATTTGTACATCTATATAGTCTAATGTTGTTCCATCAAATGCTTTTAATAAAACCTTATCTTGTTCTGTAGTTCTGTCTGCATAAATAGTATCTCTATTTGCAGAATATTGTGTGTCAGGAGAAGTAATATCTGTTGTTACTGTTCTACCATCTCCACTAATTGTCCATCCATATCTTGCATTAAACTCATCATTTACAAACTCAAGATATTCTGGTAAATGATCTGTTATTTCATAAACATATCCATCAAGTTGTCCTTCATTATATACTCTTATTGTATAAATTACTTCATCTCCAATTGCCACTTTAACTGGTTCTTTTGGATGATTATATATAGCTGTTGTTCCGCTTCCAGATGTTAAAGGTGTAATGTCTACATCTGGTTCTCTTAAATAGTTGCCTTCATCGTCTTTTAGTTCTGTATCATTAACTTGTGTAATGAATTTTCTTAATGATAAATCAAAATATTGTCCTAATATTACTAAATCTTCAAAATCGTCGTCGTCTTCTTGACTCTCATCTCCATAGCCGTCTAAATCAACATTATCAGGTGTAGAGTCTCTATCTAACATATCTTCATCTTCTGAATTAGTTGCCCCTGTTATTTCTGCAATATTCTTTAAGTTAATATTATCATTACCTTTATTGGCAGTTACTTCACACTCAATTTGTACATCAAGGTAACTTAAATCTGTTCCATTAAATGCTGGAATAATTTGACCTGCAAGCTTATCTGTTGTAACTGTTTTTCCATCAGTTGTTGTCCAACCATTTTCATCATTTATCTCGCTGTCCTCTTTGAAAGTTAATCCGTCTGGTAAATAGTCTGTTATTTCAGTTACTTTTGCATCGACTTCTCCTTCATTATATACTCTTATTGTATATAGAACTGTGTCACCAGTTTTTACTACTAAAGGATTTTTTGGGTGTACCTTATCTGCTGTAGTAGTAGAACCATCTGCCAAATCTCCTAAAGTTTCATCACTTATAACTGGTACTCTACTTGCGTCTGGTGCCTCTCCATTAATAGAAACTATAAATTTTCTTAATGCTAAGTCAAAATATTCTTCATCTGTTTGTGTGAATTTTACGCTATCTGAATATGGCACTTTTTCTCTGTCTATTATAGCAACTGGTTGTTCATTTTCTGGATTTTCTACTGACCAGTATTCAATTTTTGTATTAAAGTAAGAACCGTTAATCTCAAAATTAATTTCGCTTATATCTGTAGTGTTTGGAAGAACTATGTAAAATTCTTGTCCTATAGTATCTTCAAGACTTCCAAAAGGTGTGCCTGAAGCATTTTGGAAAGTAGGATTTAATGTTTCTCCTTTTCCATTTGTAAATTTACCTTCTAAAGTTGCTACAGTATCACTTATTCTATCTATTCTAAATGGTCCGATTACATAACTATTTCCTTGAGTTCTTACTGTTTGAGTTAAATTAGCAAGTTCGTATGGTGTACTAGCTGACTTTTTATAATCATAATTAGGATCTGCATTTGCTATAAAGTATCTATATAGAGTAATTGCATCTTCTGCTCTAGTCCATCCATCTTCTGTTCCATCTCCATTTTCATCGCTTAATGGTAGGAATTCAGAATCCTCTTGACCTTTTATAGAATTAAGTTCAAATTCAAATGTTTGAGAAGAACCTACATCATATGCGTCTCCTGTATTTGTAAAATGCCATACTACTAGCTGTTGAACGGCATCAATATCTTCCTCTGTTAAAGGTGAACCTGATAAATTAGCTTCTTTTAATAATGCATTTAAAAATTCCTGAGCCTCTTGCTTTTCATCTCCAGGTGCTGTTGGACTAGGAGCAACATATATATGATCTAAAACCCACATTAAAGATTTATATGTAGAGCTATTAATATCTGGTAAAGCTTCCACATAAGGACTTGGTATTTCTTCAGGTTTTCTCATATCAAAATATCTTGTATAATGCTTTACAGTAATTCCGCCTGTACCTCCACTTGCTGTATTCATATCTGATGCACCAAAACCTGGGCCTCCTTTTAAGCAGTAAATTGTCGCATCATAACTAATACCATTTCCACTTGAATCTTGTGCCTCTACTATTTTCCATACATTTTTGTCAAGCACTTTGTACCCAAATCCATTTTCACGAAGCAATTTAATTGTAAGATATTTGCTTCCTGTTGCTGCATTAGATACATTAAACATTCCTAAAATCATTAGTGCTAGCAAAATTGTTACGATGATTAATGCTAATTTTTTAAGTTTCATAATTCTTACCATCCTTTTTCACCTAATATTATACTATATATTTTACTTTCCTTTTTTTCATTAGTCAATATCAGTTTCTACCACTTTTTCCATTTTTTTCAAAGCATGTCATATAGCCTTACGGAAGTTCGAGTAGAAAAATATTACAATTATATTACAATTATATTACATTTTCGTAACATTTTCAATGGTTTGGGGGTAATTAGTAGACTTTTGCTAGGGAATTGTGGGATTTAAGATAGTTTTATTTTTGTTTATTATTGAAGCACAAAATCAATTTTTAAATTATATTTGACTTTTGATAAAAAACTGTGTATAATAAGTATAGAAAATGAGAACCACAAAGTGGTCACCGATGAAAAGTTTAAATAACCATTCTATCGTCCAAGCAGAATGGTTATTTTTTATTTGCTCAAAATTTTAAAAATCCATATTCTTAGGGAGAAAATAAAACCTATTAAAACGTTGTAATACGTAATAATAGGTATATATTGGAGCGAACGTCGTAGTTATTTACAACTTTTTTTTCTCTTAACAATTGATACAAATATCAATCAATTTACTCTCTTCACTTTAACATAAAATTTATAAACTTTCAAGTAGTTTTGTAAAATATTTACTTGGTAAAAGTATAGATTATTCTAATTTGCAATTTTATGTAAAATATTATATAATAAGAGTATAATTCTAAATAGAATTGTAAAAATATTAACTTATATTACATTGGAGGTAATAAAAATGGAAGAACGGAATAAAGTAACATCAATTTTTAAATCTAATGACCCAGAAAAACTTGTAGTTTTTCATGCAGCTAGCCTACAAAATGAAATAAGGTTCTATCTTAATGATACGCAATACCTTACAGCTGTCGAATGTGAAGAAGGCTGTTCAATTAGGCTAGAAGAAGAAAGAGAAGAAGAAGGCGACAAAAAAAGCAAAATTTCTATAATTAAGGAAAATTTAAGAGAGTTTATAAAACTATTCTCTATAATTATAGGAATTTCAATCTTAGGTTTTATCGGCGTGTTGTATTTAAGCAAAAGAATAGACAGCATTTTAGTATATTTAATTATTATGAATATTATATATTTCGTAATTAATATTGTAAATGTTGTTATAATGGAAACTATGGAAACTGCTCCTGCAATAAAAAGCAAACATTCTGCTGAACATATGATGGTAAATTTCCTTGAAATTAATAAAAGATTACCAAAGAACATTGAGGAAGTAAAAAAATCTTCAAGATTTTCTCCAGAATGTGGCAGTAGAGAACTAATCAAAGGAATTGCAGAAGAACTTATACGGAGCATAGTCGCAACTATTTTTACAGTCATTGTTAGTATAATTGTGTCGCATTTTTCTTCTAATTCTGTAACAAATGTAATTGTCTTTTTGTCTACTTACTTTCTTACCAAGTTCGTAGTTGGAAAAGCAATTACAAAGTATGGTGCATTAAACTTTATAATTAAGCCCATAAAAAAAGTATTGACTAATATTGCACAATGTGCTAATACAACTAGCAAGGTTAAAGATAGAGATATCATTTTGGCATATTCTGTTGCAAAACCATGGTTACAAGTTGTTTATCCTGAGTTCTATAATGAGAATGAGGATATTTTCTGGAAACAATATTTAAAAGTTAATAATTAGAGGAGTTAACTAACAATTCTATAAAGTGCAGTTTTTGGTAAACATTAACTGTACTTTATTTTTTATGTAACATATGTGTATTCAGCTTTTTTATGCTCTTTCAAATATCTTAATCTTATTCTACCATATTTATTAAAGTGATTTTCTCTTGTTTAGGCATTGCTAGGTTTGGTATATAATAATCTCCTTGTAATATGTAAGTTATTCCTGTTCTTTCATCTATTTTAGTTTTCTGTAAAATTCATTATTCATAATTAAAAATTCCTCCTAATTTAAATTATAATCATTTTTCTTTTTATTCTTATTTTGCTTGTTTTCATCTAGTATAGTTACTTTTCTATATATATTATTAGCAATTTCATTATCATTGTCATCAAATATGCCATTTTTGTATAAGTCATCACTAACAATTTTATAGTTATTATCTTTATCATAGCAAATTCTTTTGTGAAAATGGCTCATAATACTATGCCAAAAGCCTTTAAATTTTTGTAATTCTTGTTTTATTTTCTCTTTTTCAGTTTGTAATTTCCCTATAATCTTTTCCTTAGCTGATAGTTCGCCTTTTAAATTACTTATTTCACTATCTTTTTGCTCTAATTGATATTTTAATGAACGATTTTCTTTTTCTATTTCAAAGGAACTATGCTCAAAATCTTTAATTGCCATATTTAAGTCATTTACACTTCTAACTGTTTGAGTTATATCTTTTACATCATTAGTATAGTTTTTGATTTTCTGGACATCCTCGTTTGAAATAACCATATTATTTTTGTTTAGCTTAGTAGGTTTTAGATTGTCTAATATTTCATTTATATTTGTAGTTGTATTATCAAGTTGTTTTGTTTGATTATTAGCTTTAGCAAGTTTTTGTTCTTTCTGTTTTAGTTGCTTCTTGATCTCTCTGTAGTCTCCCATATCTTTAACATTGATGTCTTGATTTCTACCTTTTTGTTTTTCTTTTAATCGCGTATTAACTTCATAGAACTTGTTATATGACTTAATACAGGAATATCTCATTTTATCTTGTATTTCAGTTAGTGATGTTTTGGTAAACAACTTACTTTTTCCAACTTGCTTTTTCATTCCTCTAATACAATTTTCTACTACTGGAACACCTACAATGTGCATATGGGGAGATATTTCATCAAAGTGTATTGTAGCATTTGCTATTTTAAAATCTGGAATAATTTTAGTTAAGTCTTTTATTTGTTCATTATATACATCAACCATTTTAAATCTATATCTTTCATTTTTATCGTTCCAAAAGTCCATATCTCCAAGTTCTATTATAATCTCACAAGCTATATCATTTTGAGATTCACATACTTTTTTGAAGTAATCTTTGATTTTTCTATCTTCACGAGTTTGATTGTTGTTATATTCTAGTCTTGTTTGTTCAAATTCTTCTAAATATACTTGTTTTACATCATTTACAATATTATCTGTTCCATAAATTGTTCTAATTAGTTCTCTTTGATTGTCGTAATCTCTTAGGTTATGCTTATTTACATCTGATAAATCTTTTGCAGTTTGAATTGCATTATTAGATAGAGAAGTAGTACCAGATACATTTTCTTTTGCAACTTTCTTTGCCAATTTACTTTTGTTTTTATCACTACCTAAGTGAAAAGAATATGCTAATTCTTGCTCCAT
>CAMMVE010000032.1 GCA_946500265.1 uncultured Clostridium sp.
CATTGTTACACCAAGTAATTCTAATTTACAGCATAAATCATATTGGGAAAGTCCATGTTCTTCTCGTATTCGTTTAAGATTTGTGCCAATGATATTAACATTATCATCTAATTTTCTTATAGTTCCCACGAATGTTTCTCCTTTCACAATTTTTCCAATCAACATTGTATAATATTTTTTTAACCTATTCGACAAACCCAGTTTGTCAAAAATAAAGAGAAAGGGTGAAAATTTATGGTAGAAGATGAAACAATTTTGGTTAGAGAAGAATTACTAGAACTACTAACCAAAGAAAAACTTAACAATAGTCAAAAAACAAAAATAATGGATTTAATAGACAAAGATGATACAGCCACAGAAAATGAAAAAGAAAGATTTATGTTGTACTATGGACTTAATATAAATGGTAGAAAACCTTTAAGATTTAAGCAAATTGCACAGATTTATGGATGTAGTGATTCAGCAATAAGAAATTCTGTATATAGTATGAAACGTAAGCTACTAAAATATACAGATACAAAAGATAATTTAATTGTAAAAAATATAATCAATGAGTGTAGAATGGAGATGAATAATAGTGGAGAGAAAAATAAAGGTAGTAGTTGCTGATGATATGGAGATAATAGTAAGAAATATGAAATCAGTAATAGAGGAAAATCCAAATGTTGAAAAAATAGAATGTGTTTTTAACGGAGAAGATGAAATAAATGCAATATTAAATTTAAAACCAGATATAGTATTTACTGATATGCAAATGCCTAAAAAGACTGGCTTAGAAGTTATAGAAGAAGTGATGACAAATACTTCTATTGAAAAGAAACCACAATTTATATTGGTAACAGCTGATAGGGATAGTTCGTTAGTCATTAAATCAAGAGAACTAGGGTTTTATATTGAATATAAGCCGATTAATGCAAGTAGAATAAATGAATACATAAATAATTTTGCAGATTCAGAAAAAGATGATGAAGAAAAACAAAAAGAATTTGAAACCAGGAGAAAAGAACCTAAAAGAGAAATTTTCTTAATTAAGTTTTTTAAATCATTAAGATAAGTAAAACAGAAAAAGGGTCAGTAGACTCTTTTTCTGTTTCAATAAATGTGTTATTATATTAATGGAGGAACTTATGAAAGAATTAGAAATAACATGCCAAATATATAACAATGTTTTGGATATAAGAAAAGAATTAGAAAGAAAAAAATTTATTTTCAAAAAAGAATTTATTATAGATGATATGTATATGCACAATACAAAAACAGGTAATTTTGCAGTAACAAATGGGAAAATAACAGATTCATTAGTAATAAGGTATGTAAATGAAAATGATAAAAAAATAATTTGCAAGAAGAACATATCTAATAATATTGATAAATCTATATTAAAAGTAGATAGTATTGAAGATGCAAAAATGCACTTAAATATGTTAGGTTATACAAAATTTCTTAGATTAACCTATAATAATTATATGTATGAAAATAAACAATATATAGCATATATTCAAGAAGTGAAAAATTTAGGAAACTTTTTGGAATTAGAAGCAAAAGATGGAGAAAATCAAAGTATAGAAAATTTAATAGAATATGTAAAAATGTTTAATTTAAAAACAGGGAAAGAATTTAATGTAAGAAAAGCAGAATTATTATATAGCAAAACTAGAAACTAGCTTAAAATCAATAAAAACAAGGAAAGAAAGTATTTACAAAATTGACATAATATGTTATAATAAGTGAGTAATTACTTTAGTTTTATAAAGTAAAATTGATTTTAGGAGATATATTATGTTTAATCAAGTAAGTGTAAATCCGAGCTTATACAAGACTTTTGTAATAGTAGCAGAATCAAAAAGTTTTGCAGAAGCTGCAGAAAAAATGGATACAACAGATAAAACTATAAGTAATGATATAAATTCACTAGAAAAGCAATTAGGAGTACAATTATTTTATAGAAAACATAAGGGTTCAAATAATGGACTAAAAATAACAGAAAAGGGAGAAGAAATATACCCAGAAGCTAAAAAGATAGTTTCATTATGTGATTTTATTCCCAATATTATTGAGTGTGGTAACAGTTTAGAAAATGGTAAGTTATCTATAGGATGTCCATCACATATAACTGAATTTTTTTTAATGCCTAGACTTATTAAACTAACACAAGACTTTCCTAATATTGAAATAAAGTTAGATACAGAATCTAACAGCAGAAAGATGATAGAAGAACTAAAAAATAATGAAATGGAATTTATTATTTTAGATACAATTCCAGATGAATATAAAGATGAAATTGAAATTGATGAAATAGAGAAAATAGAAAACATATTTGTATCAAACAAACCAATAGATATTAAAAAAGTTGAAGATATGAAGAATTATAGATATGTTTTAAGTTATGACGATAGAGTTTCAACAAATAGGTTATTAAACACATTAAAAGAATTTAAAATAGATATGAAAGTAACTTTAAAATGTCCAACAACAGAACAAAGAATAAGTGCAGCAAAAGGTGGAGTAGGTATTGCCTATGTAATGAAAGATGCAGCTAAACAAGCAATAGAGAATGGCGAATTATATGAGGTTAAAATGCCTATAAAGTTACCATCAAATAGCATTAATATAGTATATTTAAAAAATAGATTAACAAAAGTAGACAAAGCATTTATTAAGGATTATTTAAAAAAGAAAAATTAATTAAAATTTAGAATATCCATAGGAGGTATTCTTTTTTTACCCCTAAAAATGAAGGGGATTACTCCCAAAAGTTTCAATTTACATGGTCCATAACCTATTATATAATTTAAACACTATATTATATAAAATGAGGTGAAGACTATGTATTTTAAAATGGATCAGAAATTTAAAGATTATTTTAAAACAAACTTAAGACAAATATTCTTTTATATAATTGATGATTGCAATTTGAGATGTGAACAATGTTTGTATAAAACTGAAATAGCATTTCAAATAGAGAAAAAAGAAGTGGATTTTGATGATGCAATTAAACTATTAAGTGATTTTAGAGAAATGGGTGCTGTTAAGTTAACTCTAATGGGTGGAGAACCAACATTATATGGAATTAAACAACAAAACAGACCATTATTAGAACTAATAAAAAAGGCAAAAGAACTAGGATACGAGTATGTTCGTATTGATACAAATGGACAATTCAATAGTAGTTTATTAGAGCAACCTGAATTTAAAATGTTAGACGAAATAACTTTTAGTATAGATGGACCCAACAAAGAAATTAATGATCCAATCAGAGGTTATGGATCATTTGACAAGTGTGTTAAAAATATTAAAAGAGCAAAAGAGCTTGGATATAATATTGATATAACTGCTTGCATTAGCAAATTCTTAATAGAAAGAGATGAAGATGGTAATCTATATCTTGATAGAATGATAAAATTTGCAGAGGATTTAGGAATAGAAAGAATAAATTTTCATAACTTATTTAAAACAGGAGTTCCAAGAGATTGCTTTAGTGGAAATCTTGACATAAGTATAAAAGACTGGTTTAGGGTATGGAATGAAATTGAAGATAAAGTAGATAATAAAGAATATAAAATACCAGTTAGAATACCACAATCATTTACTACGAAAGAAAAATTTGATGAAAACCCAGCATATTATGGTTATTGCTCTTGTAAAACTGGTTCAAGAATATTAATACACCCAAACGGAATGTTAAGAGTATGTTCTTTAATGATTGGTACACCATACGCCATTGCCAGGTACTATGATGGAAAAATTGTATGGGATGATTCACCAACGAATGAATTAAGAGCTCATAAAATGGACGAAAACACTCCTTGCACAAACCAAAGTAAAAATAATAAGTATGGAGAATTTGTACCAGTATGTGTTTCATTCAAACCTAAACAACAAGAGATGATATGGAAGGAATTAAATTGGGAAAATAAAAGAATAGAAGATAAAATAAGAGTTATTGTTGCAGATGATAACGAAGAAACAAGAAATCAAGTAACAGGAATATTAGATAAAATTAATGGTGTTGATGTTGTAGCAACAGCTGATACACCAGAAGATACATATAATAAAATTATAAAATATGTTCCAGAAATGGTCTTTGCTAAATATGATTTTAAAGGAACAAATATGAACGGACTTGATATTATTAAAAAATCAAAGGAAACTTTAAATGAAAATGTACCAGCATTTAATTTTATTGCGAAAGAAATACCAAAAGAAGATTTCTTAGAAGCAAGAAGAATGATTGGGGATAAGATGAATACCATTATTAGAGAACAAACACGAGTTAGATATGATGGCATTATTAATGATTATAAAGATTACAAAAAAATGAATGTATAAAAAAGGGCGGATTATTCTAAAATTTAGAACAATCTGCCTTTTTTCTTTGTGCGTATTAAATACAAGACTACTACCTCAAGGAAATCCTTTAATGAAAGTCTATAACCATGATTTTGCAAAGCATCAAATAGTTCTTTTGGACAATTATAATCACTAGCATTTTTAAATGGTCTAATACAAGCATACATAGAATCTCTAACTTGTGAATATGTAGTATTAAATTCGTATGAAAGATAATTCAATATATTTTTAAGGTATTCTAATTCTTCAGGTCTATAATAACAATATGTAATAGCCTTTCTTATGTATCTATAACCCCCAGAAAGACAATTAAAGTTTAAAGATTGTAATAATTCATCAACCTCGCCAACCTCTAAATCTGGAGTATTAAAGTCTACTGCCATTTCTTTGACTACATTACTCAACTGTTTTTCTACAAAAGGTTTATAGACAACTTGACTAACTTTTTCATATCTATTCATTTTAATATTATAATCTAGTGGTAATGTCAAAACAGTATTACATTTTTTTCGTTCTAAAGGATTAGAAGATAATCGCCCTACAACTTCTTCAATAGACATATCTGGTAAACTATTATCCAAAATTAGTATATCTGGATTTATTTTAAGATACTTAGTTATTGTATCTTTACCAGTATTAACATTTTCCACTCTAAAATTTTTATCATTTGCAAGTTTTTGGTAAAGAATATCAAGTTCAGTTGTATTCTTACTACCGATAAGTACATTAACCATAATTAGCCTCACAAATGTTTTTACTATTTTTGCCAACATTATAGCATACAATTTATGTAAATTCAATAGAAAACTGTAAGTTTTTGTCAATAATTTTTCCTTTGAAATGCACTCTACAACTTAATTGTGTAGTTTTGTGTCGAATAATGTCGAAAAGACAAATTGAGCCATACAATATAATATATTCAAAACAATATAAGAAATAAAATTAGATGATAATTTCATCTTTTTTTGTCCACATTTTCCTTTTTTTATACACATTTTTATTGATTTGAGAAAAACCATATTAATATACCCTCAGGAACTTTATATCAAAGTTTTAAGAGGAGCTACAAAAGTAATAAGAGAACAAAAGGTAAAAAAATAAATATACTTTTAAAATTTTGATATAAAGGTGGTGAAAATATGTAAGAGGGATTAAATTTATAATAGTTTGTTAAAATTTATTATTGCTCCTTTTTGAACTGATGATATAAATCATAAGTTCTTAGAAGAGGGAGTATTTTGTATATATTGAGCAATAAAGAAAAAGCAGCATTAATAACAATAGCAAGAAGAGCAAGATATGATTACTTAAGAAAAAATGACTATACATATTTAGAAGATGATATAGATATGATAGATGAAGAACTTTTAATAGCAGAAGAAAATATTGAAAAAACAGTAGCAGAAAAAATTGATGGGGATATTTGTGCCTCTGACTTTGAAAAAATATTTGATGATCCATATTTAATAAAAATTTCAAAAGCATTAACTAAAAAGGAAAGGTTAGTGCTTTTTTCTTATTATATGGAAAAAGATGAAAATGGAGAAATTAATGAAAAAACTGACAAAGTAGTATCAAGGGAATTAAATATGAAACCAGATACAGCAAGAAAAACAAGAAAAAGAGCATTAGGAAAATTGAAAAAGGAATATTTAAAATTGAAAGGAAATGATAAAAATGATGTTCAAAAATTTTAATATGACAGATGATGAAGTAATGGAAATTATATACACATACGATAACTTAATAAATAAATATAGCAGAATAAATGGAAAAATTGATGAAGATTTAAAACAAGAAATTACTGTAGAAATATATAAAACACTAACCAAAAATAGAGAAAGACAAAAAATATAAAAAATTTTTCATAATTTGTCCGATTTTAGATAAAAACTCAAGACCTTAATTAATGAAAGGAGTTGAAAAAATGTATCAAAAATTAATCAGAAATTTAAAAAGGAAAAAAATACAAATGATACAAAGAAAAAGAATTAATAACTTTAAAAAGCGAATAATAAAAGCTCAAAAGCATAAAGAAAAAATGAGAAAAAACAGCTCATTAGTTTCATCGACTTAAAAAAGTGTTAGCAAAAAGTTAAGTAAATGAAGGAGAGATACTAATGAAAAATAACAAAGATACAATCATTCATAAATATTTTATAGATAAATTAAAACCTGTAGAGATAGCAAAAGAACTTAATATTTCTAAAAGTGCAGTTACACAGGTTTTACAAAAAGATAAGAGATACCAGAAAGAAAAAATCAAAAGAATAGAACAAAACAAAGAAAATCATAATGAAAAAACAAAAAAGTATATAAAAAACAAAAGAGAAGTAATAAAAAGAAAAAAAGATAAAGACACTATTGATTTAAGAAATATGCACAATCAAGCAACAGCAGAGCTTTCAAAAAAGAAGAGATTATCTAATATGGCATATAGAAATTGGAATAAAAGTGCATTTACTTATAATAAAAAAAGAAAAGGTTATGAATTTAGAAAAGAATTGGGAAGAAGTTATGATGTTCCGAAATTTATAAAAGTGGAGGTGTAAAGTGGGAAGTTTATACAATTATAAACAAGTAGAAGCATTTGCATTAATTGGATTGCACAATTTATTAAATTCAGCAAACAAAGACAATATTAACTTAAATACTTTTAAAATGTTTTTAGAACCATTAGAAAAGTTACATAGTAAAGAGTTTGCAGTAAATTATGCAAATAGTTTATTAGAAGAAGAAAATAAAAAATATAAAAAATTAAAAGAAAAAAATAAAAATATTCAGGAGTGATAATAGTGGCAGTTATATTAAAAATAATAGTAATATTTTCAATAATAATTGCATGTTGTATGTATTTGGTAATTGTAGGTGGAAATATGAATAAAACTGATGAGGAAAAAGAATTAGAAAATCAAGAGCAAATCAAGTTTCTAAAAAATAATTGCAAAACAAAAAATGTATAGAAATGGAAAAAATACACATTATATTAATGAGGTGATTAGATTGAATTTTATAGATAAGGCACATAAGGATTTTTATGAAAAAAAACTAATGGAATATGGAAATCCAAATACAGGCGATGTTTACTATAAAGCATTAGTATATACATTACGGAATTTGTGAAACCACAAGAGACCATTTTGACGAAATATTTAATGAAAAAGAAAGAATTATAAACCTTGATTCGGTAGATACAGCATGGCAAACAAGTACATCTTCAAAAGTAACAAGAATGGCCCTTAATCTTTGGAATCATAGTATTATGTATGATAGTGAGGAAGATTTGAAAAATGGACATATTTCTAGTGCCTATGCACCAAGTGAAATTTTTTGCTGTTCCTATGCACCTTATTTTTGGGAAGCGATAAAAATTCGCTATCCAGAATATACGAGATATAACTGCGAAAATAAATATAATACTTTAGAAAATATAATTGTATATATAAGAGGTGTTAGAGATAATTCAATATATAAACAAAAACAGGAAATAGAGAACTACTGTAAACGACACAATATAAATTTTCAAAATGTTTATATAGATGATGGTTATAGTGGTACAACTATGGATAGACCAGAAATAAAAAAAATCATAGAAGATATAAAAAATAATAAAATTGATAAAATACTTATTTCTTCTGTAGATAGAATTTCAAGAAATATGAGTGATTGGATAGAATTTACGAAACTTTGTAATGATAAAGAGGTTGAAATAATTACAATAGATGGTTCATTAGAAGATACAAAAAAATATATAGAAACACTAAAAGAAAATATATTATTAGATATTTTTAATTATAAAGATAATCAACAAGGGACAGAAGATGAAGAAGAATTAATATAAACGATGTATTAATATTGTATAAAAATGGCATTAATAGAAATAATAAGTATTGTTTATATTTTTTTATGAAGGAGGGACAACTTAGTGAGAAAAAATAATATATATGAACAAAAATTAAGAGATTATACCAAAAATATAAAAATAAATACTCATTTTAACGAGGAAGGAATTGAAATAAATGAACTTATGAAAGAAATTATATTAAATAATTGTAATCCTATTGAAAGAAAAAAATTGGAATTTTAAAAAACTATCAAAAAAGCAATAATTAAAGGGATTTGTTGAAATTTACATTGGATTTTGCTTTTTTGATAGTTCTTTTTTGGGTTGGATATTTTAATTAAATATGTTATAATATTTATGTAAGATTTCTAGCCCTCTAAAGGAGGAAAGATATGTTTGAGGGCTTAACTAAAAATGCTTTATATAGAGTTGGTATTTATATAAGATTATCTAAAGAAGATAATGATAAAGTTATTGAAAGTGAAAGTATAACAAACCAAAGAAATATTTTATTAGCATATTTAAAGGAAAACAAATTAGCTTTGGCTGGAGAATATGTCGATGATGGTGTTTCAGGTACTACTTTTGATAGACCAGCATTTAATAGATTAATTAATGATATAGAAGATGGCAAGGTCAATATGGTAGTAACAAAAGATTTGTCAAGATTGGGAAGAGATTATATACAAAGTGGTTATTATGTTGAACAATATTTTCCAATGAAAAGAGTTAGGTATGTATCAATATTAGATAATATTGATACAGAAAGAAGCAACTCATCAGAAAATGATATAGCACCATTTAGATCAATATTAAATGAAATGTATGCAAAGGATATATCAAAAAAAATAAGAATTGTTTTTCAGCAGAAAAAGGAGGATGGGCAATTTTTAAGTACATCTGCACCATTAGGCTATAAAAAAGATCCAAATGATAAACATCATTTAATAATAGACAACGAAACAGCACCATTGGTTAGAAGAATGTTTAAAATGATAATTGATGGATATGGCACTACACAAATTGCAAATATATTTACAGATGAGCATATTCCAACTCCAGCTATGAGAAATAAATATCAGACAAATGCTTTATCATATCAGTATGGATACTGGCATGCTGCCAGTATAAGAAGAATGTTAAGAAATAATGTTTATATTGGTAAACTTGAGCAGGGTAAAAGCCAGACGATAAGTTATAAAAATAGGCAAAGGGTCAGATTGCCAAAGGAACAATGGATAGTAGTAGAGAATGCACATGAACCATTAATAGATGAAGAAACTTTTTATACAGTACAAAGACTGCTCGACACAAGTGCTAAGAAAACAGTAAAAAGAACTTATTTACTTACTGGACTATTAAAATGTGCAGATTGCGGAGGAAGTATAGGTATTGCACATTCAAATAAAAGAAATTTTTCTTATACAAGTTGTAATTTATATAGAGCATACACTAAAAGACATTTATGTACACCACATACATTAAATTATGAAGCATTGGAATTAATGGTAGTAGAAAAGGTTAGAGAGCTTTGTAAAATTTGTATGGATAATGAAAAAATAGAAGAAGCATTAAGAAAAAAAATAGAAAATAATAATTATAAGTCAACTCTTGAAAAAACATTAAAAGAAGCGAATGAAAAAAAGATAAGATTAGAAAAAAATCTTGAAAGATTGTATGAAGATAGATTAAACGATGTCATAACGGTAGAAATGTATAAATCTATGTCTGCAAAACAAAATGAAGGATTGTTAAAATTAAAAAATGAAATAAAATCATTAGAGGATAAATTAAGCGAATTTGTTAAAGAAGAGAAAGAAATTTTTTCATTTGATTATAAAGAAATAATAAATGATTTCTTGAAATTAAAAAATCCTACAAAAGAAATAATGTCAAAAATTATAGATAGGATTGAAATTCACGAAGATAAAAAAGTAGATATATATTACAGAATAAAGGCTTTTGAAAAGTTAAAGTAGATATATATTTTATTTTTTACAATAGAGAGTTACAAAAACTTACACCAACATCACAGTTACAAGAACTTATTCCAACAGTTGTAGAAGCGGCTACTATCGCAGCAGATAGCTTAACACTTCTAATCCAAAAAGTACAAGAACAAGGAGAATCAAATGATTTTCTAAATAAACTACAAGAAGAAGATAAATATCAAGTTATAAAAGAAGTTCTAGCTCCTGAAGAATACAATTTTATAGTTACTCCAAAAGAAATAGATGGCTTAATTGAAAAAATGAAAGATGTTGTTGCAAGAGGAATAAATTTTGCAATAAATTAGTACGAAAAGTTACCCAAAGGGGTCTGTCACCATTGGGGAAAATAGGTAACATAATTTGACCAGAACATCAAAATATGGTAAAATTGTATATAGAGATTTTTAATAATCTCCTAATTAAATAATTTTATAAGGAGGCTTAAGTTAAAAATGGCCAAAGGTTCGTCAGAACGGATATCCGAAAGGGTAAGGATTATGAAAGAAAATTTCGTATCTTTACATGATAAAGGATATTCAATTCCTGAAATTGCAGTAGAGTTCAACTTATCGGGTCCTACAATATACCGGTATCTTGGTGAAATAGCCGAGAAAAACGGAATGCGTAGGGAAGATCTTTTACAAAGAATTTATCACACACAAGCTCAAAGACTGAGAAAAGAAGAAAGAGAAGCAAAAGCTTCATTTGAGAAAGTCCAGAGAGAGCTTGGAAATGCGAGAAAATCTTTGCAAGAAGTTATCACGGAAATCAACAAGATTCTAGAGAATGAAGAACAAATCATGAGCGACATTCAAGAAAACAGCGGTGAAGGAGAAGACTTATGAGAACAGAGAAAACACTTACACCAAAAGAAATTAAAATCGCTATAAAAAGAGGCGAGACGATAAGTGAACTTCAAGAAAGGTTTGGATTAATTTCCGAACAAGAGGTGCTGGATATAATTGGCAAAACATTCAAAAATGGAACTACTGCCATTATAAAACAGCTGAAACGGAATGAAAAGTTACAAAAGCGAGAGCATGCAAGTTTGGAAAAAAATCAAGCTATGGAATTAAGTGAGCAAGATGAGATAGCGAACATTTCTAGTGGGGAGGAAGAGTTTTTGACTGATAACTTAATGGAGAATGTGGACACGGATGCAACAGCAGTAGAAACAGAGACCATATTTGAACAACTTCAAGCAGATGAAAAGGAGTATAGCAGATTACTTCTGGAACTCGAACAAAAGCACAAAGCTTGTGTTCAAAATAGAAGACAGATTGTTGAAAGACTACAAACTGTAAATGCAAAATGCTCCGAATTGCTGAAAGAAGTGGAAAGGATGGAAACCGAGCTAGGTAAATTGAAATCATCTTATGATGATGTGACTCTAGAGATGTTGGACTATACGTCAGACATTTCAGCTACTAAGAAATTGCTAAGCGATTTGCGAAAACAAATTGCAGAAGCACAGAAAATTAGCATCTTTGTTTACAAGAATGGAGATGTTGAGCTAGAGCAAGTAAGCTCTGGGGAAAAGGTGGAAAAGAGTTTAAAAGAATTGATAGGAGAATTCCACCAGGATGAAATGGAGTTTACCAAGCTTGTAGGGCAACCAATGGCCGAAGAGATGACGGTAACGCAGTTGCGCATTATAATTAATGTGCAAACGATGGCAAGATCATTTGAGGAACAGGGGATAAGCTATAAGTTTATTTTTGAAGATGAAAAACCTCAAAGATTTTATGACTCTATAACTGAATAAGTCATCTTAAACGCATACTCAAGATAATTTCGAGAGTATGTGTTTTTTTGTTATACATAAAAAAAGGAGACAGTTCCTTTTTTGGAATTTTCCTTTTGTAAATTTGGGTAATAAAATTGATTTTTTGTCAAAATAAGGTTTACTATGCAAAAATAAAATGATATAATTCTAGCAAATGTGTGCAAAATAAATACATATGAATGTGAGGATAATAAATGAACTGGAATGAGGATACGTACAATAAATTTGATTTAAGCGATATAAGCAACTTGGAGGCAAAGGAAAAGGTAGCAGAAAAAATTGTTGATAAAGTAAAAGACGGTAACGTTATTGGTTTTGGCTCTGGCTCAACATCTTATTTGGCAACAATTGCTATTGCAAATATTGTGAAGGAAAAAGGTTGGAACATTTTTGCAGTGCCAACTTCTAAGAAAATAGAAGATTTATGTAAAAAATTAGAAATTCCGGTTATGAATTTGAATGAAAGCAGTTTGGACTGGAGCTTTGATGGCGCAGATGAGGTTGATACAAAAAGATGGCTTATAAAGGGATTAGGAGCAGCAATGTTTAAAGAAAAACTAAATATTATAAGTTCGCCCATAACATATATTTTGATAGATGAAAGCAAGAAAGTGAATAAATTAGGAGAAAAATGTAAAGTACCAGTAGAGTGCTTCTCAGGAGCAGAAAAGCTGGTAATAAAAGAGCTAATTAGCCTGGGAGCATATGATATTACAAAAAGAGAGGACAGAAGTACAAAAGGGGCTCTTATAACTGAAAGCGGAAATATAATTCTAGATGCAAAGTTTGACAATATAGAAGAAAATTTGGAAAAGCAGATAAAATTAATCCCAGGAGTTATTGAGAGTGGCTTGTTTATAAATTATAATGTGCAAATAATAGAATAATTTACAACATGTTAAATGACTTGACAAGAAAAGAATTTTGAAAATTAGATATTATTTTAAAGAAATATAAAATTTAAGAAGTGAGGGGACTTTTTATGTGGGGAGATATAGCAATAGCATTTTTATTAGCTTTTATAACAACATTCGTAGTAACACCACATACTATGAGATTAGCAAAAAAAGTAGGAGCAATAGATATACCAAATGATAGAAGAGTAAACAAAAAACCAATGCCAAGACTTCGGAGGAGTTGCTGTAATTGCAGGTTTCTTTGTTTCAACTATTTATTTGTTAATTACAACATCTATAGAAGGAAAAATAGATCTTTTTGGAGATGATAATTATTATATAAAATTAATTGGATTCTTTGCGGGAATATTGGTTTTAGGAATAACCTGCTATATTGATGACGTTAAGGGAGTTCCTAGTTTAGTAAAATTAGCAGCTCAAATTGTTGCAGCTATTATTGTAGTTGCATGTGGTATTAGAATTGATAATATTTCAATTCCTTTTACAGAAGGAAAAATTATAGTAGGTGAAATTTTTTCTTATATACTTACAATTTGTTGGATAGTAGGAATTACAAATGCAATTAATTTAATTGACGGCTTAGATGGTTTATCATCAGGAGTCACACTAATTTCTTGTCTTTCACTTTTAATGGTCTTTGCATTAAATGGTTCTCCACTAATTGCTATAGTACTAATTACAGCTTTAGCAGGTGCTTTAGTAGGATTCTTACCATTTAATTTCAGCCCGGCAAAAACATTTATAGGTGATACTGGTTCTAACTTTATGGGATTTGCATTAGCCATTATTTCAATTTTAGGTGTAGCTAAAACATACACCGCTCTAGTATTAATTGCTCCGATAATAATATTAGGAATGCCAATATTTGATACGATATTTGCAATTTTCAGAAGAATAATAAAAGGAAAATCTCTTAAAGCGGTATTTCAACCAGATAAAGGACATTTGCACCATAAATTGATGGCAAAAGGATATACCCAAAAACAAGCAGTTTTAATTATGTATGGTATAACAGCAACTTTAGGCATGTTCGCAGTTATTTTATTAGAAAGTGGAATTTGGAAAGCTATATCATTTGCATTGCTAATTGTTGCAATTGTTGCAATAGGTTACAGAGACTTTAACAAATTGCTTGAGGAAGAGGGAAATACAAAAGATGAAATAATTAACAGCAAGCATATACGAAAACAAGATTAGAAATGCTTTAGAATATAAAAAAGGCAATATGAATACTGAAGCTTGTATATGGCAGTGCTTTATGAAGTCTAAGAATAGGTTTATAGGTAAATCCAAAAACCTAAATTTACAGTAAGGAATGTGAAACTAAAGTGGATGAAGAGCGCTTAATAAACCCAGAACTAACCGACATCAACGAAGAAAGATTAGAGAATTCTTTAAGACCAAAAACCTTAAGTGAATACATCGGACAAGATAAAGTAAAAGAAAATATGAAAGTATATATAGAGGCAGCTAAAAAAAGAGGAGAACCGTTAGACCATGTGCTTTTATATGGACCTCCAGGATTAGGAAAAACTACACTTGCGAATATAATTTCAAACGAAATGAATTCGAACATAAAAATTACATCTGGACCAGCAATTAGTAAACCAGGAGATTTAGCGGCATTACTTACTAATTTATCAGAATTCGATGTGTTATTTATAGACGAGATACATCGTTTAAATAAAAGTGTGGAAGAGATATTATATCCTGCTCTTGAAGATTACACTTTGGATATTATAATAGGAAAAGGTCCAAGTGCAAGGTCTATAAGATTAGACTTGCCAAAGTTCACTTTGATAGGAGCTACAACAAAGGCAGGTTCACTTGCTACTCCACTTCGTGATAGATTTGGTATAATACATAGATTAGAATTATACAATGCAGATGACTTAACTACTATAATAAAAAGGTCTGCAAATATATTAGAAATAAATATAGATAATGAATCGGCAGTAGAAATAGCTAGAAGATCAAGAGGTACGCCAAGAATTGCTAATAGATTACTAAAAAGAGTTAGAGACTATGCAGCAGTATTAGGCGATGGTAACATTACACTAAAAATAACTAAAATAGCATTAAATAAATTGGAAATAGATGATTTAGGATTAGACGAGATAGATAGAAGAATTCTAGAAACTTTAATAGTAAAATATAGAGGAAGACCAGTTGGAATAGAAACAATAGCAACAACATTAGGAGAAGAAGTAGATACAATAGAAGATGTATATGAACCATATTTAATACAAATAGGATTTATATCAAGAACTGTTAGGGGAAGAGTAGCACTTCCAGCAGCTTACGAACATATTGGAATACCATATAATGGAGGCAATGAAGACAACAGCGGATATGTACAAACTCATTTATAATAGAGTGTCGGTTTGGGGACAGGTCTCCAGGCGACAAAATGTCGCCTGAGGGACAGGTCCGCAACCGACATCTGATGTTTGGATGATGTGTCGCTATCAGACCTGTCCCTTCGCCGACAGAATGTCGGCGGGAGACCTGTCCCCAAACCGACAAAGAAAGGATAGAAATAAAATGAAAGTTGCAGTATTAATACCTTGCTATAATGAAGAGTTGACAGTATCAAAAGTGGTGAATGATTTCAAAAACGAATTACCTGAAGCTAATATTTATGTATATAATAATAATTCTACAGATAAGACGGCAGAGCTAGCTATTGAAGCAGGTGCAATTTTAAAGAACGAGTATAAACAGGGCAAAGGAAATGTAGTTAAAAGAATGTTTGAAGATGTGGATGCAGATGTATATGTGCTTGTTGATGGAGATGATACATATCCGGCCAATTCAGTACATGAACTTATTAAACCAATTCAAGAAGGCTCTGCAGACATGACTGTTGGAGACAGACTATCTAATGGCACATACAAAAAAGAGAATAAAAGAACTTTTCACAATTTTGGTAATGCTCTAGTTAAAAGTGCAATTAATATGTCTTTTGGCTCTCATTTAAATGATATAATGACAGGATATAGAGCTTTTAGTAAGAAGATGGTTAAAAATTTACCTATTACGGCAAATAAATTTGAGGTCGAAACAGAAATGACCCTACAAGCCTTGGACAAAAACTTCATAATCAAAGAAATTCCTATTGAATATAGAGATAGACCACAAGGAAGTAGTTCAAAACTAAATACTATCTCAGATGGAATAAAAGTTTTAAAAGCAATAATTAGGCTTTTTAAAGATTATAAACCTTTAAGGTTTTTCTTTTGTATTGCTTTTATATTACTAGTATTAGGCCTTATTGTAGGATTACCTGTTATTATTGAGTTTATAAAAACATCATATATTACTAAAGTTCCTTCTGCAATACTTGCTACAGGTTTCATACTTTTAGCAGTTATATTTGGACAATGTGGAGTAATTTTAGATACTTATGTAAAGAGAAACAAAGAAAACTATAGATTAAATATTTTAAGATATTCTCAAATGGAAGAAGTAAAGAGAGCTATAGAAAACGATAAAAAATAGTAAAGAAAAAGACAACTAAACTAATAATACTTTTACAAAATTAAAGGCTAGATGGGAGGCAAATATTTTTAATGAAACCAAAAATAAAAAATGGCATTATTGTTCTTATAAAATTTATATTAATTTTTGTGATATTATTAGGTATATATTTTGCAATAATGACATTAACAAGTTTAATACCTTCTGGAATGCTAGAAAACAATGTGAGAGAATCATCAGAAACTTTAGTGCAAGAAGGCGAAAAAGTGACTTTTGATTTAAAATATAAAGAGGAAAATATATTCACATTTACTGATGCACTAATGATAAATACGGCATATTCAATAGATAATAATCACCCTATAGAAAGCTTTATTTTGGCTAGAAAAAATTATATACCAGGCCAAACAACTGAATTTTATCCAGATGGACAATATAATTTGGGTGCGAACGAAAACTATATCAGCAAAGAGAATGGAGATTTATATCAAACAAAAGAATTGTATGGATTAATGCATGGAGATAATATTCAAGATTCATATGAATATGCAAGATATTGGCATGGTTATTTATCTATTTTAAGGCCACTACTTTTATTATTTAATTATTCAGGAATTAGAATAGTACTAGCAATTATAACATTAATTAGTATTGTGGCATTGATTACATTGCTTTGCAAGAAAATCAGTATAACTAGTGGAGTAATTTATGGAATAGGTTTGCTTGCAATAAGTATATTTATTGTTACAAAATCAATAAATGAAATACTAATATTTATTGTGGCATTTATAAGCTCTATTATACTATTATTAAAGAAAAATCCAGAAAAAAACATAGGAATATTTTTCTTTGTTGTAGGATCTGTTTCGAACTTCATAGACTTATTAACAGCGCCACTTGTAACATTAGGAATTACAGCTATTACATATTTCTTATTAATACAGAGAAACGAAAGCAAAGTAAATATAAAAAGATATATTTTAGACTTTTTAAAGATTTGCATTTCTTGGGCTTTAGGTTATGGAATTACATGGCTAAGCAAATGGGTTATAACGGAAATATTTTTTGGCAGACCTATAATTTCACAAGCTATAGAACAAGCGGTGTTTAGAAGCAATGGACCACAAATTAATGGAATGAATATTTTTTCATTATCAAATGTTTTTATACGAAACATGGAATATTTATCATCTCCAGTTGCTATAACAATATTGATTGCAGCAGTTATCTATATAATAGTTATGATGATAATAAATCGCAATAAAAAAATAGATTTCAAAGAAAATCTAAAAAAATGTCTACCATATATTTTAATATTTTTCTTACCTGTAATATGGTATATGGTTTTAAAACAACATTCGTATACACATGTTAATTTTACGTATAGGATTTTAGTTATATCAATTATTAGTTTATTAATAATTGCAAGCAAAATTTTAGTTAGTAAAAATATGGAAGACTCAAAGAAATAATAAAACTTGATAAGCAAAAATATAGGAGGTAATTTTAAAAAATAATAAAAAATAATTTGTTATGTGTATTTTCGAAAAACTGAGAAGGGAATGATATCTGAAATGAAACTTTTAATGCATACATGTTGTGCTCCATGTAGTGTATATTGTATAGAAACTTTACGCAATGAAGGAATCGAGCCAACGGTATATTGGTATAACCCTAATATACATCCATATATGGAATACAAAGCGAGAAGAGACTGCTTAAAAGAATATACTTCATCAATTGGCGTAGAATCTATTTTCCAAGAAGAATATGGATTAGATGAATTTTGCAGAAATGTAATTGGAGATTTACAAAATAGATGTGTAAATTATTGCTATAGAGTACGTCTAGAGAAAACTGCAAAATATGCAAAAGAGCACGGATATGATACTATAACTACAACTCTTTTAGTAAGTCCTTATCAAAAACATGATGAATTAAAAGCAATTTGTCAAGAAATAGCTGATAAATATGGTTTAAAATTTTTGTATAGAGATTTTAGGATAGGATTTAGAGAAGGACAAGCCAAAGCAAGAGAACTAGGGCTATATATGCAAAAATATTGTGGATGCATTTTTTCAGAGGAAAGTAGATATAGTAAGCAGATAAAGAAGGATAGAGAAAATAGGGGGAGTTGATTATATATGGACAGAATTATTCCAGAAAAATTAAAAATAGGTGATGAAATAAGAATAATTGCACCTTCAAGAAGCATGAAAATTTTAGGAGAAGATGTAATCAAAATTGCAAAAGAAAGATTAGAAAATATGGGATATAAAGTCTCATTCGGAAAAAATGTTATGAATTCAATTAACGAAGATTTTTGCTGTGGAAGTATATCAGATAGAGTAGAAGATATCCATGAAGCTTTTGCAGATAAAAATGTTAAAGCAATTTTAACAGTAATAGGCGGTTATAATATAAATCAATTGTTAGATTATATAGATTTTGAACTAATAAAAGAAAACCCTAAAATATTTTGCGGTTTTTCAGACATAACAGCTTTTAGTAATGCAATTTATTCAAAAACAGGACTAGTCACATATTATGGACCTCATTTTTCTAGCTTCGGTATGATGCATGGATTTGATTATACATTGAAGTATTTTAAAGGAATGTTAACAGAATCTAAAGAAATAATGATAGAAAGTTCAAATGAATGGAGCGACGATTCATGGTATAAAGAACAAGAGAATAGAGAATTTATAAAAAATGATGGAATGAAAGTAATAAATCATGGAAAAGCAGAAGGCACAATAATAGGAGGAAATTTATGTACATTAAATTTATTACAAGGAACTGAATATATGCCTAACGAAGAGAATATAATTCTTTTCTTAGAAGATGACGACCTCGTAAAAAACGAATTTGTTAGAGAATTTGATAGAGATTTGCAATCTTTAATACATTCTATGAGAGGAAAAAATATAAAAGGACTTGTGATAGGAAGAGCTGAGAAAGAAGCTAACATGACAGAAAATAAGTGGATAGAAATTATTGAAACAAAAAAAGAATTAAAAAAAGTACCTGTTATTATAAATGCAAACTTTGGACATACAACTCCTATTTTTACTTTCCCAATTGGAGGGTATGCAAGCATTGATACAACAAGTGGTATTAATATAAAAATACATGATTAAGTAAATTATATCTAGTAACAATTAAGAGAAAGGAAATATTAGAGCGATTGGAAAATAATTTAATAGAAGATAATAAAATTATAATTTATACAACAGAAGATGGACAAGTTGATATTGAAGTAAGATTAGAAGATGAAAATGTGTGGCTTACCCAAAACTCAATGGCCGAACTATTTGATACAACAAAACAGAATATAAGTTTACATATAAAAAATATATTTGAAGAAAAAGAGTTAAATGAAAATTCAGTTGTCAAGGAAAACTTGACAACTGCTAAAGATGGAAAAAATTATAAAACAAAATTTTATAATTTAGATTTAATTATATCAGTTGGATATCGTGTGAAGTCAATTCGTGGTACTCAATTTAGGATATGGGCAAATAAATTGATAAAGGAGTATTTAATAAAAGGATATAATTTGAATGTAGATAGATTCAAAAATAATGGTGGAGGAGT
>CAMMVE010000033.1 GCA_946500265.1 uncultured Clostridium sp.
AAAACATCTTTATACATTTCGTGTTCAGTTAGTTTTTCTCTTTCAATATCTCTTTGAGCCATTAAGTGTTGAGGGTTATAACTTTCTTTATCAAAATCTAATGCATCAATTCTTTTATTTTCTAGTATAGAAAGTTTTTCTTCTATTAGTTTGTAATCTTCAGAGAAATCTTCCATCTCTAAAATGCCATTCATATATGCTTTTTTTAGTCTATCTTTTTGTTGTAAAAGTTTCTTCATTTCTTCATCAATTTTCTTACTTTCATCATCTTTCTTTTCAGCAAGTATAGGGTAGAAGTATTTTTTTACATAAAAATCATACTCTACTAAGTCTAATATATAATCAATTAAACAATTTTCAATTTCATCTTCGTTATAGTACAATTTGCAAGTATCACAGTAATAATACATATATTTAGATTTCTTTCCACCAGTCCCTTTACAAGTCATTATTTGCCCACAAGTAGGGCATACAAGTTTTTGGAAGAATATATAAACTCTGTTTCGACAATACGCTCTTTGATTTGTTTCCTTTTGATTTTGAACTTCTTCCCACATAGCTCTTGTTATAAGAGGAGGTACAACATCCATATAAATTTCTTTTTCTTTGTCATTATCATTTTTATATCTTTCATAATCTCCAATATATATTTTGTTATTTATAATTCTATTAACAGAAGAGTCAATCCAATGTTTAACTTGAGAATATAAAACTTTTTCTTGATTTAGAATATTAGCAATAGTCTTATAGCTTTTACCTTCTAAATACAATTCAAATATTCTTAAAACAACATCTTTAGTTGCATTATCTATTTTTAAAGTTTTATCTTGAGCTCTATAATAACCAAGAGGACATTTGCCTGGAATATGTCCAGCTTTTATTGCACCATTTAAACCAAATTTTGTTCTTTCAGATACTATTTCAATTTCAAGTTGAGATAAAACAGTTAACATTCTAACAAAGAAACGACCATTTGCTGTTGATGTGTTTACATCATCTCTATCACAAATTAAATAGCAATGATATTTTTCAAGTGTACTAATTAAAACCTCTAAATCACGAACTGAACGAGTTACTCTATCTAGTTTATAAGCTACAATATAGTTAATTAGTCCATTTTTCATATCTTCTAACATTTGTTGAAATGCAGGTCTATTTTTCATATCTTTAGCAGATATTCCCGCATCTTTATAAACTTTAAATATTTCAAAGCCTTTATATTTGCATAATTGTCTTAATTTTTCTTCTTGCTCTCCTAAACTAAAACCTTCCCTTGCTTGATCTTCGGTACTTACTCTAATATAAATACCTGCAATTTTCTTTTCTTCTGAAACCGGTGTACTTAAATTTTCCATTTGAAACCTCCAAAAAATACAATAAAGTGCTAGAAAGCCCTTGCTAACTAACACTTTAAAATCAATATTATTATTTATGTAATACTACTTGCTGAAACAAAAATAACTTTTAGTGATAGCTAACTCTTGATAATTTCTCGTAATTGAGATATAGGGTATTTATTGGCTAAATTACCTATGTAAAAATAATCGTGTTCATTAAAGAATAAATATAACTTATCTTTAATAATTACTCTATGTGGTTCTACATAAGCAATATTAGTTTTTTCAACCATTCTCAAATTACCATTCTTTATCTTTGGTTCACAATTACTAAAAGTGCAAGCCCATTCAATTTTAGAACGTAATTTTTTTTCTATTGATATTTCTCTTTTAACTGTAGATATCATACCACAAAAACCTCCTTTTTTCAATATTTTGAGGCTATTTTTACTTTTTTTACCAATATTTATGGCTAGAAGTAAAAAAATAAAGCCGACTAAATCGACTTATATATGTGAAATGATATTCACTTTTTGTTTTCTTCAAACCTAAATTTATCAATGATTTCAAGTGGTTCGACCAAAACGCATTATGGAGCCAATAAGCAGAATCGAACTGCTGACCTACGGGTTACGAATCCGTTGCTCTACCAACTGAGCTATATTGGCATTTTGTAAAGACAAAAAGCACTAATTTTTAAGTACTTTTTGTCTTTAGTTTATATTAATTATAATTCTTGTTTTTATAAATTTTTTATTTGACTTCATATATTAATTTGAATTTATTATAATTCTTTTAGAAATGTTTTCCTCTTCTTCTTGGCTTATCCTCATCATCAAAGTTTTGCATATAGTTGTCATTCATTCCTGCACCAATTGTTTCTTCTACTTTTGTATTTTCTTCTTGATTTGTTTGTATATCTTCTTCTATTGGGCTATCTTCCTTTTTCTTCTTTGACTTAGATTTTTTATCCTTTTCACTATCATCCGAAAAGTCTAATCCTCCGTAATAGTCAACATATTCATCTTCTTTATTTCTTTTATGTTTTACTGCAACAACTATAATGATTATTAAAACAATTAGTACTACAACGCCACAGCCAATATAAATATATAAATCTGTGTTATCTAATCCAGGTATTATTTGCGCTGGAGCATCTGCTACTGGTTCAGCTATATTTACAGTAATTTGATAAGTTGATGTTTGTTCTTCATTTTCTGATTTTACAAGAACAGTTATAACGTTTTCTCCTAATTTTAAATCATTATTTCCTACGATTTCAATAATAGCATCTTCTGTATCAGATTTTGCAGTTATATCAACACTCGTAACACTGGTGTCACTAATATCTAAAGTATATTCATATACATCGCTTGAAAATTCTGGTGTTAATTTATAACCTGCTATAGACAATTCTGAAAGTCCCACAGGTGGAGTTTCTCCTTTTGTAACATTAAGAGTATATGTTCTTTCCGTTCCATCTTCTGCAGTTACTATTATTTTAATAGTATTTTCTCCTATTAAAAGATTTTCATTGCCTTCGATTTTAACCTCTGCGTTTTCATCTTCTGGTTCTGCAGTAATATCTAATTTTTCAACATCTTCTGTTATTGTTAAACTATATTCTTTTACATCTGCACTAAATTTAGGAGTAAGTTCATAACCGCTTATTGAAAGGCTTTCCAGATTATTGTTATCTGACTCCTCTGGTTTTTCTGTTGTTAAAAACTCACTACTTATATATGCTGTTTGTCCATTGTATGTAACTCTACTCCAACCGTTACTTCCTCTTCCGGTTCTTGTTACACTATCTCCTGCATCTAGCGAACCTACAATGCTACTACTTGTGCTATAACTAGATCTAACATTTACGCTTCCTGTAGCATAAACCGTCTCATTTACACTGGAAAAACTTGGAGCTGAAGTTGTTTGTGTACCACTATTTCCTGACGAACTACCGCTGTTTCCACTTGATGAACTGCCACTACTTGATGAAGTTGATTTTGCTTTAACTGTGACGGTTGTGCTTTTATTTACACTAGTAGCTTCTGTTTCTGTTTCATCAGTAACATTTCCTGTAAGTTTAAATGCATATGTTCCGGCTTTCGAAGGAGTAAACGATACACTCTCCGAAAAGCTCCCATTTTCTGCATCACTCGTAAATCCAACAATAGGAGTATTACTAATTCCATCTCCACTTAGTACTAAGTCCCATGCTGCTGCATTTCCACTTGCGGTTATAGTTACCTTAGTTCCAACAGTTATATTTGTTGAACTTGCTTTTATAGTAGTTGATGCTGCATTAGAAGTCACTGTCAATAATGTAAGTATAAAAATAATAAGACCAAGCATAAATAATAAATATTTTTTTCTCATAATTCCTCCAATAATATATTAAATAATATATTCTAAATTTTTATATGTACTTTTCCTAATAATTCTCTTTGTATTGATAGCAAATCCGCTGAATCCACCTTTCCATTTCCTGTTGTATCTGCTGCCTCTAGCAAATATGAATCTGTCAATTTAATTTTTCCTATTAAATGTCTTTGTACTGCTAATAAATCTGCTGAATCTACTTTTCCATTTCCTGTTGTATCTCCCAACTTCACAACTGTATATTTCTTGTCATCTAATTTTACTGTAAATCCAGTTCCAACATTTCCTGATGTTACTTTCTGGCCTTTATTATTGTATATTATCGCCTTTGGTGAAGTTTTTAAAATATTTGCCACTGTTACGCTAGGTTCGCATGTTATTTCTGATGCAATAGCTTCAAATCCATCTCCACTTATTTCTGCAGTTCCCGTATTGCTTGAAACAGGTACTATGTAATCTTCATCGTCATCTCCTCTTGCCACATATCCAGTCATTCCTGATGCAGTAACTACTTTATCCCATACGTATCCATTTGCTGAAGATACATTCTTTTCTGTTCTAGTAAGCTTATCTCCTTTATCTGCATATCCTAATATAGCTGAACTTGTTCCTGGAGATTTTCTTATTGTTAGTCCTCCATTGCAAACTACTTTTACAATATCTTTTCCTGATGATGTTGATCCATTTTCGTCTATTTCTTCTACATATCTATCAACTATGTATCCTTGCATTCCATCTGCTAATACTATTCTTGACCAACCATATCCATCTACACTTTTATATTTGTCTTTTTCAATAATTGTAACTCTTTGTCCCACCGTTAATGTTGTTAAAACTGTTGTTCCTGATGTTCCCGGACCATTTCTTAAATTTCCTGGTTCTACCGCAACAGCTTCAACATCGCAATTTGTAACATCACTAATTTTTTTAATCCCTTCTGAAATAATATATCCTTTTGTTCCGTCACCTAGAACAACTTTGTCCCAAATATGTCCGCTTTCTTTTTTAGCGCCTTTTTCTATTCTAAGTATTTTTTCACCTTTTTTCAAAGTCTTTAACTTTGTTGAAGATGTACTTTTTGATTTATATACAACAATAGATGCATCTGTTACTTGTATGTTTTCTGTTACTATACTTTGTGTTCCAGGCATTGGGCATACTGCATCTGGCATATTTTCAAATACTGGTATAACAAAGTTAAATGGCATACCTAAGTCACTATCTATTTCTCTATACGTTTGCATTATAGTTGTACTTTCTGTTTTTGCTGCTGAAACGTTTTGTTGATATTGATGCCAGTATAAATCATCATCACTATCATCAACATCAAATTTTTGCAAGTATAATGTACTTTGACCATATTGAATATATTCTTTAGCTAAGAATTTAGCTCCGCCTTCTATAGATTTTTCAGGATCTGTCCATTTTTGCTTTTTAGCATATTTCAATGCATTTTTTATAATTGTTGAACTTCCATTTCCTGATGCATTGACATTTAAGAAATTGTAATATCCTGTATAACCTGAATATGTTCCTGTTGCAGTTGCTGAAGCTGATTTTCCAGGTCCTTGTTCATGTCTTATTCTTGATGCTAAATGATATGGACTTATTCCTGCTGCTTCTGCTGCATCCATTATCACTTGCGCATATGATTTCTTTATAGTGGCTTTCTTTCCACTAGTATTTGTATATGAAATCGTATCTGTTAACAAATAATCACAGTCTGATATTATTTGTTCTATACCATCTATTGTATATTTGCCATCAACCCATTTTAAATTTTCAAATTGGAAAATGTAATCTTCATATAGTGAGTTTCGTGGATCCATATAATAAGAAACTGTTGCAGCTGAAGCACATCTCCAACTTCCATTATCATATGCTTTATTGCCACATACTGAACATACCCATTCTCCTGATTTATTCTGAACTAAATTTCTACCATGACTCGCAGTTGTTTCGTTTCTTATTACTGTATCCCAGTCAAGTCCTGTGAATAAAATAGTAAATGTCCAGTTTGGATGTTCTTTTAATAAATCATCTATTAAATCTGAATATCCAGGATAATCGTCTAAAATATTACTTCCTTTTTTATAATCTTTAGTATTTTGTGCTTTTGCCTGAACATTATTTGTCATAAATACATTTAAGAATAAAATTGCTAAAATAATTATAATTAATAATATGCTAAAACATTTTATTAATTTGCTATACATTTAGAATCCTCCTCTTTCGTTTTTCGACTTTTTTCTCGGATAAAGTATATCATTAATATTTTTTTCAGTCAACCCAATTTAAGATAAAAATCATTAATCATTTCCGGTAATCATTTTTAGGTTTACAATTTTCTTGAAGCTTTTGTTTCATAATTTTTTTTGGTAATACAACAATAAAAGGTAGAACATAGCATTTTAGCTCTTTTCTACCTTATTTCTTTTGCAAGTGATTTTGTAAAATTTTCTATATTTTCTTTTAGTATTTTCTTTACAAAAAATGTAGTTTAATATACAATAATGTAGATAATTAATGATAGGAATGATTACATGGAAACATATATTTCAAAGAATGAACAAGATACTATAGATTTTGCTGAGAAGTTTGCATCTTCTCTATCTATTGGAGACATCGTTGTTTTAACTGGTGAACTTGGTTCTGGCAAAACCAAATTTGTTCAAGGTGTTTTAAAGCATTTTAATATGGAAGATGAAATTTCTAGTCCAACGTTTACAATTGTAAATGAATATACTTCTGATAAAACAAATGTATATCATTTTGATGTATATAGATTAGAAGATTCTGACGAATTCTATGCTATGGGCGGAGATGAATATTTCTCAAAAGGTATTTGCCTTATAGAATGGGGCGAAATGATAGAAGATATTCTGCCAAAGCCTTATATCAAAATCATTTTTAGTAAAGATGAGGAGAATTCGAATTATAGAAAACTTGAAATATTAAAAGTAGAATAAGACTCTTTTATATTTTATTATATAGAAAACTTCAGTTTATCATTTTATACTTATTTTCAATTAATAAAATATGAATTAACAGATTAATTTGAACAGAAAGAAGGATATAGCAAAATGAAAATACTTGCAATAGACACATCTTCTAAAAGATGTAGTGTGTGTATTTTTGAGGATAACCACGTTATAATTAATTTAAATAATGATGACGAAAAGACTCATTCTGTAAAACTTATGCCAATGGTTGACCAAGCTTTTAAAGAAACAGGATTATCATTAGATGATATATCTCTTTTGGCTTGTTGCATTGGTCCAGGTTCTTTTACTGGTGTTAGAATTGGTATATCTACAGTAAAAGCTTTTGCAGATGTAAAAAATATACCAGTAGTTGAAATTACCTCTTTAGAGAGCTTGGCTTACAATGTCATTTACGATAATAGTTCCGTTAATACTATTGGCGAAAAAAAGACTTTGATTTGCTCTTTAATAGATGCTAAGAATAATAATGTATACTGCGGTCTTTATTATTATAACGAAAAAATGAATTTAATAGAAATATTTGCAGAAGATATTAATGTAACAATGAAAAAGCTCAAAGATGCTTTTGAAAAAAATAATTTTTCTGATATAATATTTGTCGGCGATGGAGCTGAAACATATAAGAACACCATTGAAGATAATTTCAAAAGCGAGAATATTTGTATATGTGAGGGCGAAAGTAATTTTCAATGTAGTCCAAGCCTTGCAAAAGCTGGTCTTCAAAAATATAATGAAGGAAACTATGGAGATTCAAACTCTATCTTCCCTGTTTATTTAAGAAAATCACAAGCAGAGCGAGCATTAGAAGAAAAAATTAAAATTTTACCAATGACAGAAGCAGATATTGAAGAAATATCTCCAAATTTCCAGACTGAATTCGATGAATTTTGGAATATTAATAACTTGAAAAATGACTTTCAAAATCCTAATTCAACATATTTTGTAGCCAAGCTTGACAATGAAATAGTTGGATTTGCCGGATTTCTTAATATATGTGATGAAGCAAATATAATGAATATAGTCACAAAAATCAATAAGCGTCATTTAGGTATTGGAAGTAAATTACTTTCTCAGCTTATAACATCTGCTCATGAGCAAAATTGCAAATCTATTACTTTAGAAGTAAACGAGCATAATGCACCTGCAATACATTTATATGAAAAATTTAATTTTAAGCGAATAGGTTTGCGAAAAAAGTACTATAATAATAAAGATAATGCGATAATAATGTCAATTTAGGCTTGTCGGTTTGGGGACAGGTCTCCAGCCGACATTCTGTCGGCAAAGGGACAGGTCTGCCTGCGACAATCTGCGACAATCAAAGCAAACTAAATAAAATTAATATTAAAATATTAAATGTCGGTGGCAGACCTGTCCCCGAGGCGACAATTTGTCGCCTCAAGACCTGTCCCCAAACCGACAAAGGAGGAAATATACGAATGAAAAGAAAAAATGAACTTAGTTACAAAGATTTAAAGATTACATGTGATCCAAAGGTTTTTAATTTTAAAACTACTGATGAGCTTGAACCTATTAGTACAGGTATTGGTCAAGAACGTGGTATTAAGGCTTTAGAGTTTGGGCTTAATGTAGATATTAATGGATATAATGTTTATGTTGAAGGTCCTTATGGAGTTGGAAAAACCGCTTATGTAAAAAATTATCTAGGTGTTGTTTCTAAAAAGAAAAAAGTTCCTAGCGACTGGTGTTATTTATATAATTTTGATAATCCTAATGAGCCAGTAGCTGTTTCTCTTCCTGCAGGCGAAGGTAAAGAGTTTAAAGAAACAATGAACGCTTTTATTAATGATATAAAAATTGATATAAAAAATACTTTTAATAATGAGGATTTTGAAAGAGAAAAGAATTTAATTAAACAAGAATATGAAACCAAAAGAAATCTGCTTATGGAAAAGTTAAATCAAAAGTCTGCCGAGTATGGATTTATGGTTAAATCTTCTCAGAATGGTATCTATATGATGCCTATTGTTAATGGCAAAACTATTGCTGAGGAAGAATTCAACAAGTTAGATGAAGCTGTAAAGAAAGATTTTGAAGATAAATCTACTATTGTTCAACAACATATCATGGCAGCAATAGGAGAAATAAAATCAATTGAAAGAGAGTCAGACAAGCGTATTCAAGAATGGCAGTCTAATGTAGCTCTTTTAACAATAAATGCTCATATTAATTTAATAAAAAATAAATATAAAAGAAATAAAAAAATAAATATCTTTTTAGATAATGTCAAAAAAGATATTTTAAAACATATTAATCTATTCACTGCTGATGAAAAAGCTATTGAAAGCAAATTACAAGGTCCGCACGCTGCACATCCTGAAATTTTCAAGCCTTGGCTTAATTACAGAGTAAATCTTTTTATTGATAATAGTAATTTAGAAGGTGCACCTGTTGTTGCCGATACAAATTATTCATACCACAACATTTTTGGTAAGCTAGAATATGAGAATTATTATGGAACATTGAAAACAGATTACACTATGCTAAAACCTGGTTTGCTTCATATTGCTAATGGTGGATATTTAGTATTTCAAGCAAATGATTTGCTAACAAACAGTTTATGTTATGATGCCTTGAAGAAAGTATTAAGAAGCAAGTTATTAGGTATAGAGAACGCTGCAGACCCACGTTCTTCTATGGTTATGGTTTCTTTAAAACCTGAACCTATACCTCTAGACTTGAAAGTTATTTTAATAGGCGATGAAAATATTTACCAAACTTTGCTTGCTATGGACCCAGATTTTAGGAAATTATTTAAAATAAAAGTCGAATTTGCCGATGATGCTGAGCTTACGAAAGACAATATGGTTAAACTTGCAAGATTTGTAAAGGGTTATTGTGACCATGAAGGTCTTCCAGGCTTAGATAGTAACGCGATGGCAAAACTTATAGAATATGCTTCAAAATTAGCAGATAATCAAGAAAAATTATCAACTCGTTTTACTGATTTGTCATTAATTGTTGGAGAAGCTTCAACTTGGGCAAAATTGGGGAAATCAAAAGTAATTACAGAAGAATATATTACTAAAGCACTAGCTGAAAAAGTTGATAGAGTAAAAAAATATGATGATAAATACATGGAAATGATAAAGGACAATACTTTATTAATAGATACAACAGGTTCAAAAGTTGGACAAATTAACGGTCTTACTATAATGAATGTTGGAGATTACACTTTCGGAAAACCTGTTAAAATAACTGCTAATACTTATACTGGAAAAAATGGAATTATAAATATAGAACGTGAAGTTGAGCTTTCTGGTTCTTCGCATTCTAAAGGAATTTTAATCCTTAGCGGATATTTAGGTGAAATGTTTGCACAGGACATGCCTCTATCTCTTACTGCTAGCATTTGTTTTGAACAATTATACAGTGGTGTAGATGGAGATAGTGCATCAAGTACAGAACTATATGCCCTACTTTCAAGTTTGGCAAATATTCCTATAAATCAAGCATTTGCAGTAACCGGCTCTGTTAACCAAAAAGGTGAAATACAACCAATTGGCGGTGTAAATGATAAAATAGAAGGATTTTTCCAAGTTTGTAAAATGAGAGGTTTAGATGGAAGCCATAGTGTAATAATTCCAAAACAAAATATCAAAAACTTGAATCTTTCTACTGAGGTTGTAAATGCAGTAAAAGAGGGAATGTTCCACATTTATGCAATATCTACAATTGAGGAAGGAATTGAACTTTTAACTGGTGTACCTGCTGGAAGCAAAGATGAAAATGGAAGCTTCCCTGCTGGAACAATAAATTATTTAGTTTATAACAGACTTAAAAAATATGCCGAAGCTAGTAGAGATAAGTAAAATTTTAATTGACAATACTATAAACATTATGTTATCATAATTATGCACCTGTCTTCCATTATGAAGGAGGTGAATTGCTTAATGGATGAACTACTAAAATTACTTGAACTTTATTTAATTTACTTAATTGTAAAGAAAATGAAAGAATAGTAATAAAAGACTAGGTATTCGCATTACCTAGTCTTTTTATTGCTTAATTTCTGAACTACTTTGCTTAAGCTATAATTATTATAGCTTATTTTTTATTATATGTCAAATCTTTTATTTTATTAATTTTTCTGACTTATTTTTCTTCTATTTTTGTTTCGTCTTTAACTGTTTCTACAGGTTCTTCTTTTACTGTATCAACTGTTTCTTGAACAACTGGTGTTTCTGTTTCTACTGCAGATGCTTCTTCTGGAGCTGATTCTACAGGTGTTTCTACTTCTTCACTTACTGGTTCTTCTGTCATTTCTTCTTTTATTGTAATTTCTCTATTTTCAATTCTAGCACCTGTAATTTCTTTAGTTCTAGCAGCTTTACCTACTCTATCTCTTAAATAGTATAGTTTAGCACGTCTAGCTTTACCTACTCTAACTAATTCTACTTTCTCAACTAATGGAGAATGTACTAAAAATGTTTTTTCAACACCTACACCATAAGCTATTTTTCTAACTGTAAATGTTGCGTTTACTCCTCCGCCTTGTTTTTTTATTATAATTCCTTCAAATACTTGGATTCTCTCTCTGTTTCCTTCCTTAATTCTTTGATGTACTCTTACTGTATCACCAATTTTAAGTTCAGGTATCTTATTTTTCAATTGTTCATGTTCTATTGATTTTATGATATCCATTTCGATATCCTCCTTTCTTAATTTTTCAAATAAAGTCATATACTTTAAAATTATACTTTTATATAATTCATTATTTTAATAAATCTGGTCTTTTCTTTTTTGTGACCTCTAATGCTTTTTCTGCACGCCATTTTTTTATATTTTCATGATGTCCCGAAATTAGAACATCTGGAACTTTTCTACCTCTAAATTCTTCTGGTCTTGTATACTGAGGATATTCCAATAAGTTTGTACTAAATGATTCTTCCTCTATAGATTCCTCATTTATTACTCCTTCTATGTATCTACTAACAGAATCTATCAAAACCATTGCTGGTAATTCTCCTCCTGTTAAAACATAATCTCCTATTGAAATTTCTTCATCTACAATTTCATCTAGAACTCTTTGGTCTATTCCTTCATAATGTCCGCAGAGCAGTATTAAGTGCTCATTTTTAGATAGTTGTTTCACTTTTTCTTGATTTAAAACATTCCCTTGTGGAGTTAAATATATAACTTTTGCTTTTTCATCTTTAACAGATAAATATGCATCATATACTACATCTGGTTTCATAACCATTCCTGCTCCTCCACCATATGGAGTATCATCAACTTTTTTGTGTTTATCTTTTGAGAAGTCTCTAATATTTATTAAGTTAATTTCTATTAGTTTTTTCTCAATTGCTTTTCCTATAACGCTTTCATCTAAAGATTTAAACATATCTGGAAATAACGTTAGCACATCAAATTTCATTTTTCCTCCAAATCTTAACAACGCAAGGCGAGTTTTATTTTTTAAACTAATCCATCAATTAAATGAACAACAATTCTATCATTTTCCACATCAATCTGCTTTATTATTTCTTTTGTAGAAGGTAATAATATTTGTTTTCCTAGGTCATCTTTTATTACATATATATCATGAACTTTATTATTATAAATGTCATTTACTTTTCCAAGGAAATTATCATTCTCGTCAAATACGCTTACACCAATTAAATCAGCAATAAAGTATGTATCCTTCGGAAGCTTTCTTGCATCTTCCCTTTTTATTCTAATATAGCATCCCTTATATTGTTCTGCCATATTGATATCTTCTATTCCTTTAAATTTAACTAGCACAACATTTTTATGATATTTTACTTCTTCAATTTGCATTTTTAGGAGTTCTTTGTTTCTTACAACAAATACATAATTTAATTCTCCAAATCTTTGCATATCATCAGTAAATGGATTTACTTTAACAAAACCCTTAATACCAAATGTATTTACAATTTGACCTATTTCAAAATATTCTTGTTTCATTTCTAACTCCCGATTCTTTTATCAATTAAGATTTTAATTTTTAATTGATTAATTCTTTTTAATTTTAAAAGAATTGTTATTTGGCTAGGCGCATGAGCGTTAAATTCATGAGGCGTACTTTGTGTACGTTGAATGAATTTAATGTGAAATGCAACAACGCCAAATGGCGATTATTTTAAAATTTAATCTAGGAACTCTATATTAACCCTCTTCCTATCCCTTGAACCTAAAGCTTTCATAACTGTACGTATAGAATTGGCAACTTTTCCTTGTCTACCAATTACTCTTCCCATATCAGTTTCTGCAACTTTAACTTCAAAAGTAATTCTATCTGCTTCTGCTTTTTCATTTATAGAAACAGCTTCTTGGTTTTCAACTATGTTTTTAATAATTGTTTCTAAAGTTTCTTTCATAGTCAATTCCTTTCTCTACTGTATACTGTTTTTCCATTACTTTGTTGAAAAAACAAAATGATGGTACATCGAAAAAATTTTTATGAAGTTCAACAACGCAAGCTGATGTTTATTTTTTTAATTTTTAGTTAGCTTTTTCAATAAGTTGTTTAACAGTATCTGTAGGTTTAGCACCATTTTTAATCCATTTTTCTACTTTTTCTTTGTCTAGAACTATTGTAGATGGTTCTGTCATAGGATTATATGTTCCTATTTTTTCAATAATTTTTCCATCTCTTGGGCTTCTAGAATCTGCAACTACTATATGGTAGAATGGAGACTTTTTTGCACCTTGTCTTTGTAATCTTATTTTTACCATTATACTTCACCTCCTGAATTTTTCTAAGAATTATCAATAATTCTTATATATATTTAAATTTAATATCTATATTAATTATAAATTGGAAAAATTTGAATTTTAGCATATGACATAACTAAAATTTCAATTATTTTTCAACTATTTTAACATGTTTTTCAATTCTGCTGGATTTATTCCCTTCATCATCTTTTTCATGTTTTTGCTATCTTTCATTTGCCTCATCATTTTCTGGGTCATTTCAAATGATTTCATAAACTTATTTAGCTCCTGAACTGAAGTTCCACTTCCTTTTGCAATTCTTAAACGTCTATTTCCATTTAAAAGTTTTGGATTTTGTCTTTCTTCCTTTGTCATAGAAGATATCATTGCTTCTATTCTAACAAATTCTTTGTCATCCACTTTTACATCTTTTAATTGGTTCATTCCCGGAATCATCTTTAATAGAGCTGAAAAAGATCCCATTTTTTTGATTTGTCTTAGTTGCGTTAAATAGTCATCAAGGTCTAAATCCTTTTTCTTTTTTAATTGCTTTTCTAATTTTTCTGCTTCTTCTAAGTCTATAGCCTCTTCTGCTTTTTCTATTATTGAAAGCACATCGCCCATACCTAGAATTCTAGATGCCATTCTCTCTGGATGGAACACTTCTATATCGCTAAGTTTTTCACCTGTTGCTGCAAATTTAATTGGTCTTCCTGTTATTTTCTTAACAGATATTGCAGCACCACCACGTGTGTCACCATCAAGCTTTGTTAATACAACTCCATCTATTCCTAAGGCTTCATTAAATTCCTTTGCTACATTTACAGCATCTTGACCAGTCATTGAGTCTACTACAAGTAGTATTTCATGTGGTTTTACATTTGCCTTAACATTTTTAAGCTCATTCATAAGCTCTTCATCAATATGCAAACGTCCTGCTGTATCTAGTATTACTACATCATTTAATTTAGATATTGCCACATCTATTGCCTGTCTTGCTATTTTTACTACATCTTTAGAATTTTCGTTGGCATATACTGGTATATTTAACTGACCTCCAACAACTTGAAGTTGTTTGATAGCAGCTGGTCTATATACATCACATGCAACTAGTAATGGCTTTTTGCCTTGTTTTCTTAAAAGATTAGCAAGCTTTCCTGCTGTAGTTGTTTTACCAGAACCTTGAAGTCCAACTAACATTATTATTGTTGGAGGATTTGGTGTAAAGTTTATTTTGCTTTCTGTTCCTCCTAAGAATTCTACTAATTCATCTTTAACTATTTTTATAACTTGTTGACCAGGAGTTAATGATTTTAGCACATCTTGACCTAATGCTTTTTCTTGTATGGTATTTATAAATTCTTTAACTATTGCATAATTGACATCTGCCTCTAATAATGCCAGTTTTACCTCTCTTAACATTTCTTTTAAATCAGATTCAGTAATTCTTGCTTTTCCTCTTAATTTTCTTGTTACTTCTTGTAACTTAGCAGATAGCCCTTCAAATGCCATACGCTTTCCCTCCTAATTTAAACAAATTAATTCTTTTCTTACATTATTAAGAATTTTTTCTATCTTTTTGTCTGATGAAGTATCTGTTATTTTATTTAATTCGTTTATTATCTCTTGTATTTGTTTTTCTTGTTTTAGCATCTTTTTCATGATTAACAGCTTTTCTTCATATTCGAAAAGTTTATTTTCCCCCTTCTTTATTACATCTCTTACTGCTTGTCTTGTGATATTATTATTTTCAGCTATTTCAGAAAGTGATAAATCATTATTATAATAATCATCAATGAACTCATATTGTTTATCAGTTAAAAGCTTTCCATATATTTGGCAAAGCATACTTACTTCAACCTTTTTCTCCATTTACATCATTTCCTTACTTTTATTTTGAAAAGTAAAACTTTGACTTCATTTGCAATAAATAATTATAGATTTAAAATTTCACTTTTGTTTTAGCATAAAAAATATATTAGCACTACTTTTGTAATGCTAATATACTTTACACTATTTTTTGTGATTTGTCAAGTGTTTTCAGCAAATTTCATATTTTTATATAAAAGAAAGTAGATTTTATAATCCGTTTTCTGTTATATTCCAAATTCTGTTATCCATGTTGAGATGTATATCCGTGGCTACAATAGCTGTGTGATGTAAGTGATGTATTGCTATAATGGCTACAGTAACGATGTGAACTGCTGTATCCATGTGAACAGTTTCTATAAGATCCTCCAGAGCCCCCACATGAAGTACAACTAATATATGCATTTGCACTATGATTATAGTAAGTTTCAGGTATGTATTTGCCACATTTATTACATGTTCCTCCACCAAATCCTGACATTCCACATCTAGAGCAATAATATCTTGTACCTCTTGCAGTTCCACCACAACTACAGCTTCTAGTTGTAGTTCCAGATGCCACTACCGTTCCTGGACATTTAATTCTTCCTGAGCCTCCACATCTGCTGCACGTTACTCTATATCTTCCGCTACAATATGATGTGTAACATGTTAAATTGTTTCCTGGGCAATATGTTCTTGCTCTCGATGACTTTGAACTGTCTACACTTGCATATCCATCTGATACATTTACATAGTAATAATAATATGTATAATTTGATAATCCTGATGCTGTTAAATATACGTAATTTCCTTCTGTTGCACTTGTTGATGTTTTTCTTGTCCATGAACTTCCATTTGTGCTTGTGTATAATGTATATGTTAATGTTTGTCCATCGTTGCCATCTGTCGACATTGCTCTTATTTGAAGTGATGTTGTTGTCCTTGAATTTAAACTTATGCTTGGTGTACTTGGACTAACATTTGTTGTTACACTTATTGTATTACTATCTCTATAATTTCCTGCATTATCATATGCTCTTACATATACACTATGTGTTCCCGTCGATATTCCTGATATGTTGCTACTTGTTCCTTTGTTTGAGCCATCTACATAATATTCATATCTATTTATTCCACTTTGTCCATCTGTCGTTGAACCGTTTATCGTGAAGCTGGTTGCTGTTATATTGCTTGCACTTATGCTAAATGAATTTGGTGGCGTTGTATCTGTTATCGTAATACTTGCATAATCTCCATAATTTGTTCCATCTGTTAATCTTGCATATATTGTTGTATTATGGCTTACACTTGTTGTACTTCCTCCATTTGATATGTTCGTCCAGCTTCCTGTATAACTTCCTACTTGATATTGTATTGTATAACTTGTGTTTGTACTTATTGTTGTGCTTGCTTTTCCTCCGCTCCAGCTTGGACTTCCAAATGTTATTGAACCATTTGTTACTGCTCCACTTCCTCCTGGTATTGCTTCTGTTGTTTGATTATTTGCATATCCTGTTCCTGCATTTCCTGCTGCATCTCCATCTACTACTACTTTTATATCATAACTTACACCATCTTCTAACCCTGTAAATGTATACGTATCTAGTGCTGTTGTTCCATCTGCTGGGGTTGTATAATTACTTTCGTTGCTCTTCTTTATGCTATATGTGTATGTTAAATTACTATCCATCCCACTTTCTGCATCTGTTGCTGATGCTTTTACTGTTAGGCTACTACTTGTTTTTCCTGTTGTTGTTACTGTTACTGTTGGTGGATTTGAATCTTGAACTTGTAACATTGCATGCTGTCCTGCATTTTCTCCATCTGTTAGCCTTGCATATACTGTACTTGGATTTTCTAATCCACTTATTGTTCCTCCGTTTTCTATTGTTATCCATTCTCCTGCTATACTATTTACTTGATACTCTATTGTATATTCTGTATTTGTGCTTACTGTTACGCTTGCTTTGCCTCCACTCCATGTTACATTTCCAAATGTTATTGCTCCTTCTATATCTCCGTCTGGTACTGTATCTGTTGTTCTATTATCTAAGTAACCTGTTCCTATGTTTCCTGCTACATCTCCATTTACTGTTACTCTTATGTCATAGTTTACTCCATCTTCTAGTCCCGTAAATGTATAATAGTTATCTGTTATCTCTGATGCTCCTTCTGGAGTTCTATAGCTTCCTTCTGGTTCTGATGATTTCTTTATGTAATATGTATATTTTGGTGTTTCTATCATTCCACTTTCTTTATCTTCTACCGCTACCTGTACTGAAATTGCATTACTTGTTGCTTCTTGTTCTGTTACTGTTACTATTGGATTACCTAAATCTTGAATTTGTAGCATTGCATAATCCCCATAGTTGCCTCCATCAGTTAATCTTGCATAAACCACATCACCATCTTTTAGGTCATTTACCCTTGAACCATTTGGCATTGTTATCCATTTTTCATCACCATATCCATTTACCTGATGTTCAATAGTATAATTGGTATTTGTGCTAATAGTTACACTTGCCCTGCCATCATTCCATTCTACATTTCCAAATGTTATTGCTCCATCTGCAAGTCCTGTATCTCCTCCTGGTATAGCTTTTGTCGTTTGTCCATCTAAGCTGCTATATCCCATATTTCCTGCTTTATCTTCTCTTACTTCTACTTTTATATCATAGCTTACTCCATCTTCCAAACCTCTAAAAGTATATTCACTCATTGTAATGTCTTGAGCATTTTCTGGTATTTTGTAACTTTCTTCTCCTTCTTCAGATTTCTTTATGTAGTATGTATATGTTGGATTTTCTATCATACCACTTTCTTTATCTACAACTTTTACACTTACTCCTATGCTGTTACTTGTTATGTCTCCTTCATTTAATGTTACTATTGGTTTTACCGTATCTTCTACTTTCAAGTATGCATGGTCACTTGCATTGTTTCCATCCCATAGTCTTGCATATACTTCATCTGCATATTCTAATCCATCTATGGTTCCTCCGCTTGCTATATCTATCC
>CAMMVE010000034.1 GCA_946500265.1 uncultured Clostridium sp.
GTATCAATCGTCAAGAGAGCCTAAAAAGTTGTAGATAACTACTTCATCGGCACCAAAAATAGGGTGTTTGTGAAAATACCCTATTTTTATTTTGGCTCAATTTGTTGCCCTGCAGAACCAACGATTTTTTTATTTTTTATAATAAAATCTTAAAAAATATACAAAATAAGTATTCTGTGATATAATTTTTTATAATTTTTCTTATTAAGGAGTTGCAATTTATGAATTATACAATTCTTATGATAATTATAATCTCATTAATTATTATAGCTTTAATAAGCATATATTTATATTTTGAGAATAATGCCATTCAAATAACAAATATTGATGTAAAAAGTCCAACTGTTCCGGATAGTTTTAATGATTTTACCATTGTTCATATTTCTGATTTGCATAATAAAGATTTTGGAAAAGGCCAAAATAATATAATAGATAAAATTAGGGAAACTAACCCAGATATAATAGTTGTTACTGGAGATATAATTGATTCATATGATACTCATGTAGATATCACAGCAGAATTTATTAATGGTATTTCTAAAATAGCACCTGTTTATTATGTTCCTGGGAATCATGAGTCTAGATTATTAGATGATTATTTTTTGTTAAAAACTCAAATGCAGACTGCAGGTGTCCATGTGTTATAAAATGATTTTTAAATTATTTTTTTGCATAATTTTTATTTTTTTGAGTAGACTAGTTATTGATAGCAATAATGAAAGGAATGATTTTTCATGAAAATTATTGATAAAATAGCATTAGCATTAGTCATTATAGGTGCTATCAACTGGGGATTAATTGGTATATTTAATTTTAATCTAGTTGATACTATATTTGGTGCTATGTCTATAATAAGCAGAATTATTTATATTTTAGTTGGTATATCTGGATTATGGGCTATTAGACTATTATTTGTTGACCATGATTAAAGTTATAACATAAATATAAATGTATGCAATATTTATATAACATATTTTTTTGCACACAAAACAGAAACTTAGGGGGACACATTTAAATGTGTCCCCCTAATATTTTTTGTTTTATTCCTCTCCTCTACCTTCTGGTAAAGCATTAGGAACTTCTACTACAACTTTTATCTTCATTATATATGAAATAGCTTTTACAAATTTACTATTTTTAAATCTTTGCCATAACGAAGGTTTTACATCTACTCTAGTTTGTTCCAAGTATTCCTTGTTTTCTTTTACTTCCTCAACTTTTACTTCTTCTACATTCTCGCTAACTTCTGGAGTTACTGTCTCCATTGGTTCTTCTGGTGTAGGAATTAATTTCAATGCATCAGCAACTTCTATTCCAATGTAACTAAGTGCTTTTGATCTATCTTCAATTCTTTCCATATCTATTTCAATATGTAAGTTTGTTTCAAGATTTCCTATTCTTGCATTTATCAATTTAACTGCATCTTGACAATTTTGAGATGTACTTGATTTGCTTCTTCCTATTACTCCCAATGTTTCTATTATATCTTCTGAGAAATCATTTGATATATTTTTAACAGCTTCTTTCCAGTCATCTGCTTTATTTTCTACTGCATCTAATGCATCTTTTAAACTTGCTGCTAATGCAATATTTTTTTCTCTTTGTCTTATTAAATCTTCAATTTTTTTTGTGTTTTCCTCAAATTGATTTGTTGCATATTCAACCAAACCATATGCAGCTTTATATACACTGATTGGGAAATTCTTTTTCTTTGGATATTCAATTAAGTAAGTTTTTATAGACTCTATTAAGTCTTTAAAATATGCATCGTCCTCTAATTGAACAATTTGTTTTTTGCTATTTGGATTTATTAATTTTTCTACTTTATCAATATTTGATAAAATTTTCTCTTCCGTGATTACCATTCTCACGTTTACTATGCCAGACCTAGACATTGTAAACCTAACCTCCTTTTGTCCTATGTAATGCTTATTTCCGTAAGGTTTTCCCTTTATAGGATATTATTTCAAAACTTCAATATTATTCTATTACAAGTTTTTATTTAAGTCAAGTACTTTTTTGTAAAAAATTGTCTTTTTTTCTTACGGAAATTTAACTTCTAGTTTTTCTTTACCTCTTCAAATCTCTTAATTTTCATTGTTGTTGTTTTTACAAATTCATCTTGTTTTATTTCCAATTTTTTAATTGCTTTATATGATGTTAATGTTTTATTAACTTCTTTTATTTTGTCCCAAATTATTTTATAAACTGCATCTTCATCTAAATCTTTTCCATATTTTTCTTCTATTTCTTCATAATTTGGTATAACTCTAGCAGTAATAATAAGTTCCTTTTCTCCTTCTACTTCTTTACCATATACCATACATTCTTTAATTTCTGGATGTTTTGAAAGTAATAATTCAATTTCCTCAGGATATATATTCTTTCCATTCTGTGTTACAATTACGTTTTTACTTCTACCGGTGATATATAAAAATCCATCTTTGTCCATATATCCTACATCGCCTGAATGGAACCATCTTTCTCCATTTTCTTCAAATATGGCTTCTTTAGTTGCTTCTTCATCTTCATAATATCCAAGCATCAATGTTTTACTAGAAATCAATACTTCGCCTTCGCCATTCTCATTTGGATTATCTATTCTAAGTTTTGCACCTACTATAGCTTTTCCAGCAGAACCAACTTTAGTTTCAAAATCAGGAGTTAATGCAGCGATAGGCGCTGTCTCAGTTAAGCCATATCCTTGTAAGAACAATATTCCTATATCTTCAATCCATTTACCTATTTTAGCATCAATAGGTGCTGCTGCGGATACTATTATTCTAATTCTTCCCCCAAGATTTTCATATATTTCATTAAATACTTTTCTTTTAATATCTATTCCAACTGCTTTTAATGCATTTGTAATATGTATCATTGAATTTACTAAACCATCTTTTTTACTTTTTTTGATATTTGCATTTATTTTTCTATATAGGTTTTCAACAAGTAATGGAACTGTTAATAGTGCTGTTGGTTTTGTTTCTTGTAAGTCTGGTACTATATATTTCAAACCTTGACACACACTAATAGAAGCTCCTACTCCAAATGGTAATAAAAAGCCTATAGATGATTCATATGTGTGGTGTAAAGGAAGAATTGACATCAACCTATCATCTGGTGAAAGTTTAACATAAGCTGTAGCTGCATTAACATTTTCTGCAAGATTTCTGTAGCTAAGCATTACACCTTTTGCATTAGATGTAGTTCCTGATGTAAATATTAGTACTCTAAAAGTATCAGGCTCTACTTCTATGTCCATAAAACTATTATCTCCACCATTAACTAAGGCCTGTCCTTCTTCTATCAAATAATCTAGTCCAACGAATCTTCCCTCAATTTCTTGATTTGAGTTCATTTGAATAAAATACTTAACATCTGGTAAATTATCAGATATTTTTTTAATAACTTCTGCTTTCTTAGTTGAAAATATTACAGCAGATGCTTTTGCTCTTTTAATTACATTTTCAATTTCATTTTCTGGAAGTTCTTTATCAACTGGTACTGCTATTGCTGCACCGCACAACATAGTCATATATGATAAATACCAATGATGGGTATTTTCACCAATTATAACTATTCTAGTATCTTTTAAATTTAGTTTTCTTATTAATGCTGTACCAAAGCCTATAACCTCATTTTTAAACTGGTTATATGTAATTTCTGTCCATTCACCTTTTGGATTAAATTTTTCTAGAAGTAAAGTTCTATCAGCATATTCCTTAGATGAATTAATAAACATTTCTTTTACTGTATTAAAATGAGTTCCTTCATAATTTTGTTTATTGCTCTTATTTTTTTGATTTTCTTCTGCTTTCTTTATTTTTTCATAATCTACATTTACTTCGCCTATTTCTGATAATTCCTTCATATTGAATTTTGGAAATTTGAAATCTGGTATTTTAAAATCTTTTAAAATTCTCATATATTTTACCCCTTTTTATATAAAAATTATTTATTCAAGTTGATATTTTGTTTTAAATTTTCTATGTGATTATAATTTTAATTTTTTTAAAAATAAATTATCTATTTCACTAAATAATTTATTTACATCAACTTCTTCATGCTTCATTTTATAAATAAAGCTTGAGCAAGTAAATCCAAATATTCCTGAAGCTATAACATCTGGGTCTTTATCTATTATTTCTTTCTTCTTGATTCCTTGTTTTACGATGTCCTCAATTAACTGTATATATTCAAATACATAATTTTTACACATCTTGCTTCTTTCATCATTGCCCCATATTTGGCTAAGAATAATAGTCATAAAATTTTCATACTTGAATAATATTTTTATTTGTATTAATACAATTGCTCTAATTTTATCAAGTGAATTAGGCATTTTGGCAGTTTTTATACTAATACTATTTTTTAAAAGTTTAACTCCTTCTTCTATTAGGAAATTGAAAATTTCTTCTTTGCTGGAGAAGTGATAGTATAAAGTTCCTTTTGCCACACCTACAGTATCTGTAATTTCTTCAATGCTAGTTGCGTCATATCCTTTATCTGCAAATAATTTCATTGAAGCTTCAAATATTTTTCTTTTAGTTTTGTTCATTTAATTCACCCTTTTTATTAACAGTATAATTATATAATTTGTATATGAAATATGCAAGCTTATATTATTAATTCGTTTCTGTTATAAAAGGAAGAGCTATCATTCTCTACTCTTCCTTTTATATTTGTTCCATTAATTAATCATTGAGTTATAAATACCAACAATTATCAAATTCACTATAGTTACTAATATTAAATCTATTAATACAGTAGTTCCCAAATATTTATTTAACTCGTCTTGATACCTTTCATATGTAAAATAGCAAACAAATGAGATTAAAGTTCCATTAATAATAATAGAAACTATATTTATTCCTGTCAAATTATTTTGTATAAAAGCAAGTAACATTGGGCATATTATGTTCACTAAAAATACTATTATTTTTTTATCATTCTCAAGTAATTTGTATGTAAGAAAAGCTAAAATAGCATATTCTAATATTGATATTAGCATTGTTAACATTTTTCCCTCCTCGTATAATATATTTACAATCAATTTTATAAGTTGAATTTACATCAAATAAATGATTGTATAAGAAAAATTAACTGTAAATTAATATAGAAATGCTCTTCCCTACAGATTTTAGCATACTTTTTATTTTCAGTCAAATACTATTTTTCAATTCACTATAAATATTATTTTCTTCTATCTAATGCGTCCATATTATCTAAAGCTTTTCCTGTTCCGAGAGCCACACATGATATAGCTTCTTGAGCAATCATTACATTTATACCAGTTTTAGACTGTAATAGCTTGTCTAGTCCATCTATTAAGCAACCTCCACCTGTCATGTATATGCCTCTATCACTAATATCTGCTGCTAATTCTGGTGGTGTTTTTTCTAAAACAGAATGAACACTATCTACTATCATCATTGCAGGTTCCATAAGAGCTTCAAGCATTTCACTTGAATAAATAGTTACATTCTTTGGTAATCCTGTTACTAAGTCCCTTCCTCTTATTTCCATTTCAGTATCTTGTATTTTTGGATATACACAGCCAATATTTATTTTTAAATCTTCTGCTGTTCTTTCTCCTATCATAATATTATGTTTCTTCTTTATATATTTCACTATAGCCTCATCAAATTTATCTCCGGCTACTTTTAAAGATTCGCTAACAACAGAGCCTCCAAGTGATATTACTGCAATGTCAGTTGTTCCTCCTCCAATATCAACAACCATATTTCCACATGGTTTAGAAATATCAATTCCTGCTCCTATTGCAGCAGCTATAGGCTCTTCTATTAAAAATATTTTTCTTGCACCTGCTTGCGAAGCAGCATCAATAACAGCTTTCTTTTCAACTTCTGTTACTTGAGATGGTATGCAAATCATTATTCGTGGAGAAAAAACAAATTTGCCACATATTTTATTTATAAAATATTTAAGCATTTTTTCAGTAACAGTATAGTTTGAGATAACCCCATCTCTTAATGGTCTCGTTGCCACTATATTTCCTGGTGTTCTTCCAAGCATTCTTCTAGCTTCTTTACCAACTGCCAAAACTTCTCCTGTATTGTTATCAACAGCAACAACAGAAGGCTCTCGTAAAACTATCCCTTTTCCTTTTACATAAGCAATAACAGTAGCTGTTCCAAGGTCAATGCCTATGTCTTGTCCCCACTTAAACATAACAAATCTATCCTTTCTAATGTTCTAAATATTTCATTTTTGTTACAAATATGTTACAATTATATTACATTTACTGTAAAATATCAATTATTTTGTTAACTTTTTATTATTTTTTAGTCACTAATAATAAAACTACCTTTTAACATATTATTATTATATTAAAAGGTAGTTCATTTATACATTTATCTTAAAAATTATTGTTTTTTATTACATAAGTTCTTCAAGATTAAGCTCGCTATCATCATCTGTTAAAATTAAATAAAATTTCTTTACTCCATCTCTTTTAAATTTCAGCTCATATGTTTTTGTTTGACCTGCTGAAACTGTTCCAATATTTATATATTCTGTACCAACTAATTTATTATTTTCATTAAATAATAAGAAGCACAAATACTTATTACTTATGTCTGTTTCGCCTTCGTTTTTTATTTCCCCTTTTATATAGCCATTTACATTAGTCGATTTAGCTTCACTAACAGTAGCAGATGGATTTGATGCACGAATTTCATAAGTTTGAATATCATTATACATTGTTTTTATAGCTAAATAACTTCCAACTGTTACAAATGCAAACAACAATATAAACCAAATGAGATATCTTCTTAAGTTTCTGGTTTGAACTCTGGTATCTATAAACCAAAAATCATCATAACTCATTTATCTCGATCCTTTCATATTTTATTTACATTTTTCTAAATACACCTATAACTTTTCCTAGTATTTGGCAGTCTGGTACAATAATTGGGTCCATTGTACTATTTTCTGGTTGTAATCTAATATGGTCAGCTTCTTTATAGAATGTTTTTACAGTTGCTTCATCATCAATTAATGCAACTACTATTTCACCATTCTCAGCAACGCTTTGTCTTCTAACAAGAATAAAGTCTCCATCTAAAATTCCTGCTTCTATCATACTTTCGCCACTAACCACAAGCATAAAGCTCATACTATTTCCAACAACATCTATTGGAATAGGAAATGTATCTGTAATATTTTGAACAGCTAAAATAGGTGAACCAGCAGTGATTTTTCCTACCAATGGCACATCTACAAGCTCTTTTTTATTAAAGAATGCCTTTTGTGAATTTTTTGCTAACTTACTAGCATCATAAAATTCATCTTCTTGTTTTAGAATTCTTAAAGTTCTTCCTTTTTGATTTTCTTTTTTAATATAGCCTAACTCTTCTAATTTCTTTAAATATGAATGTACAGTTGCAGTTGAGCTAAGTCCTACAGCCTTACCAATTTCTCTTACAGAAGGTGCATACCCATTTGTTTGGATTTGCTTTGTTATATATTTTAGTATTTGTTTTTGTCTGGTTGTTAACGCCATTGTTTTTCTCTTTCTTGGCATTACTTTTCCCCCTCTCAAAATTTATCTGACAATATGTTATCATACAAACAAAAAAATGTCAAACAAATTTTTGATATTTTTTCAAAAAATTTGTTTGGCATTCTTCAAAATTTATTTATGCATCCCAATAAATATAGTATTTGTTTTTATGCTTATTACAATGTTTTAACTTTTTTAATCTTCCCATTCTAATTCATAATCAGCTATCTTTACAATATCGCCTTCTTTTATTCCCATTTTCTTAAGCTTTTCATTTACTCCTAAATTATCTAAACTCTTTTGGAAATAATATAGCGATTCATTATCTGATATATTTACTCTACGCATTATTTTTTCTACCGCTTCACCTTTTATAATAAACTTGCCGTCTTCTCTTTCTATTGTATATTCATCATCATCATTTAAAGTATATACTTTTCTATCTGTTATTTCTATCAAGTCTTCTTTTGGCAATGTTTTCAATACTGAAGACACATGTTTTACAAGCTCTGATACCCCTTCTCCTGTAGCAGCAGATATTTTAAATATTTCCATATTGTTCTCTTTAGCTATTTTTTCTAATTCTTTATATAAGTTTTTATCTTGCATTGCATCAATTTTATTTGCAACAATAATTTGTTTTCTCTTGCTCAACTTTTCGCTATACTGTTTTAGCTCGTTGTTAATTGTATAAAAGTCTTCTACAGGATTTCTGCCTTCTGAGCCGGATACATCAATAACATGAAGCAATAATCTAGTTCTTTCTATATGTCTTAAAAATTGTAGTCCTAAGCCTGTTCCTTCGCTTGCACCTTCTATAATTCCTGGTATATCTGCAATTACAAAACTGTCCCCATATTCTGTTTTGACTACTCCTAGGTTTGGTTCTAATGTGGTAAAGTGATAATCTGCAATTTTAGGTGTAGCAGAAGTAGTCATAGAAAGAAATGTTGATTTACCTACATTTGGAAATCCAATAAGTCCAACATCAGCTAATAGCTTTAGCTCTAATATTAGCTCTCTTTCTTCTCCTTTTTCTCCATCTTGGGCAAATCTAGGAGCTTGTCTTGTTGATGTAGCAAAGTGGGAATTGCCTTTTCCCCCTCTTCCTCCTGCAAGAATTAATTCTTTTTGTCCGGGATTAGAAAGGTCTGCTAATACTTCGTTAGTGTTGGCATCCCTTACAATTGTGCCTATTGGAACTTTAATATATAGGTCTTCTCCGCTTTTCCCATATCTATGAGCACCTTCTCCATTTTTACCATTTTCTGCTTTAAACTTTTTATTATATCTAAAATCAATTAAAGTATTGCTATCCGGATCAACCTCGAAGTAAATATCTCCGCCTTTGCCGCCATCTCCACCGTCAGGTCCACCAGCAGCTACATATTTTTCTCTTCTAAAAGAAATAGCTCCATTTCCTCCATTTCCAGCTTTAGCAATAATTTTTACGTAATCTGTAAACATCTTATAAATTCCTTTCTTAGCCCATTTTTATAATAAAATTTTTACATTCTTGTATGTTTTATAATAAAATTAATTCTATAAAGTTGATAAATTTTTATTCAAAATAATCCAACTTCATTGCCCTTTTTACCTTCTTCATTGTTTCTTTAGCAGTTCTTCTTGCTTTTTCTGTACCTTCTATCAACAATTTATCTACAAGTTCTGGTCTTTCTTCATAATATCTTCTCTTTTCTCTCATTGGAGCTAAAAAATCTATAATATTTTGTGCTAGTTGCTTTTTACATGCAACACAACCTCTTGTACCTGCTCTGCATTCTTCGCAAACTTGTTTATATTCATTTTTCCCAGTAAATAAATCATGATAATATGCTACCATACAAATATCTGGATTTCCTTTATCATCTTTTCTAATTCTATTAGGGTCTGTAACCGCACTCATTACCTTTTTAGTAATTTCTTCTGGAGTATCAGAAAGATAAATTGCATTTCCTAGTGATTTACCCATTTTTTCATTTCCATCTAAACCTTTAATTCTCTTACTGCTAGATAAAACCGCTTCTGGTTCCTTTAAAGTGTCTCCATAAATGCTATTAAACTTTCTTACAATTTCTCTACATTGCTCAATTAAAGGAAGTTGGTCTTCTCCAACAGGAACTAACTCTCCTTCAAAGCAAGTTATATCAGCTGCTTGGCTAACAGGATATCCTAAAAACCCATATGTAACGCTCTCTCCAAAGATTTCTCTTTTTTGAGCTATTTCAGTTTTTACTGTAGGATTTCTCTCTAATCTAGCAATAGTAACCAAATTAGAATAGAATACTGTAAGTTCAGCCACTTCTGGAATCATAGACTGAATATATATAGTTGTTTTTTCTGGTTCAATGCCAACAGATAAATAATCAAGCATAACTTCTCTTACATTTTTTCTAACCTTCTCAGGATTACTAAAATTATCTGTTAAAGCTTGCACATCAGCAATTAAAATATATGGGTCATATTTGCCAGAATTCTGCATTTCTACTCTTGTTCTTAACGAACCAAAATAATGACCTATGTGTAATCTTCCTGTTGGTCTATCACCAGTTAAAATTCTCTTCTTTTCCATAAAAATCCTCCTCTTGTCGGTTTGGGGACAGGTCTCCCGCCGACATCTTGTCGGCGAAGGGACAGGTCTCTTGTCCATATTTTATTCATATTTTGTCGGCAAGGGAACAGACCTGTCCCCGGGGCGACATTTTGTCGCCCGGAGACCTGTCCCTAAAACGACATCTATTTTCCTTTCACTCTTCCCTTTATAGCTAATGTAATAAAATATATTGCACCTGATATTATTACTATCATTGGTCCTGTTGGTATATTAAAGTAATATGATGCAATTACTCCTGCTATTCCTGAAAATAGTGAAAATAGTACTGCATATAAATGATACCATCTCATGTTTTTTGCAATATTTCTACTTGATGCAGCAGGCAATATTAGCAATGAGTTTATTAATAATATTCCTATCCATCTAATTGATACCATTACTACTATTGCTATTAATATTGCAAATATATTGTCTATTTTTTTTGTTTTTATTCCTTTGCTTTTTGCAAGTGTAGTATTTATACTTATTAGATGTAGTTTATTAAATGCGAAATACCAAAATACTAGTACTACTATTGCTATTATAAATACATATAATATTTCTGAATCTGTTATACTTAATATATCTCCTACTAAGTAGCTTGAATACTGATTAAAATTACCTGTTTGTGCCAATATTGCTAGTCCTAATGCTATTGCTATTGATGAAAAAACGCTTATTATTGTGTCTGTTCCATAGGTCGTTTTGTTTTTTACATAGTTCAAAAGTAATGCGAATCCAATAGCAAATATTATCATTCCTATATTTAAATTGCTTATTCCTATTAAACTTCCGAAGTGCTATTCCTGTTAATGCGGAATGTCCTAGCGCATCAGAGAAAAATGCCATCTTATTATTTACTATCATTGTTCCTAATATTGCGAATATTGGTGATATTAAAATTATTGCTATCAATGCATTTTTCATGAATTCGTAGTCTATAAATTCAAAGGGTAATATCGTTTCTAATATAACATCTATTACTTCCATTTTAGTACATCCCTTCTTTTACTTTTTGTTTATAGTAATTCTCCAAATCTATTTTTAAATTCTAAACTCTTAAACACATCATCTGGAGCTCCTTCTTTTATAACTTCTCTATCTAATAATATTACTTTATCTGCATATTTTTTTGCTAATTCCAAATCGTGAGATACCATGATTATTGAAATATCATATTCAGACTTTAACTTGTTTATAATATTATAGAATTCTTTGGTACCATTTCTATCAATTCCTGATACCGGCTCGTCTAATACTAATAGATTTGGCATTGGTTTTGTGGCTATTGCTATTAACACTCTTTGAAGTTCTCCTCCTGATAAATCTCCAATGCTTTTATCTATTAAAGTATCTGCTCCAAATATTTTTAAATGTTCTTTTATTTCGTTGTATATTTTTTTGTCTTTTTTCAAAAAAACTGGTATGTGCGTAATGCAAGAGGCAAATAAATCATACACAGTAGTAGGCATATGTTTTTCTACGTTAATACTTTGTGGCACATATCCTATTTTTATTTTTTTAGTTATATTATCTTTTTTATCTACAAAAGTAATATCTCCTGTATGTGGTATTTCTCCTAATATAGCCTTGAGTAGTGTACTTTTTCCTGCTCCGTTTCTTCCTATAATAACCGTAAGTTCACCACAATGAATATGTATATTTATATTTTTTAGTATAACATCATTTCCAAATTTAACTCCAATATTATTAATTTTCGTGCAATGTAATCCACATGCTTTCTCCATTTTTTACATCATCTCCTGCTTGAAGTCTATATTATTATTAGTCTTTTCTGCTCTATATAATTTTATAATTATACTTTTTTATTTTAAATAAAGCCTCGATTAAAAAATTAACTTCGCTATGCATTTTCTAAAATGCTCATATTTTCTCTCATTTGATTTATATATGCATCTTTGTTAAGCTCTCCTGTCAAGCCAGAATTCAACTCTAAAATCTTTGCACCTGTTTCATTTGCAATTGTTTCAGCATTTGTTTTAGAATCATTTTTGTCTATAATAATTATTTTTATATCATCTTCCTTAACTTTATTAATTACGCTCTTTAGCATTCCTGCAGAAATTGTACTCTCTTCATGGTCTGTTTTTATTGTTATCATTTCCATTCCTAATTCTTGTCCCATATATTCAAATGCTTCATTTAAACAAATGGCTTTTTCTCCATTTAATTTTGCAAGCTTAGATTTATATTCTTCGTTTAATTTGTTTAATTCATCTACATACTTTTGCGCATTCTGGGTATATACTTCAGCATTTTTTGCATCAGCTGTTTTTAATTCTTCTGCAATATTTTGTACTTGTAATATATAATTATCAATGCTTGTCCAAATATGAGCATTTTCCTCAATTCCATTAGATATTACTTTTTCCAAATTATTGCTTGAATCTATTACCTTCATATCACTATTTGACTCTAAAATCTTACTTATAAAGTTTTCCATTCCTAAACCATTTGAAATAAAAATGTCTGCATTTTCTACTTTTTTCATATCTTCTGTAGTAAGGGTATAATCATGCAAACATCCAACATTTACATCTGCCATATTTGATAGTTCAATGCCTTCTGCTCCTTCTGTTAAATTAAGAGCTATTACATACATTGGATAAAATGATGTAACAATTCTTGTTTTCGAACTGCTTACATCATTATTATTTCTTTCAATATTTTTCCAAACTATAAAACCTATAATTAAAATTATGCATAAAACAATGATAACTATTTTAACAATTTTTCCTTTATTCACTATACTTCCTCCATCTCAAACATACATAATAATAATACCATTTTTTTACACATCATGCAAGCAATTAACATAAGAAAATTATTATAATGTGTCCCAGTGTTTCACTTATTAAATATCTCCTTAATTTTATCCAAGTTGTTAATAACCGCTTCATACCCACTATTAAAGCACTGTTCCATACATTCTGCATCTAATAATCCAACTTTATCTATACGAATATTAAGTAAAAAGTCACTTTTTTCTAAATCTTGTTCAATAATTTTATTTCCCATTATATCTATTGTTCTCATAATGATATCTATCATGCCACTTTTCTCATTAATTTGATCTTCATCAAATTTTACTGAAATCACTTTATCCGCGCCTTGTTTTTTCACTTCAGATGTTGGTACATTATCTAATGCCCCACCATCAATAAATGTATGTTCCTCTATTGTAGTGCATAAATCGAACATAGCTGGGAAACTACTACTTGCTCTTATTGCTTTACCCACAGGCACGTTCGTTATATATTTTCCATATTCACAAATATTTGACTCCTTTATTTCATTATCTAAGCTTTTGCCGTTAGTTGTAGTCTTTTCAGAATATGTATCATTCGGAATATGATTTGTGAAAATATATTCTTTAGCTTCCATAATATCAACTGTTGGTATAACAATTGGCATTTTTATATCACTCATATTTTCAATACCTTTATCATATGCAAGCCTATTAAAAATTTCTTCAATTCCAGCACCAGTTTTAAAATAATTAAAAACAGTTTTTCTCCCTATAATTCTTTTTAAACTATCAAATATGGGAAACTTTTTCTTACCAATTATTTGCAAATAATTATCTTTAAAGCACTTATAAATTTCATCCGGAGTATATCCAATTGCATAGAGAGTAGAAATCATACTCCCCGCACTTGTTCCTCCAATAATATCTATTTTTATTCCATTTTCTTCTAATGCTTTAATTACACCAGCATGAGCTAAGCCTTTAATTCCCCCGCCAGATAGCGCTAATCCAAGCTTCATATACAATACTCTCCCTTACATAATATGTATTGTATATATTATTAGCTACTTTATTATTTTTTATACATACCTTGAACAGAAGAGACTACTGCCTTTTGTTCAAGTTTTTAAACTTTTGGGACACTAATATATAGAAAAAAAGAGACACATTTTTTTCTGTGTGTCCCTTTGTCTCAAAAATGGGACGGTAGAACCGTCCCCTCGTTTCATTATTCAGCTGTATATGGTAATACTGCTATTTGTCTTGCTCTTTTAACTGCTAAAGTAATATCTCTTTGATGTTTTGCGCAAGCACCTGTTGCTCTTCTTGGAAGTATTTTTCCTTTATCATTTACAAATTTTCTAATTTGCTCATAATTTTTATAATCTAAAACTAAATCTTTATCTGCACATAAAGGACATACTTTCTTTCTCATTTTTCTGAATTTTGGATTATAATCGCTATCAGAATTATTTCTATTATTTTTCTTATTTCTCTTATTGTCAGCCAATTGTCTTACCCCCTTTGCCTATATTTTATATTTTTTCCTAGTATTATTTTTTTATTTATGTACTAGAATGGTAAATCGTCTCCTGAAGATACTTCAAAATCAGAACCAGAACCTGCTGTTGGCATAGCTCCAAATGTTGCATCAAAGCTTGCTGATGAATCTCCAGCTTCTCTTTTGCTATCTGCAAAGTATGCTTCTTCAGCAACAACTTCTGTTACATAATGTTTTTGTCCTTGATCATCATCCCAAGTTCTTGTTTGAATTCTTCCTATAATTCCAACTTGTTGACCTTTTTTGAAGTATTTACTACAGAACTCACCTAATTTTCCCCAAGCTACTATGTTTATAAAGTCTGCTTGTCTTTCTTCACCTTGTCTTACAAATCTTCTATTAACAGCTAAGCTGAAAGAAGCTACAAGTGTGTTACTTGTTTGTGTGTATCTTACTTCTGGGTCTCTTGTTAATCTTCCCATTAAAATTAC
>CAMMVE010000035.1 GCA_946500265.1 uncultured Clostridium sp.
CATTTGCGAACTTAAGTGGATTAAAAACAATAATAATACCAGGAACAGTAAAAGAAATAGGAGAAAATGCATTTACAAATAATGCAGATTTAACGAGAGTAGTGTTGCAAGAAGGAATAGAAATAATAGGAAAAGAGGCATTTAAACAATGCAATAATTTAACAACAATAGAATTACCAGAAAGTTTAAGAAGTATAGAAATGAGTGGATTTGAAGAATGTAGCAAATTAAATAATGTGACTATACCATCACAAATAACGAAAATTAGTTATTACACATTTTATAATTGTAGAAATTTAGCAATTATAACTTTACCAGAAAATTTGCAAACAATAGAGGGAGGTGCATTCTCGAGCTGTAGTAGTTTGGAAAGTATATATATACCTAAAAATGTAAATAGTATAGATAATAACTCCTTTGTCTATTGTACAAAATTAACCAACATCGAAATAGCAGAGGAAAATACAAAATATAGTTATAATCGAGACAGTGGAATGCTGATGGATTTAGAAAATAATAATATATTATTTATTTCAAGTACACTATTAAATAATATTACAAGTTTTAGTATACCGGAAGGAATAACAAATTTTAATATAACCATATCATCGTATCCAAATATAACAACATTAATAATACCTAAAAGTTTAGAGAAGATAACAAATGCACAAATATTTCCAACTAGTCTATCAAATGTAGAAGTTGCAGAAGGAAATGATTCTTTTATTGTCGAGAATAAATGCTTATATAATGCAGATAAAACAGAATTGATAATGTGTTTTACAAAAGAACCAGAAGTTAATATAGCAGATGAAACGACAAAAATAAATGATTATGCATTTATGCAGGCACCAAATATAGAAAATGTAAATTTTGACGGAAATATAACAACAATAGGAAGTCAAGTATTCTGGACCAGTAATACAAAACTAAAAAAAGTATATATAGGAGCAGGAGTAACTAATATAGATTCAATATTCAAGTATAATAATTATTATGGAACAGTGACAGTAGATGAGGCGAATCAAAACTATAGCAGTGAAAATAATGAAATATATAATAAAGATAAAACAGAACTAATAGGAATATACCATGATATACAGGGGAGTTATACTGTGAGAAGTAGTGTAACAAAAATAAGAGATAAAACATTTCATAATAAATATAAGATGACAGAAATAATATTGCCAGAAGGATTAAAAGAAATAGGTTCTTCATTTCAATATTGTAGAGGATTAACAGAAATATACGTACCAAATAGTGTAGAAAAAATATCGACAGATGCATTTCTCAATTCAACAAATCTAATGCACATACGTATAGATAAAGAGCCAAATAGTATAGAAGGAGCGCCATGGGGAGCAATAAGTTGGGATAGAGCAGTAGAGTGGCTAAGGACAGCAGAATAAACTATTTATTAAATTATAAAAAATGAACAAATCTAATGGAGAATTCTAATTTTAAAAAACCTCTTGAACAAAAAGGAGTGTCCCTTTTGTTCAAGAGGTTTCGTATTTTTTCCCTTCATCCCCAAAAACTAGTTTATTTTTTCTTTCTGCCTTTTTGAAGAATTAGTATGAATACTGTTACAACCACAGTCAACACAATTACACATGTTATTGCAAGTCTGATAATTATTATATTTTCATCTGAACCAAATGGTGGCATTATATATACTCTATTTGTTATTGAGGAGAAGTCTCTATCTTGGCTATCTCCAGGGAATACACCAAACAATTGAGAATTTTTAACATCTGCAATAGTAGATTTTTCTAAATATGCCATTCTTCTATTGGCGCTATCCCTATATACCAATACTTCACAAGCATCATCTAGTCTATGGTCCAAGTCGTTTAAACTACTAATTACTTTGCTTGCTACAAACTTCAAATCATATTCTCCACCAGGTGGAATATAAAATCCATCTTCGCCTTGCCCGTTGTTATCTAATGTAGTTTTTACTGTAAATCTGTTTTTGTATGTATTAAGTGTTTCATCTGATATATAACCTTCATTATATAAGGTATTTAAATCGACCGTCTCCCAGCCATAATCGCTGTTTTTTTGTAAAGTTGTAATAAATTCACCATTAACATCAAACATGAATCCTTCCGGTAAATGATTTACTAATTCCAAATAGTTACATTGAATACTAGAGTCGTTCTTTATACGTATTGTAAATTCTATTTCTATTGTTGCTCCATGTGCAATTTCTTCGTCCATGTACTGAGTTAGTGGCAATTCTGAACCAACATCAGTTGTTATTGCAGATAATACACTATGGTCTGCAAGTGTAACTTCTAGTGCAGTGGCAGTTGTTGTTAGTACAAGAGATATTGCAGGTCTTTGTGCTAATACAACATTTTGATTACTATATGAACTTTCAACATGCTGTATAATTTCTACTACTTCGCCTTCTTCATTTTTTACCTCAATTCTAGATGGATCTGGAACAGGAGGGTCAATAGTATATGTTCCACCAACAACTCTCATCCAGGTTTTTTCACTTAATTCTATTGCTTTGTTTATATCTTCATCAGTCGCATTATAGTTTTCTATTTGGTCAAACATTATAGTATTATTGTAATTAAAGGTTTCAAAATTACTATCAACTTCTTTTCTACGTTCAGCATCTTCGTAACCTGCAATTACTGTAGAGCCAGATACATACTCTTTAGATTCTGTTGTTGATATGATGTATTCTTGCAAATCGTCACTAATTGCATCTACCATTTCTTGACCATCTTGTGCACTAATGAAAATATCAGAGAAAGGTTCTCCAAATATTTCTGATGACCATGCATTCTCTTCTTCATCACCTTTTACAATTAATGAAAATATTTTTACTCCATCATCTTTAACTTCTTTAACTTTATCTTTAGTAGTTTGTTTTATAGTTGTTAATGTGCTCATAATCTCATCATCACTCATATCATAGTAAGTTTCATGAGTACCATCTGATGTAGGAATACCGTCTGATAATATTGCTAAATATCTATTGGAATTTTCTGCATCATTGTTATAATACGATTCCATAACTTTATCTAATGCACCTACAATATTGGTGTTAGGAGTCTGCCAGCCATTTGATACTATATCATCTAAAGCTTGGTATAGTATTTCGGTATCTTTTGTTAATGAAACCGCCCTGTAACTAGTTCCAGAGAAAAATACTAAACCTATGTAAATATTTTCTCCGCTCTCAACTAATTTTTCTATAAGTTCTTTTGCAGAATCTGTTGCTATTTGAAGTCTAGATTTTGTTACACCATTTACATTAACTTGTGTGCTACGCATAACCGCAGAACAGTCAACTGCTAAAAATACTTGAGCTGCACCTTTTCCACTTTGTTGTACTTCTATTTCTTGAACATTTATGTAGTCTTGATCTTCAGGAGTCTGTACTGTTATATAATCATGACCGTTATATTTTAATATATTTCTTATGGCATTTATATCACTTGCATTACTTGCAAGCTGAGGGCCAGCATTACCATAAATGAATTCTACTGTGTATGTGCCAGGAGATGGAGAAAAGCTATAGTAACCATTCTCATCTGTTACAGTTGTACTAACAATACTATTTCCGCTAATTAATCTTACTGTAACTCCTGCAATAGGAACATGGTTATTTGTCGAATCATGTGCACTACCTGAAGAATCGCCTGTCCCAATAATTTCTCCAACATCTTCATAAACATAACCATTAATGCTTGTCATATGTGTTATTGTAACTACAGGTGGACCAGATTCACCAGACGTACCTGGGTTTGACGGATTAGTTTGTGGAGCATCTGGTGGTGTAGGAGGTGGAGGCCTAGTTCCACTCTCACCTTTAGCATTTGATACAAGACCAGCTTGAACAGCTGGTGTTATATATAATGTAAAGAAAGTTATTAAAATTAAAATTACTAATAATATCTCTACTTTTTTTCTCATAAGTTTAACCTCCAATATTAATTAAATTATAACATAATATGATTTTTTTAGCTACTTTTTTATATAAAAAATTTCGACCAATTGGTTAGAAGGGGTGCAAAAAAATTTTAAATATGATATAATTTTGTACGGTAATTTAAAGAAGAAAGGAATACATATGAATTCTATAAAAATATTAGCAACTGGTATGTATTTGCCGAAACAAGAAATTGATAATAAATATTTTAACGATAAATTTGAACTAGAAGATAAATGGATATATAAAAGAACAGGAATACAAAAGAGATACTGGACAGAGAATGAAACAATTTCAGAAATGGCTATTAAATCAGTAGAAAACTTGGCTGAAAAGAATAAGGATGCTTTAGAAGATGTAGGGCTAATTATTGTGGCTTCCACAAATTATGAAGATGCTATGCCGGGTGTTTCTTTTCAAATACAAAAGAAATTTAATATACAAAATTGCATGTGCATGGATATTTTGGCGGGATGCAGTGGATACATAAATGGAATAGATATTGCAAAGAAATATCTTGAATCTAATGAAGTGAAAAAAGCTTTAATAATAGGAGTTGAAAGATTATCTAAATATCTTGATAAAGATGATATTAATACTGCAATATTGCTAGGGGATGGCGCAGGTGCAACATTGCTATCAAAAGTAGAAAATAAAATGTATGCAAAAAATATTGCAAGTATTGGTCAAGAAGGAGATATTTTAACAAGCAGAGAAAACGAAAAGATCTACATGGACGGAAAGAAAATATATAAATATGCAATTACAAAGGTAACTCAAAATATAAATAAATTGCTTGAAGACAATAAATTAGATATTACAGAAATTAAATATATCATTCCACATCAGTCAAACTTGAGAATACTAACAAGTATGGCAGAAAAAATAGGTGCAAAGCCTGAGCAAATGTATATTAACATATCAAACATAGGCAATACATTTAATGCAAGTATTCCAATAGTGCTTGACGAGATGATTAGTAAGGATTTATTAAAAGAAAAGGATAAAATAATTTTATTAGGTTATGGTGGAGGATTAAACTTAGGAAGTATTTTAATAGAAATATAACCTAGAAATTTTTATTATTTTAATAACATAATAAAAATTGAAACTAAAAAAATTATATAAAGAATTAAATAAAAATAATTATAAATCTAAAGGAGCTGAAGAAGATGAAAATAGGGTATATTTTCCCGGGTCAAGGTACACAAGTTATTGGAATGGGAAAAGATATTTACGACAAATACGAAGAAGCTAGAAATGCATACAAAATAATTGATAATGAGCTTAATGAAAGTATAGAAAAGCTTACATATGAAGCAAGTCAGGATGAGCTTAATAAAACAGAAAACACACAAATTGCAATTTATGCAATGAGTATGGCAATTTTAGAAATATTAAAGAGCAGAGGAATTAATCCATGTGTGGCAGCTGGTTTAAGCCTTGGAGAGTATAGTGCATTAACATGCGCAGGAGTAATAGATTTAAAAGAAGGAGCAAAAATTGTAAGACAAAGAGGAAGATTAATGCAAAATTTGGCTCCTGAAGGAAACTGGGCAATGGCTGCAATTATAGGATTAGAAGATGAGAAAGTCGAAGAAGCTTGCAGTAAAGTTACTAATGGATTTGTAAAAGCAGTAAATTATAATTGCCCTGGTCAAGTAGTTGTATCAGGAGAAAAAGATGCAGTTTTACAAGTAATGGATATTGCAAAAGAATTAGGAGCAAAAAGAGCCATTGAATTAAAAACAAGTGGACCTTTTCATACAGAAAAACTAAAAAAAGCATCAGAAGAATTAAGAAAAGAGCTTGAGAAAATCAATTTTAAAAATTTTGATATACCAGTAATAAAGAATTTTAATGGAGAGGAATATGGCAAAGAAGATAATATGATAGAAATATTATCAAACCATGTAATAAATCCAGTTAAATTTGGAAAATCAATACAAACAATGATAAATATGGGAGTTGACACTTTTGTTGAAATAGGACCAGGCAAAACTTTATCAGGATTTGTAAAAAAGGTATGCAAAGCTGATGGAATAGATTTAAATGTTATTAATATAGAAAATCTTGAAGGATTAGAAAACGCTTTAGAAATTTTAAAATAACAAATATAAAAGATAAAAAGAAAGGAAGAATGAAAAATGAGTGAAAACAAAGTTGCTTTAATTACAGGAGCTACAAGAGGAATAGGAAGGGAGATCGCTTTAGAACTTGCTGAAAATGGCATGGACATAGCAATAAATTATAGAAGTGAAAGTGATATACCAGAAGATTTAAAGGGAGAAATAGAAGCATATAATGTAAGATGTGAATTTGTTCAAGCAGATGTTTCTGATTTCGAGCAATGCGAAAGAATGGTAAAAGAAACAATTGAAAAGTTTGGAAAAATTGATGTTTTAGTAAATAACGCAGGAATAACTAGAGATGGACTAATTATGAGAATGAAAAAAGAAGATTTTGAATCAGTAATTGATGTCAACCTAGTTGGAACATTTAATGTTACTAGAAATGTTATACCACATATGATTAAACAAAGAGCAGGAAGAATAGTAAATCTAGCATCAGTTGTAGGAGTAGCTGGAAATGCAGGACAAACAAATTATTCAGCATCTAAAGCAGGTGTTATAGGATTTACAAAAAGCTTGGCAAAAGAAGTTGCAAGTAGAAATATTTTAGTTAATGCAGTTGCGCCAGGATTTATTGATACAGATATGACAAGTGTACTTTCAGATAGTGTAAAAGAAAATATACATGCACAAATACCATTAAAGAGAATGGGAACAAAAAGAGAAGTTGCAAAGGTTGTAAAATTCTTAGTTTCAGAAGATAGTTCATATGTTACGGGACAGGTTGTTAATATTGATGGTGGCATGGTAATGTAAATTAAAATTAAAAATAAACTTCGCATTGCGTTGTTGAAATTTAGATAAAAAATGCTCAACGTGCAATAGCACGCCTCCGCTTTTTTACTAAATTTCGCCTAGCACTGCTTGTTTCTTTTTAATTTTATATTTGAAAAGAAGTCAATTCTTTTTCGAATTTAGAATTAAAAATACATTAAGTTATTTAAATTTAGATAAAAGTGAAAGGATGTAAATCATGGAAAGAAGAGTAGTAATTACAGGGCTTGGAGCAATAACTCCAATAGGAAATACAGCAGAAGAGTTTTGGAATGGCATAAAAGAAGGAAAATGTGGAATTGATGAAATTACCCATTTTGATACTACAGATTTTAAAGTTAAATTAGCAGCAGAAGTAAAAGGATATAACCCTGAGGACCATTTTGACAGAAGAACAGCAAAGAGAATGGATAAATTTTCTCAATATGCAATAGTTGCTGCAAGAGAAGCGTGGGCAGATAGCAAATTAGATAAAGAAAAAGAAAACATGGAAAGAATAGGAGTGATTTTAGGATCTGGAATAGGTGGATTAGAAACAATGCAAGGTGATATTGCAAATTTAATTCAAAAAGGTCCAGATAGAGTATCTCCAATGTTTATTCCAATGAGTATTTGCAATATGGCAGCAGGAAATGTAGCAATAGATTTAGGAATTAAGGGAGAATCAATTTCTATGGTAACTGCATGTGCATCTGGAACTCATTGCATAGGTGAAAGTTTTAGAATGGTAAAAAACGGATATCAAGATGTTGTACTTGCAGGAGGAACTGAGGCTTCTATAACACCAGTAGGAATAGCAGGATTTACTAATATAAAAGCACTTTCTCAGGCAACAGATAAAAATAGAGCGAGTATTCCTTTTGATAAGGAAAGAAGCGGATTTGTAATGGGAGAAGGAGCAGGAATAGTTGTTCTTGAAGAATTAGAACATGCTTTAAAAAGAGGTGCAAAAATATATGCAGAAGTAGTAGGATATGGAGCAACATCAGACGCATATCATATTACATCACCAGCTCCAGGAGGAGAAGGTGGAGCTAGAGCTATGAAAGTAGCTATGGAAGAAGCTGGAGTAAAGCCAGAAGAAATAACATATATTAATGCTCATGGAACATCAACACATTTAAATGATTCTTCTGAAACACAAGCAGTTAAAACAGCATTAGGTGAAGCAGCATCTAATGTAATGGTAAGTTCTACAAAGGGTCACACAGGACATTTATTAGGAGCAGCAGGTGGAGTTGAAGCAGTTGTATGTGCAAAAGCTGTAGAAGAAGGTTTCGTACCAGCAACAATAAACTATAAAGTTCCAGATGAAGAATGCGATTTAGACATAGTTCCAAATGAAGGAAGAAAAATGGAAGTAAAATATGCAATGTCAAATTCACTTGGATTTGGCGGACATAATGCTAGTATTTTGTTGAAAAAATACTGCTAAAAATTAAACAATACTAGCTTATATTGTTAAAACTAAAAAAAATTTCAATGATATGCGTAAACTATTTTTCTATGACATGTATGTAAATATATAATTTAGATATAAGGAGTGAAATTATGAACTACGAAGAGATAAAAAGATTAATTGATGACATGGGTGATTCTAAAATTGACGAACTTAGTATAGAATTTCCTGATGGCATAAAAATTAAAATGAAAAAAGATAAGGCACCAGTTATGCCAATGCAAGTACCAGAGACTGTGCAATACATAACAGTACCAACAAATAATGAAAAAGCAGAAACACTAAAACCACAAGAAAAAACAACTGTAGAGCCAAAAGATAGTGAAGAAGATTATAAAATAGTAAAATCACCAATGGTAGGAACATTCTATTCAAAATCATCACCAAATGCAACACCTTATGTTCAAGTAGGTAGCAGAGTAAAAAAAGGTGATATACTTTGTATAGTAGAAGCCATGAAATTGATGAACGAAATCGAATCAGAATTTGATGGAGAAATAGTAGAAGTTTGTGTAAATGATGGAGATATGGTGGATTTTGGTAGGCCATTATTCAAAATAAAATAAAACGAATGAAAAAAGGCATTTTGCGTTGTCAAACTTCATAAAAATTTTTTCGATGTACAATGCGTACTATCTCAAAAATTTTTATTCGTTTTCCTAGCAACATACCATTTTTGCTTCGTTTTAAATAGAAACAAATGTAATTAATTTTGATTAGCAATACTCGTTTCTTTTGAATTTTACGGAGTGAAAAAGTAGTATACCATTTTTGCTTCGTTTTCAGAACTAGTATAATGATAAGTAAAGAAAGGAAAAAAATTATGTTAAATATTAATGAAATTATGGATATTATTCCTCAAAGACCTCCTTTTTTAATGATAGATAGGGTAGAGGAATATGTACCAGGAGAAAGCTGTGTAGCATATAAAAATGTAAATATAAATGAACCACATTTCCAAGGACATTTTCCAGGAAATCCAATTATGCCAGGAGTGTTAATAGTAGAAGCATTAGCGCAAACTGGTGCTGTTGCTATACTTTCAATGGAAGAAAATAAAGGAAAAAATGCTTTGTTTGGTGGAATAGATAAATTACGTTTCAAAAAACAAGTAGTACCAGGAGATGTACTAAAATTAGAGGTAAAAATAATAAAACAAAAAGGACCAATTGGAATTGGGGAAGCTATTGCAACTGTTGATGGAAAAGTTGCAGCTAAAGGAGAGCTAACTTTCGCAATAGTATAATTTTTAATGAATAAGAAATAAAGGCCATAAGAAGTGGCTGGAAGAACCAGCCAGTTTGAATATGAGTGTTTAAAATTACAATATTCGCCATGCATGAAAGAACTCAAACTATTTTTCCATAGCGGAAACACGGTATCCCAAGTCATCGAAAACACCTTTTATGAGCCTATGACTATAGTGCTTTTTCAACTCTACCCAAATGAGATTTGGAAGTTCTGAATTATGACAATTATTACAAAACTCCCGAGTAAGCTCAAATAGAAGTTCACGATGCGTTGGACGATTTTGGTACCTTTCGTAAAGAGTTCCTAACCTGTAAAAACAGGATAACTGATTTTTAAAGTTGAAATCAGAAACTCTTTCTCCATTAAGTCTTTTGCGTTCGTCACTTTCACCTAGTTGATAATTGTAAAGCCGCTCATTCATTATTACAACCCCTTTCAAGGATTTATGTTGACATTATAACATTAATAATATTAAAAAGCAAGGAGAATATTATGTTAAAGAAAGTTTTAATTGCAAATAGAGGAGAAATTGCTGTAAGAATAATTAGAGCCTGTAAAGAATTAAATATAAAAACAGTAGCAATTTACTCTGAAGCTGATAAAGATGCTTTACATACCAAACTTGCAGATGAAGCAGTTTGTGTAGGACCAGCTCCATCAGCTAAAAGTTATTTGAATATTCAAAACATATTAGAGGCAGCTTGCACAACAAACTGCGATAGTGTTCATCCAGGTTTTGGATTTTTATCCGAAAACGCAAGTTTTGCTAAAATGTGTGAAGAAAGCAATTTAAAATTTATAGGACCATCATATAAAGTAATTGATATGATGGGAAACAAATCTAATAGTAAAGAATTAATGAAAAATGCAAAAGTTCCAGTAGTACCAGGTTCAGAAGGTTGCGTGGAAACTGTTAAAGATGCAATTAATTGTGCACGAGAAATTGGATATCCAGTTTTACTAAAAGCATCTGCTGGTGGCGGAGGAAAAGGTATAAGAAAAGTAGAAATTGAATCAGAAATGGAAAATGCTTTTAACTTAGTAAAACAAGAAGCTAAGGTATCTTTTGGAGATGATTCAATATATATAGAAAAATTTATAGTAAATCCACGCCATGTTGAAATACAAGTGTTAGCAGATGAACATGGAAATGCAGTACATTTAGGAGAAAGGGACTGTTCTGTACAAAGAAGAAACCAAAAAGTATTAGAAGAAAGTCCATCAATGATTCTAAATGAAGAATTAAGAACCAAAATGGGAAAAGCTGCAATAAGAGCTGTTAAAGCAGCTGGCTATACAAATGCAGGAACAATAGAATTCTTAGTAGACAAAGATAAAAACTTTTATTTTATGGAAATGAATACAAGAATTCAAGTAGAACATCCAGTAACAGAAATGGTAACTGGAATAGACATTGTAAAAGAACAAATAAAAATAGCATCAGGAGAGAGTTTAGAATTCACACAAAAAGACGTGACATTTAGAGGGCACGCAATTGAATGTAGAATAAATGCAGAAAATCCAGACAAAAACTTTAGACCATGTCCTGGAAAAATAACAGAACTAAACTTGCCAGGAGGAAATGGAGTAAGAATAGATACAGCAGTATATACAGGATATACAATTCCACCAGTATATGACTCAATGATAGCAAAACTAATAGTACATGCAGAAAATAGAGATGCAGCAATAGCAAAAATGAAACGAGCACTAGAAGAATGTGTAATAGAAGGCATAGACACAAACATAGACTTCTTATTTAGAATATTATCAAATGAACACTTCATAAACAATGACTATGATACATCATTCATACAAAAATATATGTCGCTTTAGGGACAGGTCTCACGCCGACATTTTGTCGCCATAGGGACAAGTCTTCTAAAAACATTAAAACAGCGGTGACATTTAAATCTGTCATCAGATTTAAATGATGTATTTATTAATAGAGAAGTAGTTTCTAAACGACTAACGGAATATATGAGGTTCTTAGTTGATAAGAGGAGGATAATTAATGGTTATTGATAAGATAAAAAAGAGAATGGATTATGGAGATAACGAAAATCAAGAAAACCAAGAAAAGGAGCATAGAAGCGATATCCCTATTGGAAAATGGGTAAAATGTGATAAATGTAAACAAATTTTGTACAAAGAAAGTTTACACCAAAATTATAGTATATGCCCTAATTGCGGAAATCATTTTAGATTATCAAGTAGAAGAAGAGTCGATCACATAATTGATAAAGGAACTTTTGAGGAATTTGAACTAGATATACAAACTAGCAACCCACTTGAAATGCCAGAATATATTAAAAAGTTAGATACTTTAAAGGAAAAAACTGGATTAGATGAAGCTGTTAAATGTGGAATTGGCGATATAAACTCTGAAAAAGTAGTATTATGTGTTATGGACAGCAACTTTATGATGGGAAGTATGGGAAAAGTTGTTGGAGAAAAAATCACATATTCAATAGAAAAAGCTATAGAACTACATTTGCCAATAATTATTTTTTGCGCATCTGGTGGAGCAAGAATGCAAGAAGGAATTGTTTCACTAATGCAAATGGCAAAAACATCTGCAGCAGTAAAAAAACTGCATAAGGCAGGAAATTTATACATTACAGTTTTAACAGATCCTACATACGGAGGAGTTACTGCAAGTTTTGCCAGCTTAGGAGATATTATTTTGGCTGAACCTAGTGCTATGATAGGATTTGCAGGTCAAAGAGTAATTAAGCAAACCATAGGAGAAGACTTGCCAGAAGGATTCCAAACGGCAGAATTCTTATTAGAACATGGATTTATTGATAAAGTAGTAAATAGAAAAGACATGAAAGAAACTTTACATAAATTGCTATTGCTAAATAAATAAAAATGCGATTATTAATAATTAGAGCTATGATGTAAAAATATATATTTTACATTTCTGCTTTTAACTGAATTAGTGAAATAAAAAGACAATATATAATTTAAGGATACAGTGTGTTATTAAGAAAAAGATATAAAATTGAAAGGGTGAGAGAAGTGTCAAAGATATCTGCATGGGATAGAGTAAAAATAGCAAGAGAGCCGGATAGGCCAACTGCATTGGACTATATAGAAAATATTTTTGACGATTTTATAGAACTTCATGGAGATAGATATTTTAAAGATGACAAATCAATAGTATGTGGGCTAGGAAATATAGGTAAGCAAAATTTCACAATAATTGCAGAGCAAAAAGGAAGGAACACTAAAGAAAATATTGAGAGAAATTTTGGAATGCCAAACCCAGAAGCCTATAGAAAAGCTCTAAGATTTATGAAACAGGCAGAGAAGTTTAATAGACCAGTTATTACTTTTATTGATACAAAAGGAGCATATCCTGGATTAGGTGCAGAAGAAAGAGGTCAAGGAGAAGCTATTGCCAAAAATTTAATGGAAATGTCTGATCTAGAGACTCCTATTATAGCTATAGTGATAGGTGAAGGCTCTAGTGGAGGAGCTTTAGCAATTGGAATGGGCGACAGAGTACTAATGCTAGAAAATGCAGTATATTCAATACTTTCACCAGAAGGTTATGCAAGTATATTGTGGAAAGACAGTTCAAGAGCAGAAGAAGCGGCCGAAAAAATGAAATTAACAGCTAAAGATTTATTGGACTTAGGAGTAATTGACGAAGTTTTAAAAGAACCTAATGGAAATGCTAAAACAGATGTAGAAAAAATGTCTGAAACTATAAAAAAGAAAATAGTAAGAATTTCAAAAGAACTACAGCAAATGGATAAAGCAGAATTGCTTGAAGCTAGATACAAAAAATTTAGAGAAATTTAGGACATGGGGACGGTTCCATTGTCCCAGAATTGGGAAAAGGGGACACATGGACAAAAAAACTAGTTCTTTTGTCTAAGAAAAATAAAATTTAGGAGGAAGAAATATGTTATTAGAAAACAAAACAGTATTAATTATGGGAATTAGAAATAAGTGGAGTATTGCATGGGGGGCTGCTAGATCAGCTGCTGACAATGGTGCAAAAGTATTATTTACATTTATGGGAGAGGAAAATAGAGGTAAAATAGAAGAACTTATTTCTGAAATACCTAATGCTAAGGCTTATGAATGTGATGCATCAGAAGATGAAAAAATAAAAGAATGCTTTGAAAAAATAAAAGCAGAAAACGGAAAGCTAGATGGAATTTTACATAGTATAGCTCATGCTAATACAGAAGACTTAAGAAATGATTTCATTACAACAAGCAGAGAAGGATTTTCACATGCAAATGATGTAAGTGCATATTCATTTGTTGCAGTTGCAAGAATTGCTGAAGAACTAGATATGTTAAATGATGGAGCAAGTTTAGTATCTTTAACATACTATGGCTCTACAAAAGTACTTCCAGGATATAATGTAATGGGTGTTGCAAAAGCAGCTTTAGAAACAAGTGTAAGATATTTAGCAGATAATCTAGGAAAGAAAAATATTAGAGTAAATGCAGTATCAGCAGGACCAATAAAAACATTATCAGCAAAAGGAATAAAAGATTTTGGAAGCATATTAGATGTAGTAGAAGAAAAAGCACCTATGAGAAGAAATGTTACAACAGAAGAAGTAGGAGATGTAGTATCATTCTTATTTAGCAAAATGTCATCAGCTATTACAGGTCAAATTATATATGCAGATAATGGATATAACATAATGGGAATTTAAGAAACTTGAACAAAAGGGACACTCCTTTTTGTTCAAGTTTTTGAACTTTTGGGACACTCCTTTTTGTTTAAATTTTTGAACATTCAGGAGTGTCCCTTTTGTTTAAATTTTTGAACTTTTAGGAGTGTCCCTTTTGTTTAAGTTTTTGAATATTTAGGAGTGTCCCTTTTGTCCCGAAAGTGGGATATTAGAACTGTCCCCTTGTCTCATGACTATATTTTAGTTTTGTAGCCATTCCTCCTCTAATGTGTCTTTCTGCTTTATTTTCATCTAATATGGCTCGAACTTCCGATGCCAAAAAAGGGTTTATTTTTTCTAATCTTTCGCTTACATCTTTATGTACCGATGTTACTTTTCGTAACGGTAGAACTATTTTTAGAAGTA
>CAMMVE010000036.1 GCA_946500265.1 uncultured Clostridium sp.
CATTTTTGGTTAATACAATATCTCCATATTTATTCATAGCAGTTTCTACTTCTTGCATATTTATAGCTTGCATATTTACCACCTCTCTTTACAATACTATAAACATTATAGCATAAAACCTGTGATTTTAAAATACATTTTTTAATATTTCTACTAAAAACTCTCTTGTCTGACTATTTATCAACACAGTTGCACCTATTGTTAATAGTATAATCAAAATCATATAAATTATCACTTTTAAAATTTTTCCTATTATTTCAAATATAGTTTGAAATATGGGCTTTTTTCTTACTATTATTATATTTTCATTTTGTGTAGTTTGATTATTCTTCTTTTCCATTGCTATATCATAAAGGGATTTTTTCTTCATTTGTTTACCTCTTTTTCTTAAAAAAATTAAATTTCCTTTTCTTTTCTGTAACATCTGTATTTATTAAATATGGTTTTAATATTGTTTCAAAAAAATATTTGTTTCCAACTATAAAAGGATCAGTAATGTATTCTGAAAAAGTTGTCCTTTCTTTCCAATAGTTTCCCAAACTAATTCTAAAATTCTCTTTTTCACTTTCTTTTGCAAAGTTAAATACTAAATATGTACTTGTATCTTCGCCTATTATTTGAAAACAATTTATTAGATTTGGTATTTCCCATATCTTATTTCCTGATACTACTATTTTTAAATCTCTTGTTAAAAATGACATCTTTTCTTCTTCTGTTAATTCATTTAATGCACCGTAATCATAAATATAGAAGTTATAATTATTTGCTAATATATCTGACATATTTTTAGGTTTTAAAAACATATCTATTCCCTTATATGTTATTCTATTCATATTCTCTGAATATAAAGCCTCTTTATTTTCTATTAAATTACCAATAGAATTATGATTATTATTTTCTATATAACAAGCCTTTATATTTGTTAATTCACTTAAATATTTTGTTAAATTAATAGCCATAGTGGTTGCCCCAATATGTTTTTCAGTTCCTACCACTCCTATATTTACTGTTTGTTTTACTCTAATATAATTTTCTTTGATTAATTTAGTTGTTTGATTTACTGCAATTATTTGATTATCTATTTTATACTTAATTGAATTTCCAAAACTCATCCCTTCAATACTTAATGCTTTTTCCAATTCTTCTTTAAATTTTATATCATCAATTTCTGTTACAATATTGTATATTCCCAAATTAAAAATTTTACCTAACAATATGTTCCCATGCTTATAACCTTGTGCAATTACTATAATTCTTAAATTATACATTTTTCTAATTAATGTTATTTTTGAAATAATCTCATCATCTGAAGTTAGATTTTCTATTGCCTGTAAATCAATAATTAAATAGTCTATGCTGTTTAGATTTCTTAATTCTGTTTGCATAAATTTCTCTAAGTTATATTCATTTATAAATCTTGTAACTAATGTAATATTATTTTTCATACAATATTCTTCAAGTTCTGGTATAACTTTTTTTGATATGTATATATATTTTTTATATCTTTTTATTTCTTCCATAACACTTACCTCTAAAATTATTCTCTTACAATTACTGTTTCACCACTATTTGTAGTAACTCTATTTTCTTGTGTTCCTGGTGTTTCATCTTGTATATATTCCTCTTCTTCATCTGGTTCTTCTAATAAACCTTTTAAGTTGTCCAATACTTTTTGTTCTTCTGTTTGTTCATTTTGTACTATAGTATTATTTTGATTATTTGTAATATTATTGTTTAGAATATCTTTATTTTTTCCTGTATTCAATATTATTGCAACAATAATTACTAACACTAAAATTAAACTTAAAATTATTAACTGTTTCTTTAATTCCTCTTTATTATTCATGTTCTACCTCCATAATTTAATTTCCAAATAAATAATTGTATGGATCAACTGCATTACTACTACTATTTTTATTTACTCTTATTTCAAAGTGTAAATGAGCCCCTGTTGAATTTCCAGTCGAGCCCATAATACCTAATACTTGTCCTGCTTGTACTTCTGTTCCTTCTGCTACCATTATTGAGCCCTCCTTCATGTGTCCATATAAGGTATAAAAAGTTATATTTTCTGCTGATGTGTGTTCTATTACAACATAATTACCATATCCAGTATTGCCTGCTTTTGATACTACTACTTTTCCAGATAGCACAGAACATATTTTAGGATTTGAAATTGAAATCACTACTAAATCTATTCCTGTATGAGCTCTCGTTTGTACTACTCCATTTACTGTTATTGTTCTGCTTGGACTAAACTTTGATGTTACCACATCTTTATTACTATCCCAAGTTTCAAAAGGCATTGGAAATACTGCACCTTCATATTTTTTCATATTATCTGATGAGATAACTTCATTTACAGTAATAGTAGTCGAAGTCGAACTTGAACTTCCTTCTTGTTTTTTATCATCTGATTGTGTATCGTCATTAGAAAATACACTCATCAGTGCAACTACTGGAAATATAACTACTATAAATATACCTATTGCTACACCTACGATTATCATTTTTATTTTTAAAGAAAAAAGAGAAAAAGCTGTTTTCCCCATTTCTAATACTTCATTCTTGTTTTCTGCCATTACTTTCCACCACCTATTAAATAAGGTTTTTCCCATTCTTCTGCTTTAACATTTATTAGACTATGTCCAGGTCCAACAAACATTAGTCCACGACCTCTGTCTTTTTGTGAAAGTATTGTTTTTTCTTCTGTATTTAAGTTATATGTTCTTACAATTTCCTCTAAGTCCTGTCCGTCAGTTCCAAAAAAGAATTTGTATGTACTATTATCCAAAATGGCTTGTCCATACTGCTTAATTTCATCTGCCAAAAAGTCTAAAATATTTTGAGAAATTGTAATAAGTCCACATTCATATTTTCTACATCTTTTACTAAAATTTCTCATAAACTCTATTGCTTGTGGTACTTTTTTATCTATTAACAAATATGCCTCATCACATACAACATAGCACTTTTCTTCGCGATTTCTAAATGCTCTATCCTCACAGAATCTTAACATATTCAAATATTGACAACTCTTTATATTTGCTGATGCACCTTGTAAAGAATAAATATCTAAGCATAAGAAATCATTATCTTCTTCTATGGTTGTATAACCATTAAATATTTCTGCATTATGTCCTATTGCTAAACTTCTAACTATTGATTTTATAATTTCTAATTCATCTCTATGCTGTGTATTTTTATCATTTACCTTTATTTCTAGTAATTCGTACAAATCTTTCATAATAGGAAATTTATCTCTTTTTATATTGTCTATATCTGTATCATAAGTTATTCCAAAACTATTATATAATTGTTCCAATGTTTCCATTAACAAACTCATTTGAAAACTCGTTATTTCTGGAAAATACAATTTAAAAAATGCTGTTAGAAAGTCCATGTGCAAAGCTAATGCTGATTTTGTACTGCTATATTCTTCATCCTCATCTTCAATATTATTAGGCAATTTATTTACTTGTAATGGGTTTATTCTTCCTACATTTTTGCCCTTTCCACCACTACAATCAATCCATTTTCCTCCAATTTCTTTGCACATTGCCTTATATTCTGATTCTGGGTCCAAAACATAAAATTTACAACCATTCATCCACTCATTTAACATTATTTTTTTTGCTAAGTATGATTTTCCACTACCACTTGCACCACTTATTGTTATATTACTATTTGGTCTATCAGAGGTTTTTATAAAAGTATCTAAAATAATTGCTCTGCCATCTTCATCTGTTCCAATATAATATCCTTTTTCATCTATTAAACCACTACCAGAAAAAGGTAACCCTTTGAATAATGCTGCTAATGACATTTGTTTGTTGGAAATTTCAGTTATTTCATCATATTTAGTATCATAAGGACTTGCTTGTTTTAATGCTACACCTTGCTGAAATGCTGGTAATCTTGCTTTTAATCCCATACCTGCTACTTTATTTTTTACAATTCTCATATTTTCTGTAAAATTATTTTCTGTATTTCCATTTGTTTTAGCAAGGAAAGATAAATTGATATATGGTATATTATCTATTGTTATTTCTCTTATCATCGTTTCTGCACTTGCTATTTTGTATTCTGCTTGTGTCTTTAAAAATTCATTTTGTGTAGTGTTGTATGTATTTTTATCTGTTGTAATTCCTTTTGAAACTCCTTCAACAAATGCTTGGACATCTTCTATAGGTGTTATAACAAGTGATACTACTGTGTTTGGAATGTCTTTTAAACTTAAAAGCCACCCTATATTTACTCTTGATGGATACCCTGAAATATATTGTATTTTAGATAAAAACTCTCCTAATTGTACTCTACTTGATTTTATTTCTATCCCTTGTGGTGCAATTAAATTTAAAAGTTCCTGATTTATTGGCATTGTTTCAATTTCTTTTGTTTTCATCTCTTTAATCCTCTTTTCTATAAAGTTTCTTCTTCCTTTTCTTCAGTTATAGATTCTATATAATTCAAATATTCTTTATGTGAAATGATATTATTATTTAATTGTGTGCAAATTTCTCTATTGATGTATTCTGATACTTTTTCTATTTTTTGTTCTAATCTTTCATCATTTAGCTTTAAATCTTTTATTCTTTCATATACATCATCTAATTTTTTGACATCTTCTAAAACTTTATTTTTTTCTTCTTGTGTTGGTTCTTCTTTTAATTCATAATCATATATTTCTTTTTCAGATAATCGTTCTTCGTAATATACTTCTCCAAAAGCCTTATAAGTTGTATCTTTTACTCTCTGTCTTTCTTCATAGTTTATTTTTTCTACAAATCCATTTGGTACTGTTCCTATACCTATAGGTCTATATAAAACATAATATTTATACATTATTTACTCCTTTCTAATTTACCGTTAGTGGTCCTTGCATATATTCTTGATCTTCCATATATGCAACATCTGGATTAGTATAACTATTTACTAATTGAATAATTAGTCTTTCTTCTAATATTTCTGTCCTATAACCACTATTAGTAAATTTCATTTTTAAATCATTTAGCCTTTTTAATAAGTCCTGTTCAACATATTCTGTGTTTTCACCCCAAATTATCAAATAAATTTCACTTTCTAATGCTCTACCTCTTACTGATAAATTTCCAAAACTTCTACTTCTTTTTCCTTGTAAACTAAATTTCAAAGCATTTTTTTCTTTATCCATTAATTCTGCTTGGTAGTCTTGATTTTTCTGCAAATTTACTGGTCTATTCGTAAAGTATAGTTTGAAAGGTTTTAATTCACTTGCAAAATTTCTTGTTAATATTTGTGCATGATTTTTTTGTTCTTCTTTACTCATTAATTTACAGTTTTTCGGATATATTTTTAAATATGCTAAGACTTTATTATCTAGTGTATATAGGAAATTTCCTTGAATATCTTTTATATTTAAAAATCTGTTAGCTGATATTTGAGGTTGTTTCTTGAATAATTTATCTAACATACTCATTTGTATCCTTCTCCTTTACTACATACTTGAAATATTTTTGTCCTTTTAGGTATTTATAAATATTCATTAATAGTCCTGCTATACAACTGTTATTCTTATCTTTCATAACTGCAATAAAAGTAAATCCTGTTATAATTCCAACTAAAATTAAGCAAACTAAATAATTTTGACTAATTAGATATATTGGAATTGCAATAAATATACTAATTCCTCCTGCTATTGCTGTTGTTATTAATTCTTTTATACCTATTCCATTTATTAATTCTGTCCTAGTCTTAACATTAGCTGGAATTTGTACCTGATATTTCTCTTCTTCCATATTCTTAATCTCCTAACTTATCCATTCATACTGTTGGTATTTCTCTGTTAGCCAATTTCCCATTAAATCTTTAAAATCATTGTCATCTTTAATTGTTCCTTTAACATCTGCCGACATTAGAAATCCTTGTGATTGTCCGTCTAATTTGTCTGCTTCCCAAGACATATAATATATATCGTCTGCCATTGCTCCTCTTGTAATTCCTTGACATTCATCATAGAGTTTATATACAGAACACCATATTTTATAAGAATCCCAAAATCCACCTATGTTTATAAGTTTTTCTCCTGTATTTACATAGTAGTTACCATCTACCCTTATAACACTTCTACCTTCTACATCTTCGTAAGTGTCTGTTAATGCTCCATCTGTAAGAGAAATTTGAATGTCTGAAAAATCTCCAATAGCATCAGAACTTTCTACATAAGGGAAATATTGTAATACTGTATCTTTTACTGTACTTATACAAACTATTAAAATTAATGCAATTAGTCCATTTCTTATCCTTGTTTGATATTTTTGGTGTTCAGTTTCATCACCTGTCATTATTTTAAAAATTGCAACTCCAATCATTGCACAACAAGTAATTCCTGCTAAAACTCCCAAAAAATTTGTAATATAATAAATAGTATCCATATTGTTACCTCTTACTTTCCTTTGCTTACTCCACTTCTGAACATTGTTACTACTCTACTTACTGTATTTACTTTTCCACTTGTACTTCCTCCACCTGCACTTATCATAAACTCTTGTAACATTGCTGGTGTTCTTAAAGCTATGCTAGAGGCTGTAAATGCTAACACAAAATGTCCTCCATTTAATAGAAGTATTGCAAACTGCACTAACAATAATTGAATTAGAATTGTAAAGGCATTATTTATAAATTTTTGAATATATCCTTTAAAAGCTCCTTGATTAGCATTTAAAAGTCCTATACTTGCAAATGGTATTCCTAATCTTAGGATTAGCATTTCAAAACCTCTCGTCAAAAATTGGAAATACAGTAATGTTAATTGTATTGCTATAATTAAATATAAAAATGCTCCAAATACATTTAAACCAAGATTTTTATATTCTGGTACTACTGGTTCTAAACTACCTGTCATCCCCATTAATAAATTGTTATATATTCCATAGAAGATGTTTACAAATTGAGTATATATAAATCCAAATGTAATCATTACTATCATTGCTTTTACAAATCCGTATTAAAACATTTAGTGGATTATCTTCTGGATCACCGATTTGTCCAAGTCATATATGTTTCAATTAGCTTTTTTACAAAAAACATTACAAGTATTGCCATTGCTACAATATAAACTGCATTGTATAGACCTGATATACTAAAACTTGTAGCAATATCTCTAAATGATATTTCTATTGCAAAAGCTAAATAAAACATAGATGTATATACTCCAGAAAGCCATGTTAAAATAGCTTCTGAAATCCATCCTAATAGATAAACAATTATAGTTGCAATTAAAGCTGCCACTTTCCTACTCCTTCTACTTCATAGAAATCTTATCTCCGTATCTCTGGTTCTTCATCTTCTTCTGTTTCTTCTACTACTGTTGTTTCTTCTGTTTCTTCGTGAATTTCACTTACGATTTGATTTTCTATGTAGTTTCCTAAATTTTTTTCATATTCTTCTCTGCATTTCCTTATTTCTTCGTTTAATTTTTCTAATAGCTTATTGTCATTTTTTAATTTTTCTATATCTTCTGATGTTTTTACTAACCTTTCTATTTTGTCTATATCATAAGCCTTGTAAAATTTTCTTCTTAAAAATTCATATTCTTTTGCTAAATCTTTATTATTTGGATTTGCTACTAATTCAATGTTTTTCTCATATAAATCTTTTACCATTTTATTTTCTTGCCACTTATCCCATAAATAAGTCAAAGCAATTCCTGGTACTCCTGTTACAATTCCAATTAGTACATATCTTTTAAGGAAACCAAATAACTTTTTACTTTGTGCTACATCTGACCCTAATTTATTTGAAAAATTCTGCTGTAGTTTTTCTTCTTCTTCTCTTAATTTCTTTCTTTGTTTCTCATTTTCTAATCTTTTTTCTTCATTAGTTTTCATTTCTTCCATATATTCTTTTTCTTTTGATTCTTTACTTTTTTCTTCTTTTTGTATTTCTTCTAACCTATTTTTTAATCTTTCTGTATCAGTCATTTTCATCTACTCCTTCTAAAAATATCTTGCAATAAGATTTACTATTGTTACTGCTAATAATCCAATAACAATACATACTAAAACTTTTATAATTGATTTTTTATACCTTTGTTGGTCTTGCTCATCACCTGTCATTATCTTAAAAATATAAAACAATATGAAACAAACACCAGTAATAGGTAATATCCATTGAATTGTACCTGTTACATCTCTTACAATGTTTAGTAAACCTTGTCCTAGTTTACTACTCTGGATACTACCTCCACCTTCTACTTCTGAAACAATATCTGTTGCTTGTACTTTATTTGCAAATGTCATAATTGCCATAGTTGTTGCCAATAGTAGTTTTTGGAATTTACCCTTTTTTAACTTTTGTATTTTTTTCATCTTTAATAACCTCCATTTTCAAATTAATTACCTTAATTACTTGAAAACAAAGGTCTTATATGATATATAATAAGTAATACTTTTGCCTTCAAAGTAATTGTATTGAAGTGGAGATAATACGCACTAGGGTCCAATCTATTTCGTATTATCTCTATTTTTATAGTTTTCCTTGAAAATTTATATTTTTCATTCTTCTTTCCTTTTCTTCCATTAATTTTTTCTGTTCTAATATCTTTTTAAATTGTTTTGTTTGTTCTGCTATATTCCATAGTTGTAATTGCTTAATCTTTCTAATTTTTCTGTGATTTTCTCTATATTCTCTAACTTTTGTGTTCCAACTTTTATTTCCTAATCCTAACATTTCATTAAAAGTCCATTTACTTAAATCTGGAGAATATGTCATTGCTGGCGATAATCCACTACACATAACCAATAAATAAGGTCTTTCTATTCTTAAAATTTCATCTGTAGTAAGTAATGGTCTTTGTGTTAAATTCATTGAGTTTGACCTATTTACTGCTCCACCAGAACTTGAATTACTTTCACTCCAACTTGTTGTTGTATAATTCCCTAATTTTTTAGAAATCTTTTCTGCCGTTACTTCATTACTTGTCTTTAAATAATTCCATACATAACAGTTATCCATTATTATTTGAGCTGTGTTATCTCCGTATTTTTCGTTTAATTGGTTAAAACCGTTGTATGAAAATATTAAAGCGAATGCCGTCTGCCGACCACCAACTGTCAAAAAGCCGAGCGAAATTAGGAATAGCACTGAAGTTACCAGTTAACCAAATTCGTCTAATATAAAATTAGTACGAATTTTTAGTCTACCACCCCTCTCATCCGCAAGTTCTACTAATTTTGTATATACTTGATTTACAAATAAACTACAAAGTGAATAAAAAGTTGTCTTTTCATCTGGTAAAATCATATACAAAACTGACTTTTCTTCATTAAATTTATTAAAATCTATCTCTGATTCACTTATCATACTTGCGACATAACTATCCATAAAAATACTTAATGTTGCAAGTGCAGAAGTAAAAAAACTAGCTCTTGTTTTACTAGGTGCAATTCTTGCTGCTGCAAAACTAGCTACTGCTGGATGGTCCTCTGGTAAAGTGTCTAAATAAGTATCCATAAGCATTGTTTTATCTTCTTGCTCTGCACACATTTTAGAAATAAAGTTATAAGTATTTGGCAAATTTTGATATTCTTTATGTTCTGTATTGCCCATTACTACTGACATTATTCCTGCTTTTTCAACTGATTTTTCTCCATTAATCCATATTGCTTCTCGATTTCCTACCTCTCCTACTAGACTTTCGACTATATCTGAACAATAGTTAACTGCCTTAGGTATATCTTTCTTTGCATTTGCTTCAATTACTGGTTGTAAAAAGTTATACTTTGAACTTTTTAGTGGATTCTTAAAATCTAATGTATATACTTTATAGCCTAATCTCTCTAATGTTTTTGCTGTATATTGGTACAATTCTCCTTTAGGGTCTGAAATTATCATGTTCTGTGGTTCTTTCGACAAACCAATATTCATTATGGTTTCTATTACTAGATTTCTGCTCTTGCCTGATCTTGTCGCACCGTACTGTTAAACTATGCAAATCGTCTTTAATGTAATAAATATCTTCTACTTTCCTTATATTTAAAAATGGTATTTTGAATTTTCCCTTAATTGTTTTTAAATATGATCTGCATATTAATTTATCTTTTTTTCCTATAATTAGTCCTCCACTTTCAAATATAGGCTCAATAGAAATTTTTGGCTCTTTATACACTTTATCTTCTTTTATAAATTTCTTTTCTTCATTTGCTACCTTAATTAATTTTTGTATCTCTGGATTTTGTGGGTCTAATCTATTTACTCCAAATTTTTTTGGAATATCTTTTTTAGAAAGCCACCATGCAGACCCTTGCTGTGTCTGTCTATCTCCGTACTGGCATTGGTATCTCTATATTGTCTGTTACTTTATAATTTTTTGATTTATAATCTTTTAAATCAAATACCTTAAATACTGTAAGTAGAACAAACATCATAAATGCAATTACTACTAATACAAACATTTCAAAATGTTCTCTATTAGTTAGCAAACTTGTTATTATCTTTGTCGGTGTTAGATTTAATATTTCTTCTGGTACTTTTGTAAAAATCAGATGTAGCATTGTTGATATAATTGCTGATAATATTACTGCAATAAAAAAAGCTATTATTAAACCAATTAATTTTGTCTTTAGTTTGTTACCTTTCATTTTTCATTTGTTTCCTTTCTTATATAGCAAAAAAAAGAAAGAAGATTTCTCTCCCTTCTTGATTTATTACTATATATTTTTACATTAAAATCATAACGTCTTTTTTTTTAATCGTCAATGAATGTTTTTTGAAACTTTTTTGAAATTAAATTTGTTCTTCATCTTCCTCTGAATAATTTTGTTCTACATATTCTTCAATAATTTCTTGCTTTTTTGTTATTTCACTAAACTTGTCTATCATTTCTAATTCTTCTGTTGTATATGGATATTCTTCGATATTTCCTTCTAAATTATTATTTTCCCTTTGTAAATTTCTAAGGGCAATACCACCAATTTTTGCACTTGCTAATAATAAAGTTTCCTCTGAGCCTTTGTTTCTAGTTCTTTCTTTAAAATCATTATCCAATTTATTTTTTTCTTGTATTAAATATTCATAACATTCTGATACTATGTTAGGACTTTCATATATAGAAATCCAATTTTCTAATTGGTTTTGTGCCTTTTTTATTATTTTTCCTTGTTCTTCATTATAAGTTATATTTTTCTCTATATTATCAACATATTCTAGTAAAATAGATGGATACAATAAAACCATATTTTTATAATCCATTTCTAAACTTCTTCCTGTTATCTCTTTATTTAATTTCTCAACTTGAATAATTGCTTCTATTGTCTTATTCATTTCTTTTTTTAGAATTTCATTTATTATTTCACTTACTCTCTTATCTTTTATCATTTTTATATACTCCATTTCCTTTATTTTTATATTTCTTCTTCATCTTCCTCTTGCTTTTCATATTGCTCTAAATATTCCTTTTCTGCAAGTAATAAGCCAGTTCGCAAATTATTATTATTTCTAATATCATTATCAGTTAATCCTAATGCATCTAATGTATCGTCAATTTCTCTTGTTATTATATATTCATGATTAGCAAGTTCATATAAAAACATTTCTTTAATAAAGCCATCTCCTATTTTATCTTCTTGTATTGCTTTCCAAAATTCCTTAAATTGTCTTTTCCCCATTTCTTTGTAATCATTCACATCAGTTTTTTTAATAAATCCTCCTGCTCCAATACCTATAACTTTGTCTACATCTTTTTCTGTTAATCCTAACTCCTCCATTGCTTTTTTAAATTGCTCATCTGAAAAAGCAAATTTCATTGGAAACTCATTTACCTCTTTTTGATGTCTTTCTTTCATTTCTACATAACTATTCATATTTTTTAACTCCTTCCTTATTTTTTTGCATAATAAAAAAGCAAGTACAAAAAGTACCTACTTTTATAGATTCATAATAATATAAAATTGTAATTTGTAATTACTTTTAATATGGCTTTTTTCCATTAAGCCATCCCTTATTATTCCAATAGTCAGAATCAGTTTTATTCCAACCATTCTTTTGTGTCATTCCAAATATTCTAAAAAAGAATCTCGTTTTTAGTCCTACTTTTTTATTACTTAAACTTTTTTTTATTTTATTTGCTTTATCTTTTATTTGTCTTTTAATTTTATCTTTATTTTTATAATCAATATAATTACCACCCATTTTCATAGTAGTAACTCCGTAATTATAAATTGTAGGTATTCCCCAATAAAACAAATTATTCTTAACTAATTTAACTGTATCTTTAACTCCTGAACCACCTGCTGAAGTAATAATCAATCCAACTTTATTAAACATACTTTCTTTTGGTCTATGTACCAACCACATATAAGCCAAATGGTCTAGTAATGCTTTTAATCCACTAGAGCAAGACATAACAAATACAGGAGTGGCAACTATAATCAAATCTGCTTTTTCTATTTTTTCGATTACTGGATTAACAGACTTAAAGTGAGGACATTCTTTTTCTCCTTTTAATATACAATTTGCACATCCATAGCAAAATTCGTGAAAATCATTTGGAAGAATTATTTCATCAAATTCATTATTTTTATCTTTAAATTCATTCAAAAATAAGTCAGTTATTGCTCTTGTATTTCCTTTATGTGGTGTTCCCATAATTGTTAAAATTCTCATTATTGTTTCTCCTCTACAGTTTAGTAGACAAGTGCCTCACGACACAAGCCCCTATACAGAACCGTACGTGCAGTTTTCCCGCATACGGCTCTTCGTAATAACATTCACTTTTAATCAAACAAACTAAAATATATCTTTGGGTATGGTAGTTTGTAGTATTTTAACATTTCGTTAAAACCTTCCCAACTATAACTCATTCTATTACTTCTTCTATTTAATACCTTAAATAGATATTCTATTGTTCTGTGTCTGAAAGTCCCTATCATTGTGCTATTATGTGATATTCCATAGTAACGATAATGTCCTAAAAGTTTAATTCTTAACTTTCCCATTAACTCACTAACTTTTATATCTCTGTTCTCGTACAGCCATACTTTCATAGCCTTTACTTTCTGTTTAAATTTCTTCTTGCTTGTCTTAACTTTGATACAAGGCTTTCCTTGTCTTGTTCTACTACAATAGAATGTAAATCCTAGAAAGTCAAAAGTTTCTGGTTTGCCTTGTCCTAGTGCTTTTCTATTTTGTTCTGCAAACTTTCCAAATTTTATTATTTTACTTTTACTACTTTCTAATTCTAGTCCAAATTTACTCATTCTTTTCTTTAATGCCTCATAATATGCTTGTGCTTCTCTTTGATATTGAAAACCTGCAATAAAATCATCTGCATAAACTACTAGAAAATTCTCGCCTTCTGCTCTCTTTTCTATTACTTCCTTATACCATAATACTAATACAAAGTGCATATAGATATTTGCTAATACTGGGCTTATTATATTTCCTTGTGCTGAGCCTTCTTCTGTTGCTACATATTTTCCTTTGTCCATTATTCCTGCTTTTAGATATTTCTTAATTAGTCCTATGATGTTTGGGTCTTTTATGTTATATTCTATGAACTTTATCATCCATTCATGGTCTATATGGTCGAAGAAACCTTTTATATCTGCATCTACAATGTAGTTTATTCTTGTTGTTGATATACTTTTATGCACATATTTTATTGCTTTATGGCAACTGTTGTTTGCTCTAAAACCATACATATTGTCTTGAAATTTTGGTTCATATATTGCCTCTAGTATTTTCTTTAATGCTAATTGTACTATTTTATCTTCGTATATTGATATTCCTAGTGGTCGCATTTTACCATTGTCTTTTGGTATATATACTCTAAGTGCTGGTGCTGGTTTATATGCTTTGTTCTTTAGTCTTATTACTAAGTCTTTAATATTTTCGTCTAGGTCTTCTGCATATTCTTTCTTGCTTACATTATCAATTCCTTCTGCCTTATTTCCATCGAGTTCTCTATGACATTTCTTTAGCAATTCTTCGTTGATTAAATGATACAATGATGTAAATATTGGTCGTTTTTCATTTCTTGATTTGTCTGCTATTCTTTCTAGTTTCGTTTCCATTATTCCTCCTGTCCCTGAGTACAGATAATGTTTCCTCAGAAAGACCGTTATTACGTAAGTCCCTTCGCTCCGTTTCCATTACAGAAATTTCATCACTACTACGAACTTATCCGACTGCCTAATACTCTTTTGGCATTCTCCGTTTTATTGTTGTTTGCCATACTTGTATTATTACAAGAAATATTAGGCTCTCCCCAGTTGATAAGCAATCACTATGTAAAATATGATTGGCTCTAATGACCCCGTAAAAGTCTGAATAATCTCACCATAACAATTATCCAAATATTGCATTCCGTGGTAATTAGCACGTCTGCCTTTTAATTGGTAACATTTCGGGGCTGAATTGCCTTTTAACCCTACTTTCTTGCTGTTTACGCTTTACTCATAACATTACTGCCATAAGCACAAAACTCGCTATTGAGTGGTTGGTTAGACCTTGCTCAAACAGGATTTCCACCTGCTAGATTATTTACCCTTTGCTGGGCGCACAATTACTATTTACTTAACTCTTTTTCTAAATCTTTCATATATCTTTTCTGTTGACTCTTTAAATAAGA
>CAMMVE010000037.1 GCA_946500265.1 uncultured Clostridium sp.
AAGAATATGATAAATATATGAAATCCCATTTAACTCAAGCAGAAAAGGATTATTTGGAAATTATGGGAGAGGATATAAAAAAACTAAAATAAGAAGCACATAAAAAAAATATAATAGATTTAGAAAAAAATAAGAAAAGACAAGGATTACTTTATAAATTTGGTGTGCAGGACTAGATATTTCAGAGGAAGATAGATATAGAAAACAGCTTGAAAGGGATAAGAATAAAAATAGGCAAATTGTGTTACCAGTATAGGCACAATATAAAAAGTAAGGATGTAAATGTTGTTATATACCTAAAAAGAAAAATGAAATTACAATTTGTTCAAGTACAGCTGAATGCTTAACTTATATAATTGTATTTAGGAGGAAGATATTTTTGAATATAAAAATAGTAAATGATGCAGAACAGGCTACTGGCTTAGCAGTTATTATAGATGTATTTAGAGCTTTCACTGTTGAACCATATTTAATTAATAATGGTGCCAAAAAATTAATTCCTGTTGGCGATATGCAAATTGCGTATAATTATAAGAAAAAAGATAATAATTTTATCTTAATAGGAGAAAGAAATGGAATAATATTACCAGGCTTTGATTATGGTAATTCTCCATCACAGATTGAAAATATTGATTTTTCCGGAAAAACAATTATACATACAACAAGTTGTGGAACACAAGGAATTGTAAAAGCTATAAATGCTAAGAAAATTATAACTGGTAGTTTAGTAAATGCAAAAGCAATTGCCAGATACATTACTAAAAATAAAATAAATGAAATTTCATTAGTAGCTTTATGTAGGACAGGAAAACTCCCAGCTGATGAAGATATTTTGTGTGCAAAATATATAAAAAGTTTGGTAGAAGATAAGCCATTAAATAATATGAAAGAAGAAATCGAAAAATTAAAAATAACTACTGGTTCTAAATTCTTTGATAAATTAAAGCAAAAAGATTTTCCTGAAAGAGATTTTTATTTATGCACAGAAATGAATAAATTTGGTTTTGTATTAAAAGTAAAGAAAGATGAAGAAGAAAATCTTTATATTGAAAAATTAGAGATATAAATAGCCACATAAGCATGATAAAAGAAAAATATATCTTTCAGAGGAAGATAAGTATAGGAAAAAACTTGAGAAAGATAAGAAAATATATAAAAGAATATAATTTGTCACTAGATAATGTGTATGAAAATAAGAAAGGAGTGTGAAAAAATGAGCAAATTAGAGGATTTAAGAGATTTAATTATATATCAAAGCAAGAATAATGAGAATATTTCAGTTGAAGTATTATATGATAATGAAGATTTTTTGCTAACTCAAAAATCAATGTCAAAATTATTTAATGTTGAAGTAAATACTATAAATTATCATTTAAAAGAAATTTTTAAAACCAATGAATCAAATGAAGAATCAGTTATTCGAAAAATTCGAAAAACTGCAGAAGAAAAAGAGTATAATGAATTTAATAAGCATCAAAAAATAACATCAGACTTTGATGAATTATTGATAGAAGCTAAAATTAAAAAGATAAAAAAATGAACTAAAGATTTTTATAGCAGTATAAGAATAGGAGTAACATGAATAAGAGTAAAATATTAAAACCATTATTTATAATAGTTTCAGTGATGTTTGTTATACCATCAATTATTTATTTGCTACAAAATAAAACAGTATTTTTATTTAATGAATGCATGAACTTTTTCTTAAACGATACAAATAGATTTATACAAGTGATAACATATATAGTATTACTTACTATATTAACAATTTTGTATTTCCTTATAATAAAAAACAGGAAAAAGATATTCAAAAGCACAAAATCAATATATTTATTTATAGGAATATCTGCATTTATATTTATTTTTGTATTACCATTTATGAGTTCAGATGTGTTCTACTATTTAGGAATAGGGAGACTAGACAGTGAATATGGGCAAAACCCTTATTATACGACAATAATGCAATTTGTAGATGAAAATGGTGGTATTGGTAAATATATAGAAAACGACACTGTATTAATACAAGGCTATGCAAATGTGTGGACTGATACGACAGTAGTTTATGGACCAGTATGGACTTTTATATGCAAGATAATTGCTGGAATAACCTTTGGAAATATAGACTTTGCATTGTTTATATTTAAATTAATTAGTGTAGCTTTGCATATATTAAATTGCTATCTAATTTATAAAATAACTAATAAGAAAATTTTTGTATTGATATATGGACTTAATCCTTTTATATTATTAGAGGGAATTGCAAATGTACATAATGATTTATATATCATAACATTTGTATTTACATCACTATATTTCCTATTGAAGAAGAAAAATATTTGCCTAAGTATATTATTCCTTGCTATTGCTACATCCATCAAATATTTTACGATATTACTATTGCCATTTATTCTAATATATCATTTTAGGAATGAGAAAAGTTTAACAAGATTAAAGAAATGCATAATTTATGGAATAATATTTGTGATATTTGTTGGGATTACTTATTTGCTATATGTTCAAGATTTAACAGTATTTAATGGAATAGCTTCGCAACAAGACAAAGTGGCTAAAAGTATATATGTAATCTCAAACATAATAGACGACCAGTTTAATAATATTCAAGGATTATCGAGTTTAATAAATATAGTAGCTATGATTTTATTTATAATTACATACTTCTTTACATGCATAGCTGATCTAATCAAAGATAAAATAAAATTCAGAGAAGAAATGAATATAGCAAATTATTTTTTATTAGCATTTATATTTGTACTCATTACGAACTTTCAGCCATGGTATTTAATGTGGCTAATACCAACAATGATGTGGCAGAAACCGGCAAATTTGAAATTAATAATAGGAATTTTAATAGTAAGCCAGTTCGCAAATGTTGTATTTATGCTAATGGGAGAAGCATGGCAAAATGGCGCAATATTCGTGCTTTGCATGTTAATAGGAACTTTGATATGCACTGCAATTAATAAAACAAACAAAAAATCGAAGCTAATGAAAAAAGAAAATATAATTTAATTAGATGTAGAGGAAACAGAGATGAAATCAATTGGAAAATCATTTTTAAAATATGTATTAACATTTGTTATAGTTATTTTACTTTTTATTGCGACTTTAATTATAAGTTCATTATTTCCAAGAGACTGGATAGAAGAAAATACTTTAGAAAGTGCTACTACACTTTTGCAAGAAGGAAATCCAAACTATGTATTAGACATGGAGTTAGATAATTACACAGATGCACTTATGATTAACACGGCATATTCTATTAATCCAAATAAACCATTTGAATCAGCTATGCTAGCACGAAAGAATTACTTGCTAGAAAAAGAACAAACAGTTTACCCAGATTCAAATGGAGGTTTGATATCATCTGCAGATGGAGATTATGATATTTTAGGTGAATTATATAAAACAGTTAGACATGATATTAGCGAATCATATGAATATGCAAGATATTGGCATGGGTATTTGATTATATTAAGACCATTGTTAATATTCTTCAATATTAGTCAAATAAAAGTTATAATAGGAATTTTATTAGCACTTTTAGCATTTTACTTATTCATGATGCTTAGCAAAAAGATACCTATAAAATTTTGCTATATTATTATTTTAGCTTTAGCTTTCTCTGATTTCTTTTTAATGGGAATTACATTACAGGGAGTATTAACATTTGTTATTAGTATGGTGGCTTCAATAATAATATACGAGCGATATGATAAAATAAAAAATATTAGTATGTATTTTATGGTAATTGGAATGGTAACATGTTTTTTTGATTTGTTAACTCACCCAATAATTACTTTAGGAATTCCTATTACAGTCTATTTGTTATTAAAACAAGAGAAAGAACATACAGGTCTAAAAGAAAATATAAAATTAATAATCGTAAATTCTATTATGTGGGGAATTGGATATCTACTTACTAATTTAACAAAATGGATATTAGTAGATGTGTTTTATAGGCGTAATCTAATAAATATAGCATTTGAACAATTCCTTTTCCGTTCGCAAGCAGCTAGTGTAAGTGATCCTAAATTTTTAGGAGAAGCGGTTATTTATAATTTTGAACAAGCAGGAATAAGAGTATATCTATTTTTGGCAGTAATATTTATTTATGTTATAGCTTATTTAATTAGAAATTATAAAGTAATGAAATTTAATGTAAAAGCCGGAGTTCCATATTTAATAATTTCTCTTATGCCTATAGCATGGTATTTGCTAATGAATAATCACGATGTTGATCACAGTTATTTCACTTACCGAGGACTTGTGGTATTTTACATTGGAGTGGGCTTATTCTTACTAAAATTACTTGATAATAATCCGGCTTCAGAGGACGGAGAAAAAACAAGATTAGAAAAATAAAATGGCAAAGAACTAAAACGTGTTTTTTGCTCTGCATTAAAAGAAAGAAGGAGATATAGAAGATGTCTAAATTAGTTTTAATAGATGGAAACAGTATTTTAAATAGAGCTTTTTATGGGATAATGGGAAATAAAATGCTAACTACGCCAGATGGAAAATATACAAATGCAGTTTATGGCTTTTTGGCAATTTTGTTTAAAGTAATGGATGATGTAAAACCAGAATACATGGCAGTGGCTTTTGATTTAAAAGCTCCAACTGCAAGGCACAAGCTATATGAAGGATATAAGGCAACTAGAAAAGGAATGCCTAATGAGCTTGCAGAACAGATGCCTATTGTAAAAGAAATATTGGAACTTATGCATATTACAATTATAGAAAAAGAGGGGTATGAAGCGGATGACGTTTTAGGAACACTCGCTAAAAAAGGAGAGAAAGCAGGACTTGAAGTATTAATTGTATCTGGAGATAGAGATACATTTCAGCTTGCTACGAAAAAAACATCTATTAGAATTCCTCACACTAAACTTGGGAAAACAGAAGTAGATATTTTTGCAGAAAAAGATATAATTGAAAAATATGGAGTAAAACCAAAACAACTAATTGAAGTAAAAGGACTTATGGGAGATACTTCAGACAATATACCAGGAGTACCGGGGGTAGGAGAAAAAACAGCATTAGAACTAATTAAAAAATATAAGTCTATAGACAAACTTTATGAAGCTATTGAAAATAATACTGATGATGTAAAGGCAAAGACTAAAGAAAAACTAATAGAAAATAAAGATTTAGCCCTACTATCTAGAACACTTGGAACAATTAATGTTGAAGTTCCTCTAACAGAAAAAGTTGAGGATTTGAAACTAAAAGACTGGGATAATGAAAAACTATTTGCAAAATTTAAAGAACTTAATTTTAATAGATTTATAGAAAGATTTGATTTGAAAGCTGAAAAACAAGATAAAGATGTAAACGAATTAGTTAACATAGAAAATCTAAATGTAGTAGATATAAGTACAGCCTTAGAGAATAATAATCAGGAATTTATATATCTTTTTGACAAGGAAAATGTAGACAGTGGCAAAAAAATAATTAAAAAAAGAATTGATGCAATAGGTATATATAATAAGGAAAAAAATACGTCATATTATATCCAGTTATCAGAAGATGATATAGTTAAATATCTAAAGAGCATTTTTGAAGACGAAAACATAAAAAAATATGGTCATGATGTTTCTGAAGATTATGTCATGCTTAAAGAACTAGGAATTGAGATGAATAATATATATTATGATGCTAAAATAGCAGCATATGATTTAAACCCAACTAGTAGCCATTATTCAATAGAAGATATTGCGCATCAATACCTAGGAATCGACTGTGATGATTATTTAGGACAATATGCTATTGATAAAAAAGAAGCCAAACAATTAAATTTATTCCAACTAGAAGAAAAGAAGAAAAACAATAAATATATTTATGGATTTAAAGCATATTTAATAAATCAATTTAAGGACAAAACTCTTGAAGAACTTGAAAAAATCGGCTCAACTGATTTATTCCATAATATAGAAATGCCACTTGTTAAAGTATTAGGTGAAATGCAATTTAATGGAATGTATGTTGATAAAGAAGAACTTATAGAGTTTGGAGATAACTTAAAAGAAAATATAGAGACCATAAAAAAAGAAATTTATGAGCTATGCGGAGAAGAATTTAATATTAATTCAACTCAACAACTAGGAGTAATTCTATTTGAAAAACTTGGACTAACAGTGTATAAAAAAACAAAAAAAGGCTATTCTACAGATGTAGATATATTAGAAAAATTAAGACCTGAACATCCTGTAATAGAAAAGATTTTAGAGTATAGAAGTTTGATGAAATTAAATTCTACATATGTGGAAGGATTAATACAATATATAAATGAAACAACTAAAAGAATACATTCATATTTTCATCAAACAATAACTGCAACGGGTAGAATAAGCAGTACAGAACCAAATTTGCAAAATATACCTACAAGATATGAATTAGGAAAAGCTTTAAGAAAAGTGTTTAAACCAGCTGAAGGCTATATATTTATAGATGCGGATTACTCACAAATAGAATTGAGAGTGCTTGCTCACATATCAAAGGACAAAACAATGGTTATGGCATTTAATAGAGATGAAGATATTCATAGACAAGCAGCATCAAAAGTGTTCGAAGTTCCAATAGAGGAAGTAACAAAGGAGCAAAGAACTGCTGCAAAAGCCGTAAATTTTGGAATTGTTTATGGAATTAGTGATTTTGGATTAGCGGAGCAACTTGGAATTAGCAGAAAACATGCTAAACAATATATTGAGCAATATCTTGAAAAATATAGTGGAATAAAAAAATTCATGGACGATATAGTAGAAAAAGCAAAAGAAGATGGCTATGTTGAAACATTATTCCATAGAAGAAGGTATATTCCAGAGCTAACTTCGAATAATTATATGGTAAGACAATTTGGAGCAAGAGCAGCAATGAATACCCCAATTCAAGGCACAGCTGCAGACATTATGAAAATAGCTATGATAAATGTTTTTAATAGATTAAGAAACGAAAAATTAGATGCAAAAATTGTACTTCAAGTTCATGATGAACTTATTATAGAATGTAAAGAGGAAATAAAAGAGGAAGTAAAAAAAGTTTTACAAGAAGAAATGGAGAATGCAATGAAGCTTAGAATACCACTTAAAGTTGAGGTTTCGGAAGCTAAGAATTGGTATGAGGCGAAATAATAAAGAGATTTAAGGAGAATGCTAATGACAAAAAAATTAATTATATTTCTAGTAATACTAATTGTCATTTTAGCTGCAACTCTGATTCTATTTAAAATTGTTAGAATTCAGGATGTAGTATTAAGACAAATATATCCTCTTCAATATGAAACATATGTTGAAAAGTATTCAGAAAAAAATAATTTGGACAAATATTTAGTATATGCAGTTATAAAAGTAGAAAGCAACTTTAAACCAGAAGCAACTTCAAGTGCAGGAGCAATAGGTCTTATGCAATTGATGGAAGAAACTGCTGTAGAAAGGCTGAATGTGATATCATCTAGTGAAAACTCAAGCAATGAAAATAATTTATTAAATGCAGCATCAATAAATGAAGAAACTGATAATAATGATTTATATGACCCAGAAACCAATATAAAAATAGGAACATCATATCTAGCATACTTAATTGAACTATATGATGGAAACATAGTACTTGCTTTAACTGCATATAATGCTGGACTTGGTAATGTAGAGAAATGGATAAAAGACGGAATTATAAAAGCAGATGGATCAGATATAGAAAATATACCATATAAAGAGACCGAAAACTATGTAAGAAAGATATTAAGTAGTTATCAAATGTACCTTAAAATATACTAATGTCGTTTTGGGGACAGGTCTCCAGGCGACATCACCCATCAGTTTCGAAGATAAAAATTAATAATTTTTAATATGATAAGTTAGAATAAATTTAAACTACAATATCAAAATAAAACCAGAAGTTGATAAATATTACAATAATATTACAGAAATATTACAAATATATTACATTTTTGCAATATTATTGAAAAAAATTTTTACTTAGCATATAATATGTGTGAAAATGGCAAAAGATTAAACCTTATATAGGAGGGAAAACAAATGGGAATAGAAACCTTTGCAGACTATATACTATCTGAAAAAGACTGGATAAAGAAAATGGAAATTGTTTTTTATTTGCAGAAAAGAACAGGAATATTCTATGATAATTCAGTTGTTTTTAAAACACTTCTAACTAAACTTTTTATAGATAGAGTGGATTTAGGAGTGGACAAGAATGAAGTAATAACTGCAAGCTTGCTGTGGAGTTGTAAAAAAGAAAACACAGCAAAAGATATAGAAAAGATCCATTCTTTTGCAAAAGAGGGCGCAGAATTTTTATCTACGTTAGGTTTTAGCGATAGATTTTGTAGAATTTGTGAAGGGGTTAATAGATACAGCGGATTAGAGCCACGAGAAAAGGAAAGCGATATACTAGAGTTAACAGACCAGTTTGGTGGAATGTTACTAAGTAGACCTGAAAGAATTGCTTTCAAACCTGATGAAGCATTAGTGCTTTTAGAACATCGAAATTTAAAAGATAAAAATAATAGATATTTAGATAGTTTTAAAGATTTCGTTAATTATATGGAGGGGATAAAAATATGAGTGGTTTAGAAGGATGCATAAGCAAATCATCAGTAATTTTTGATAAAGAGACCGATAATAGAGATATTAGACAAGGATTAAAGAATTGCATCAGTTTAGAGAGTAGGATTAGTATTTCTGAAAAAGAAGCTGAGGAAGAAAGAATTGCAAAAGCTAATGCAACACCAAAGAGTTTTGATACATTAGTAAGTGAAATAAGAGAAGAAATGGGAGAAAATGTAGAACAGGAAAATCCCGAAAGAATAACAGATGAGAAAAACGGAATTGATGGTGCAAGAACAGAAGAGCATGAAATAGATAGAGAAGAAAGATAAAATATAAGTAATTAAACAAAAGATTGGAAAATTATGCTGCCAGTCTTTTGTTTTGGTTATTTATATAAACAAATGCGTATTTTAGCATTTATCTAAAGAGGTTTATGGGCAATTCCTTATGCAAAAACCCAAATAAATTAATAAGGATACAAAAAGATGAACGAATTATTTGCAGATTTACATGTACATATAGGAAGAAGTGAAAATGGAAAGCCAATTAAAATTACAGCAGCGAGATCTTTGAACTTTGCCAATATTGCGAAGGAATGTGCTGACAGAAAAGGAATTAACATAGTAGGAATTATAGACTGTGCATCTCCATATGTAATAGAAGATATAGAGAACTTCTTAAAAACAGGAGAAGCATACGAAATTGAAGATGGCGGAATTATATATAAAGATAAGGTTTGTATAATACTAGGAAGCGAAATAGAAACAGCAGAAGTAAATGATGCTGGAAAAACTGGAAGTGCGCATAATTTATGCTATTTTCCTACATTAAATGATATAAAAGCATTTTCAAAAGAAATGAGTAATCATATACATAATATTACTTTAAGCTCACAAAGAGCCGATATATCAGCATATGATTTAATAGATATTGTAGAAAAATATAATGGAATTTTAATACCTGCTCATGCATTTACACCACATAAGAGTTTTTATGGAAATTGTACAGATAGAATGAGCAAAATATTCAGGGAGAAGTTTGATAAAATATTTGCAATTGAGTTGGGATTAAGCTCAGACACATATTTAGCAGATGAAATATCTGAGTTAGAGACACGCACTTTTGTAACAAATTCGGATGCTCATTCATTACCTAAAATAGCAAGAGAATACAACAAAATGCTATTAGAAGGAATAAGTTTCAAAGAAGTAGTAAAAGCTTTGAAAAATGAAGATGGAAGAAAAATAATTGCAAATTACGGACTTGACCCAAAACTTGGAAAATATCATAGAACATTTTGCGAGAAGTGCGGAAAACCAATAGAAGGACAAGCTCCAATTACACATTGCCCAGACTGTGATAGTAGCAATATTACAATGGGAGTTTTTGACAGAATAGAAATTATAAAAGATAAAGAAACAACAAAAAGTCCTAGCTTTAGACCACCATACATATACCAAATACCACTTACATTTATGCCAGGATTAGGAAATAAAACAATAGATAAATTATTGAATAACTTTGATACAGAAATGAATATATTACACAAATTATCAAAAGATGATATAGAGGCAGTTGTGGGAGAAAAAATTGCCAATATTGTAATAGCAGCAAGAGAAGGAAATGTAAAAATACAGTCAGGCGGTGGAGGAGTATACGGAAAACTAGCTTAAACAAAAGGGACACTCCTAAAAGTTTAAAAACTTTAACAAAAGGGACAGACCTGAGATAAGAAGAAAAAATAAATATAGGAGTGTCCCAAAAGTTCAAAAACTTGAACAAAAAGGAGTGTCCCTTCTGTTCAAGAAAGAAAAAATTAGTTGTTCTAAAATCTCATTTATTGAATAGACATTATGTATAAATATTTAAATTAAAGGCAAAAGAATTTTATGTCTTAAAGTTTAATGTTTAAGCAATAAAGGAGATTAAGAATGAGAGAAGTACGTAGAAGAAAAAGTAAGAAAGCACAATTTAAAGAGATTATTTTGAATCATATTTATGAAAATGCTAAGGCTTATTTAATTATTATAATTTTGTTTATTATTGGAATAGTAGCTGGAGTTATTTTTATAAATAATGTAAATGAGAGTCAAGCAAGCGAAATTCAGTCATATATAACTGGATTTATAGATTCGTTAAAACAGGATTATCATATCGACAAGGCAGAATTGCTTAAAAAATCGCTCTGGGATAATTTAACTTTAATTATTACCATGTGGTTTATAGGTTCCACAGTAATTGGTATACCAATTATTTTTGGTATAGTTGCTTTTAGAGGCTTCTGCATTGGCTATACTGTGTCTGGAATAATTGCTTCATTGGGTGTTCAAAAAGGAATAATATTTCTTCTATCAACTGTGTTGCTACAAAATTTGATTTTTATACCTGTTATAATTTGCATGGCAGTAAGTTGCATTCGATTATATAAATCTATAATGAAGGATAGAAGAAGAGAAAATATAAAAATAGAAATTATTAGACACACATTAATTTCAGTTGTACTAATTATTTGCTTGATTATTGCATCTCTAATAGAAACATATATTTCTACTAATATTTTAGAGATGTGCATGGGACTATTGTGATTTTTAATATATATTTTAGCTTTAAAGAGATTTATTTTTCGTAAACTATTTAAGAATGACAAAAAAATTATAAAAAAATGTCAAAATATGTTTGCATTTTAATAACAATTATGATATAACATATACGATGTTTATGTAAATTATAAAAATTAGATATTAATAAAAGAAGAAGGGGTAATGACAATAATGGAAAAACAAATTAAACAATTTTTGGATTTTTTGCAAAATGAAAAAAGAGTATCACTTAACACACTACAATCATATAGTAGAGATATTCATCAATTCGAGAATTACTTAAGTCAAAATCGTATTAATTACGTTAAAGTCGATAACAAAAAAATACATGAATATTTAAAACATTTACAAGATCTTAACAAAAAGACATCTACAATTTCAAGAAGTTTAGCTTCTATAAGATCGTTTTATCAATATCTAATAAGAGTAAAGAAAATAAAATATGACCCAACAGAAAATATACAGTCACCAAAAGTTGAAAAAAGAGTTCCTAGTGTTCTAACTTCTGAAGAAGTTGAAAAATTATTAAGCCAACCAAAAGATGTTGACTTAAAGGGAACAAGAGACAAAGCTATGTTAGAAGTAGCTTATGCTACAGGAATGAGAGTAACAGAAATTATTTCTCTAAATGTGGAGGATGTAAATCTTGAAGAAGGATTTATTACATGTAAATCTGCATCAAAGCAAAGAAGCATTCCACTTGGTTCAATATCAATTGCAGCTTTAAGAGAATATATTAGAGATGCTAGACCTATAATGATAAAGGACGAAAATGAAACAGCACTTTTTGTTAATGTTAACGGTAAAAGATTAACAAGACAAGGTTTTTGGAAAATAGTAAAATTCTATAAAGAACAAGCTCATATTACAAAAGATATTACACCACATATATTAAGACACTCTTTTGCAACACATCTATTGCAAAATGGAGCAGACTTAAAAGCCATACAAACAATGCTTGGACATTCAGACATTTCATCTACACAAGTATATACACAATTCCAAGATAGTGGATTAAAGGATATGTATAGAAGAACACATCCAAGAGCATAAGAATTAAATATATAAATAAAGAGATGAATTATAATTAATTAAAAATTTATCTCTTTTTGTTATATTGGGGTAATTATACGTGATAGATTTAAATCTGTCACCTAAGTTTCACTATTTTTTCCCTCCGTCCCCAAAAACAATATGCATAAAATTTCCTTTCAAAATGTAGTGTTACAATTGATGTGAAACAAAAAGTATAGAAAAAAAGTGATTCA
>CAMMVE010000038.1 GCA_946500265.1 uncultured Clostridium sp.
TCTCCTTATCTTTGATATTCTTTTTCTTTATTATCTTCTATATCTAATTCATCATTTGTTGTATCTAACACTTGCTTTTCTTTTTCATTTAGTTTTAATAATATATTTAATTCTTCAAGTTTTTTCATTTTTTCTTTTAATTGTTCTTCTTGTGGAAAAGGCTTTTTCACTTCCATTTTAGCTGTTTCAAGTTGTTTTTCAATATTCTCTATTCTTAATTTTTCATCAGGAATTTTATCTTTTATAGCTTCAAGTGCATTATTTATTCTCGTAATATTTCCAAAGGTATCACTGCCTAAAAAGATACTATAACTATATTTATTTTTCATAGTTAAAGTAAATTGTTTTTCTACAGAATTAAAACCAAGTTCTAGCCTAAATCCTCTATATTTTCCTATTTCTTCATTGTCTGGATTTGTTTTTGATTTACAAATTTCCAAAATTGCTTTTCCTGCCTGTTCCTTATTAGCATATTCAATTCCGTTAAGTTGCATTTTTGAAAAGCCATCTTGATTTGGAATTGTATTATCTTCTAATTGTTTAGCATCTGCTTCTAATGCTTCAACTTTTCCTTGTATTTCTTTTATTTGATTTGGATAATACCTCGCAATTTTGTCCTCTAAATCATAGATTTGGCTTTGATAACTTTGCCTTACAATTTTTAGTTTTGCAACTTCTGAATCTAACTGAGTTTTTTCTAATATATATTTATTTCCAGTTGCTAGAGCTTTTATTTCCCCATAAGATAACGCTGTTTCATCTATATCATCTGCGGTTCTATCTGGCGTTTTTGATGTCATTATCTGTGATATAAATTTTTGTTTTCTTTCTAACATTTGAAATAAATAAGCATCAAAAGTTTTTTCTGTTACATAGGTGTATATATGCACTTGTTTGTTTTGATTTCCTTGCCTTACTCCTCTTCCGTTTCTTTGTGTTAAATCTGCTGGTCTATATGGAGTATCTAAATGGTGTAATGCTATTATTTTATCTTGCACATTAGTTCCTGCTCCCATTTTACTTGTACTTCCCATTAATACTCTAATTTCACCTTTTCTTACTTTAGCAAACAATTCTTTCTTTTTAGTTTCATTATCAGCTTCATGTATAAAAGCAATTTCTTGTCGTGGAATGCCTTTTAGCACTAGCTTTCTTCTTAAATCATTATAGACATCAGTAAATACATAATTGCCCTCTTCATCATATTTTTCTTCATATTGTTTTGGTGTTGATAAATCGCAAAATACTAATTGCGTTAATCTTTTATCTTTATTTTCTTCCCATATTTTATAGATATTATTTGCACAAGTTCCTACTTTTCCATTTTCATTATCTTCCAGCATTTCATTCATTAATCTTTGGTCTAAAGCAAGTTTTCTTCCCTCGTTCGTAATCTTTAACATATTGTCCTCACTTGGGTCTACACTACCTTGTCTAATTTTTTCTGCTCTTTCGCCTAATTCAGCAACCATATCTTGTTGCATTTGACTTGGCTTTACAATGACATCATGTCGAATTACTTCTGGTGTTGGTAAATTTAAAGTATCAGCTGTTTGAATATCTGCTACTTCTTTAAAAAGTGCCATTAGTTCTGGTAAATTATGAAATTTAGAAAATCTTGTTTTACTTCTATAATTTGTTCCCTCTGGAGATAATTCCATTGCTGTTACTGTTTCCCCAAAAATTGAAGCCCAATTATCAAAATGTTCTAATCCCATTTTCACTAAATCATTATATTGTAAATATCTTTGCATAGTATATAGTTCAACCATTGAATTACTTACAGGCGTACCCGTTGCAAATACTACTCCTCTACCATCAGTTATTTCATCCATATAACGGCATTTCATATATAAATCACTACTCTTTTGAGCATCAGTTTGTGATATTCCACCCACATTGTGCATTTTGGTATATAAAAATAAATTTTTATAGTTATGTGCTTCATCTACAAATATTTTATCAACTCCTAATTGTTCAAAATTGATAACATCATCTTTTCTTTCTTGTGAATTCAACTTTTCTAGCTTACTCTCTAAACCTTTTCTAGTTTTTTCCATTTGTTTTATAGTAAAATTTTCTGCCTTATTTCTTTTAGCCTCTGCAATTCCTGCTATAATGTCAGCAATTTGCTTTTCAATAAGTTGTTGTTGTCTTTCTATTGACATAGGGATTTTTTCAAATTGAGAATGACCGTATTATTACAGCATCAAAATCACCTGTGGCAATACGAGAGCAAAATTTTTTTCTATTAGCTGTTGCAAAATCTTTTTTAGTTGCTACCATTACATTTGCTGAAGGATATAGTTGTAAAAATTCAGATGCAAACTGCTCAATAATATGGTTTGGAACAACAAAAATAGGCTTATTGCAAAGCCCTAATCTCTTACTTTCCATTGCTCCGAGCTACCATTTCAAAAGTTTTTCCTGCACCGAACTTCATGTGCTAAAAGAGTATTTCTACCATATAAAATATGTGCAATAGCATTTTGCTGGTGTTTTCTCAATTTTATTTCAGGATTCATACCTGGAAATTGCAAATGGCTTCCATCATATTCTCTCGGTCTAATACTATTGAATTTATCATTATATAGTCTAACTAATCTCTCTCTTCTATCTACATCTTTAAAAATCCAATCTTCAAATGCTTGCTTAATTTGCTCTTGTTTTGCTTGTGCAATTGCTGTTTCTTTTGCATTAAATTCTCTCTTTTTGTTTCCATTAGAATCTGTTATAGTGTCAAATATTTTTACATCTTTTAAGTTTAGTGTTTTTTCAATAATTTCATAGGCATTTATTCTATTAGTTCCAAAAGTTTTATTAGCTTTTACATTAGAATAATCGTAGTTTTTACTGGTAATATACCATTCAGAATTATACTGACTATATTTTACTTTCATTTCCCATTGTGCATGATTTGGTGTTTCTAACAACTCATACATAAAGTTTTCTATTACATCTACTGGTATCCATGTTGCACCCAACTTAATTCCGATTTCATTAGCTGATAAATCTTTTGGCATTACTTCTTTTAATGCTTTTATATTAATTTCAAATTCTGGATGCATTCCAACTGATGCTTCAGCCATTTTTAATTTTTCTCTAATATTTCCAGAAAGATATTCATCAGCTGTTACATACTTATTATTTTCCATAGGAAGCTTATAAATAATGCCTTCTAGTTCTTTCGTTAATTCTTCTTGAGTTTTATTTGTAAGTTTCGACATATATTCTAAATCAACAGATGCTTTTTCTGATAATGATACAATTAGTGCTTCATTTGCAGTATCAACACTTGTTATCTCTTTATAAGCCTTAATTGTCCTTTTATTAAACATATCAGCTTTTCTTATAAACTTTCCTTCACTGTCCATTATTTCTAGTGAACATAACAAATAATAACTACTATCTGCTTCAAATGCCAAACGATTTCCTCTACTATTTATAATTCCATATTTTTTAACATAATTATCATACATTGTGTTTAGTTTAGCTTGTGCCACTTTAATATTTTCTTCTGGGAAGTCCTCTGTTTGTAGATTTATCAAATCTCTCACACAATCACGGAGTTCTATCATTCCTTTTATCCTACTTATTGTAGTAATTGGTAAATCCTGTTCTGCCATTACACTATTTTCTCTAAAATAAACTTTTCCATCAACAATTGTATAGGAAAAGTTGTTTACAGATGGATCTGCTGGAAGTAAGGTTTCTTCTCTTTCTTCAATATCACCTATTTCATATTCCGTAATTTCACCTGTTATCTTTTCTTTTGCTTCATCTAACAAGGTCTTTAATTCAATACCATCAAAAGGTTTACAAGTAGAATCTGGTCTACCAAATTGCGTAGATTCCATTTCCATTGTTCCTAGAATCATGTCTGGATTATCTACAAAATACTTGTTCATTGTGATGCCATTTTTGTCTGTATCTAAATAAACCCAGTCAGGCATTATATCAGTCATGTTTTCCCTTTTTTTCAAGAATAATATATCTGAAGTTACTTTTGTTCCTGCATTTTTTACAAATGTATTATTAGGTAATCTTATTGCTCCTAGTAGTTCGGCTCTTTGTGCAATATACTTTCTAACCTCTGAATTTTTCTTGTCCATTGTTCCTTTTGAGGTAATAAAAGCAATTACTCCTCCGTGGTCTAACTTTATCTAATGTCTTTGCAAAAAAGTAATCATGTGTTAGAAATTTATTTTTGTTATATCGTTTATCATTTGGTTTGTATTCATCAAAAGGTACATTTCCAACAGCTACATCGAAAAAACTATCTGGTAGTTCTACTCTTTCATAAGCATTCACGGCTATAGTGGATTTCTGATATAATTGTCCTGCTATTCTTCCAGATATAGAATCAAGCTCTACTCCATACATTTTACACCTTTCTAACTCTGTTGGTAACATTCCAAAAAAGTTACCAATACCACATGAAGGTTCTAATATATTTGCTTCTTTTAATCCCATATTTTGTAATATCTCATATATCGAATTAATTACAATCGGAGGTGTATAAAATGCTGTTAATACGGAACTTCTTGCATTTTTATATTCTTCATCGTTTAACAATTCTTTTAATGTTTTATATTCCTCTGACCAACTAGCATTATTTTCATCAAATGCTTGTTGTAGCCCACCCCAACCAACATATTGGGCTAAAACTTCCTGTTCTTCTGGAGTTGCATACCTATTTTCTTCTTCACACCTTTTCAAAACTTTAATTGCTTCAATATTTCTTTCAAATTTTTCTCTTGGTGTTCCTACTCCCAAATTGTTATCTGTAATTCTATAATTATTTCTATCTTCTAGCGGTACTTCTGGGTGTAAAATAAAGTCTTGAATTTTATTGCTAGTTCTAATAAAGTTAGGTTTTATTTCCTCTTTATTAAAATTTCTTTCATTCTGATTATATAAATTTTCAAATGTTAAAATGCTTTCTTCTCTAAAAATAGGATAGTTTATTGATAAATCTTGCAACTCTATTTTTTCTTGTTCTAAATCTATTTTAGCAATTCTATATTTTCTATCAGATTCTAAATATACTTCTTGACCTACTTTGTAAGGCTTATCATCAAGTGCTTTTTCAGTAGTTATTTCTATTCTATCTTTATTGCTTTCTTCTATTTCGCTTTCTTTAGCTGTTTCTTGTACTATTTGTTGTTCTTCTTGAATAGAATCTTCTTTTTTATTTTCTACTATTAAATGGTCATTTGCGAAATTGTCCTTTACCTTTCTTTCAAATTCATCTATATTCATTTGCTCATTGAATATTGGAAATTTAGGGTTATATAATGTAACAATATTGTCTTTTATACTTGCTATTTCATATTCATCTGAACCTATATAGACTTTATCTCCTAGATGATATTCATAATGAGGGCTTCTATCTTCCAATATTGATAATAATTCATCTATTTCTTGTCTTTGTAGATTATTATTTTCGGTATTATTTTTTATTTCTTTTAGAGCATTTACATAGTCAGTTATGTTTCTTGTATCATTAATATCAGCCTTAACTATCTCTATATTTTCTTCATCTGTATTTAATGCTCTTGTGTCATCTGTATAATTATATAAATCAAATGGTTTAACAAATGAATAAACTCTTTTTGCAAGTTCATATTCTTGTTGTTCTGCTTGATTTTCAATTTTTTCTTCTGCTTTTCGCAATTCCTCTTCCTGCTCTTGCTTTTTTAGCCAATTTGAATATTCTTCCTTTTCTTTTGGATTTAAATACCTATCTAATTTTATAAGTTCACTTATTCTTTTTTCTACTTTATTCCATGGTAGTAAAATTTCAGGAGCATTTTCTCCGTAACCTCTGTATAATTTTATTCCTTTTCCATTAAAGTCAATACCTACTCCTGTTCCAATATGAATTGAACTACTACCACCCCAACCGTATTCGTCTTTTAGAAATTTAATGTTTTCTTGACTTGAAAGACTTTGTTCAAATTGACGGTATATTCTCATTTTACTTTCTTGAATATTGCCTCCTCCTTGTAAGGCATAATCAATTATTTCTTGTGTAAAAGAAAAAGTAGGAGCATTTTCTGCTTCTACTTGTAATATTTGCATTTGATCATTATAACTTGGAACTTGCTTATGCAAATCGTTAAATTCATTTACTAATATTAGTCCTTCAATATAATCTGCTACTGTTTCCCATTGATAGTAAACTTCTGTTGTTCTATTCAAATAATTATCTTTCCATAAATGTAAAACATTTTCATAGGCTTTATAACCTAATCTCGTGTCATTCACTACAATTTCCGTATAAGCATCATTAAATGCTTGTTTTATATATTTTGCTCTTTCTTCTATACTTAAATGTGTATTATAAAATTCTTTTATTTCACTTTTGGTTACTTTTAAATTTTCAATATTACTAAATAACGCACTTACATATTTGTCTTGTAAAAAATCTAATTCTGATTTTTGTTCTTCTTTAGATAATATTTTTCTCTTTGTTTCTTCTAAATGTAGATTAATTCGTTCGCTATTATCTCTTCTGCTGTCATCCTTATGTTGTTCATAAGTCCTATCCATTTCATTTGGTCTTTGGCTTTCATTTCCTCTGTTATTCCTTCTTGTTGTTTCATTTGCTCTATTATCTTCTCTACTCTCTGACTGGCTTCTTCTTGTATTTGTGTTAAATGTTCTGTTAATTTCTGATTCATTATCAGAATTGTCAACTCGTGTTTTTTGTGATTCATTAGATAATTGTACCTCATTAGAGCGTACTTCCCTGCTGGAATTTTCTCTTTCTTCATTGTTAGATTCGGCATATAATATTCTCCTTGTTTTGTATAAGTTATTTTCTCTATCATCTTCATTTCCTCCTTTGACTATTTTATTGTCATCAGAATATATTTCTTTATTAATATTTTCAATTGTGCGATTTTTTAATTTTTCACTTTTTTGCAGACTTGCAACTGTTTTTGCAATTTCTCTTAAACCCATTTCGGCAACATCGCTTATACTTGTGCCTAATATTGTTAAGAGTTCTTGATTATTAAAAAGTTCAATAAATGTAAATTCTTGCTTATCTATATGTTCTCTTGCATTTATTCCACATCTTGTCATCATCATATAACTTACACTTGCCCATGCTGAAACTAAAAATATATTTTTTATTTCATCATCTGATTTATCTTTGAGTATTGTATTTTTCTTATAATTTGAAATTGATGACAGATAATCTTCCATATTATCTATTACCATGTTATAGCTGACAAGAGTAATTGCTTGGGCTAAAGATTCCTTTGAATCTATCTCTCCAAAACTTGCTTCCAAATCTTCAATTATATTTTGCTCATACTCTTTTTTTATTGACCACAATTTATATTCAGTATTATTATAATTGTGTGTATCTGATAAGTCAAATACTAATTTGAATGGATATTCACTATAAGGATTTTTATCAAAAACATATATTGGTTTAGTACCTGCGTTTACCCATCTTTTTAATTTTTTGTTCCATTCTTCCATTGTTGCACAAGCTTTTGCGTCTGGTCTTTGAGCATATATTAATATTTGGTCATCAAAATCATATTTAAAATTCCATGAACTACTATCTAAAAAATCTAACCAATTTTCTACACTTTTTGAGATTTCATTTATTACTTGATTATAGAGTTCTCTTGTTTCTTTAATCTTTCCCAAAATACTCCTCCTCTATATTTTATTGCCTTTTCATTCTTTTCGTATAATCTTCATCTTCCTTTAAAAGTATGTCAAAAGCTGAAAGTAATAATACAATTAATTCTGATGCTTCTTTTTGGAATAGTGCAATATCTATTATTGATATTTCCCCATTTTCATCTTTTTGAGGTATAGCATATTTTAGTAACATTTCTTTTAATTCTCTTGCTCTTTCTTTCCATCTCTCTGTTACAATATTTTTCTCTTGAAAATCTAATATTGCTAATAGTTTATTGAAATTTCCTTTATTAACTATAAATTTTACTGATGGTTTTTTGTAATGTTCTATCATCTATTAACTCCCTTCTATGTCATCTTTTCCTGCTAAAAATTCTATTATTTTTCTTTTCATTACTGCTTCTTTTAAATCCATAATAAAACTTTTTTCTAATGGACTAAATTGTTTCAAATTTTCCCATTTAATTGATTTGATTTTTTGTTCTGTATCAATTTTGTTTTCAAATAGTTTTTCTAATGTTTTTACACTTTGCGTTAAAGTATATTGTGCCACTTAAATTCCTCCTAAATATATTTTAAGGTGGCTTTTTTAGCCACCTTAATTATTATTATTGTTTATTTACAGATTTTCTTTTTTTATATTCGTGTATTCCTATACCTGCTAATGTTAAAATAGATAAACCTAATAAACCTGCCCATAATGTTATTTTGCTATTATCTCCTGTTTTAGGGGTATCTACTGGTGTGTTATAAAAATCAAAAGAATATATGTCATTTTCTCCTTCTATTTTTTCTCCATCAATAAATATTCCTTTATCATTTATTTCAAGTTTAATAACTTTATCAGATAATACATACCCATTTGGACTGTTTTCTTCTTTTATGAAATATGTGCCATATCTTAAATCTGAAAATGTTACTGTACCAAATTTCTTATCTGATTCTACTGACTTTATTAATTTAGTACATTCTTGATCTTCATAAAGTCCAAAAGTAAATTTGTCTTTTATTATTTCATTAGTATTACTATCTTTTTTAACTAATTGAACTGTTTGAAGAATTGGCATATCTTTCATTTCTATTTTTTGAATTTCTTTTTCTGATGTTACTGTAAACTCTATTTCGTTTGTTAATTCATAACCATAAGGAGCAAGTGTTTCGATTAGTTTATAAGTCTTTCCTTCTTCTAATCCTTTTACTTTATGAGGTGTTTTTGTAGATGTCCAACTATCTATTGTATTACCATTTTCATCTACAACCTTTAATTCTGCTCCCTCAATTTCTTCTCCTGTTACAAAATCAGTTTTTGAAATTTCTACTGTTTTGTCTATCATTGTTATTGTTTGAGTTTCTTTATCTTCTGTAACTGTAAATTCAATATCTTGTGCTTTTACAAAATCTCCAACAGCTTTTTCCTCGTGTAAGATATAAGTTTCTCCCTCAATTAAACCTGATACTCTATGAGGTTCTTTTGTTGTAGTCCATTTATCTACAATATTTTTTGTTCTAGTATTAGTTAATACTAATGAAACTCCTTCTATTGCATTTCCGTCCACATCTGTTTTTAAGATTTCTACTATCTTATCTATCATTTCTACTTTTTGTATTTCATTTGTATTTTCCACTGTAAATTGAATTTCACTTGCTTGAACATAGCCGTCTGGAGCATATTCTTCTCTTAAAGTATAAGTTTCTCCTGCTTTTAATCCTTCTATTTTATGAGTTTCATTTGTTGATACCCATTTGTCTATTACATTATTATCTTTATCTGTTACAGTTAATTCTGCATTTTCTAATTCTTTTTCACCTGTTATATCAATTTTTGAAAACTCTACAAGTGTTGTATCATTTTCAATATCAAGATTTTCTTCATATATTTTTGTTACAGTATCTTTTTGAGTAAATTTTACTTCATATTTTTTATTATTTAGTACAAGTCCGTCAAGTGTCTGGATTTCTTGCAACTCATAAATTCCCATAGGAATATCATTTATTTCCAAATTTCCTTCTTTTGAAAGGTTATAAGTTCCAACTTCTTGACCTGCTTTGTAAATAACACTACCATCTATTGGACTTATTATATCTTCTTTTGCTGTTAATTTGAACTTAATGCCACTCATATCAGATATATCTACTAATGAAGTATCTACATCTTCTCTAATAGCTACTGATTTATCAACTATAACAGTTCCTGTTGGTTGTTCATTTTCTATTACAACTGTTTTAATATAATCTCCTTGTTCATCTTTATCATAATCTCTTATACCCTCGATTTTAAATACCACAGGTTCTTCTAATTGTAAGAATCCTTTTGGTATTAAAATTTCAGAAATTTCATAACTTCCAACTTCTAACATAAGTGGTGTTATTACTGTACCTTGTTCGTCATCACTATTATTATAACTATTATCTGGAACTATAATATTATCTGCATTTGTTGTAAAGCTATCATATACTGTACTTCCAACTTTTTGCTTGATAACTTCACCTTTCTTATATAATATTTTACCGTTTCCTCTATCATATATATCTTCTGCTGCTTTGATTTGGAAAGTAGCATTGTTTAATGTTACAATTTTGCCAGTGTCTTTGTCTTTTTTCACTAATTTCACATAAGTTTCTAATTGTTCATTATTTATAATAATATCTTTTACTTTTTGAGCCACTTCTTGTATTTCACTTTCATCCTTGGTTATAGAAAATGTGAAATCACTTGCTGTTTCAAAATCCTGTGGTGTTTTAGTTTCTTTTCCTATATATCGTCCATAAGGCAACTTTTCTGCACTATAAGCATTTCCATCACTATCTGTAACTAGTGTATCATAAGTAGGTGCTATTGTTTGTGCTTCAGACACTCTTTTTTCATCAACATCTACTTTGTTACCATATTCATCTATACCGTTCCAAACTTCTGCATAGCTATAACCTTTGTTATAAGCTTCTTCAACATCACTTGCTAATTTAATAGTAAATTCTGCACCTTCTAAACCGTCAACTACTCCTGATTGTTCATCTATTCCTGATTTAAAAATATGAATTTGCATTTTCTTAACTACTTCATTACTTGTTACTGTTTCTGAAATAATAGGTGTAGTTTGATTTTCGTATTCTAAATTAATATCATATTCTTTTGTATCAAGTAGGTATCGCTCTGAACTGATTACCTCTTTAACTAAATATTTGCCTAAAGGCAAATCTTCTATATCTTCTGTTGTTCCTTGCTCACTCATTGTTCTTGTTGCTACTAAATCTCCTTTGCTGTAATATTTTTTTGTTTTAGCAACATTATAAATATCTTCATTAGCATATACTTCATATTTTGCATTTAAAAATGTAGCATCTCCTTGTGCGACACTACCAGTTTCACTATCTCTTTTAATAATTGTAATTTTCCCCGTAGGCTCATCATTAACTATAACTTGAGTGGCTGTTTCGTTTGGTTTAACTTCTACTTTGTATGTTTCTGTATTAATAAGATAACCTTCTGGAACTCCCTCTTCTCTAATAGTATATGTGCCTCTTCTTATTTTTTCTAAAGTGATTTTACCATCTTTTACTGTTACTAATTGATTAAAATTATTTGGTCCTGTAACTCTAAATTTTGCACCATCAACTAAATCTCCATTTGTATTAAGTTTGCTTAATTCTAAATTTCCTAATAAATTAATTTTTAATGATAATGACATAGTTACTGGGTCATTATAATGAAGCGAATATAATTGATCTTGTACTCCATCTGGAAAAGTAAAATAAATTGTTGTGTCATTGTCTTGAGTACCATCTTTAATCATTCCCCATTCTTTCATAGTTGTATCAGATACTCTATAATTTTCCACATTACAATTTTGATTAACTGTTATTGTAATTGTATTTTCACCTTTATTGTGAACGAATCTAAGTCCATCTACAGTTTTATCAATACTATTATAATCTTTCAATACATTGTTTGTATCTGTTATAGTTTTTGTTTCTCCTGCTTCTAATTCTATTGTTGTTCCTACAAAACTTGGTTGTTTAGCCATATCATTTATTTGTTGGTTTATAGTAGCTTTAAATGAATTATATTGACTTTGTATTGAACTGTTCTTAAATGTTGCACTTGATTGTCCTAAAACTTCCCAAATATATTGTTGTGTGAAAACATAATCCATTTTTACATTATACATATCTCCTGCTAAAATTCCACCATCAACCACATAGCTACCATGCTTGCTGTACCACCCAAAATAAGCTATTTTACAAGCTTTCTTTAATTCTGGTGTTGTTGGTGTATAATATCCACCATCTTCTATTGCTCCTGTTTCAAAGTCAGTTCCATGTTCTGCACAAAAAACTGTCATTCTCTCACCTGTGTCTAAATTAATTAATCTTCTTATCAATATTCCTACTGAACCAGTATGGTCAGTGGTTTGAATCCCTGAATCATATTGACCTGCTGTAAAAGTACCACTGCCAGATGCTGCAAATACTGGTTGCACAACACTAAATAATGTTAAAACTAAAAGTATCATTGCAACAATTTTCTTTTTAGCTTTTACTTTTTCTAATTTCAAATTTGTTTCCTCCTTTTTTCCATAAAAAA
>CAMMVE010000039.1 GCA_946500265.1 uncultured Clostridium sp.
GTCTTCGAACTTTGCATCTATCATATCAAATCTATGATATACGTCTTCGAACTTTTGGTTCATAAAATCAAGCATTTCTTTAAAATTTTTTTGCATTTCTTCAAAACCTTGCTTCATAAAATCAAAATTATTTTTTACATATTCAAATAGTTTTTCTTCCATCTTTCGCACCTCCTTCCAGTATGTTTCATATCTTATCAGATTTTTTATATGATGTCAAATTGAAATTCGGCATTTATTCGAGAAAATTACAGCTTTTCCTCACTTAATCTCTTTTTTTCTTTACCTAAATCTTTATATTATTTTTTTACTTATACAGTAAGTTTCAAATTTGCTACAAAAATTTGAAACTATATCTTCTCTTGAAAATTCCTTTCCAAATTCTTTTTCAAGTGATGTAGCTATATCTTGTATCTCTATTGGAAATTCTTTCCCATTAACATTTATTCCTATACCTATAAGTAAATATCTTATTTTCTTTCCAGATGTAACTATTTGTGTTAATATTCCTCCCATTTTTTTTCCATTACACATAATATCATTTGGAAATTTTATTTCCATATTGTGTCCACATTCTTCGTAAATAGCTTGTATCATACACTTTGCTATATCAATTGTTATGCCATCTAAGTCTTTTATATCGCATTTAGGATATATTATCAATGTAAAAGTAATATTTTTTCCTTCCTCAGAATGCCATTTTCTATCATGTGTGCCTATTCCATTAGTTTGATTATCAGTAATTACTATACTTCCATTTACAACTTTTTCTTCTGCCAATTCTCTAGCTTTTATTTGAGTTGATTCTAATTTATCAAAGAAAAAAATTTCTTGTGCTATTTTTTTTGTTTTTAAAATATTTTTCATTTTATTTTTCATTTTCTCACCTGTGCTTATTATAGCATTTCTAATTGATTTTGTCTATTTTATACATATATTTTTACTTTCTGAGCATAATAATATTAGTTGTTATTGTATGTATATTTTTACTCCATAGTTTCTGTAATTTGTTTCGTATACATGCTATATTCATTTCAGATTTAGGAAAGGGTGGTATATATGGCTTTAGATTATAATATAATTGGTGAAAGATTGAAAAAAGCTAGAACCGATAAGAATTTAACTCAAGAAAAGCTAGCAGAAAAATTAGATGTTTCTATCGCATTCTTAAGCAGAATCGAAAGAGGAAGCTCTCATATTAGTTTAAAAAGATTAAGTCAAATCTGTGATATTCTTGGAATTACTGAAGGTTCTATTCTAAATGGTTCTTCAAATAATTCAGATACTTATTTAGCATCAGAATTTGATGATATATTGAAAAATACAACTCCTGAGAAACAAAAACTAATTTATAAAATTGCAAAAATTATTACAGAAGATTAATTTAAATTGAATATTTTTAAGGATATTATTTATACTAATATAAGTAATATCCTTTTATATTGTATCTTAATTTTCACCTCAATTTTCTTGTTACTATTTAAAGCTTCTAAGATATACATGTCTTGCAACGCTAGTTATAAGTACCTTTAAATAGTAATATTTTCCTGTAAATCTTCTCTGATTTATATTGCTATATTTTTTAATTTATGTTATGATAATATATGCATTTATTATAACTAATTCGACAAATTTTGTTATTAAATATTAAATTTTCTTGGCATTTTGTCAAGACTAATTAGATAATATAAAATAAATTATCTTATTTATAAATATATAATGAAAGGAATGGTACTTTTATGGATTTTAAACAATGGGAAGGCTTTAACAGAGCCGGAGAATGGACAAAAGAAATAGATGTAAGAGGCTTTATTCAAGCTAATTATACTCCTTATGAGGGAGACAGTAAATTCTTGGCAGGCGCTACAGAAAAAACAAAGAAATTATGGGATGAAGTTTTAGAACTTTACAAAAAAGAAAGAGAAAATGGTGGAGTTCTAGATGCAGACTGCAAAACACCTTCTTCTATAAATGCATATGAAGCAGGATATATTGATAAAAACTTAGAAGAAATAGTTGGTCTTCAAACAGATGCTCCTTTAAAAAGAGCTATTATGCCAAATGGTGGTATAAGAATAGTTGAAAAATCAGCTGCAAGCTATGGATTTAAAGTAGATCCAGAAACAGAATATATTTATCATAATTTAAGAAAAACACATAATGATGGTGTTTTTGAAGTATATACTCCTGATATAAGAGCTGCTAGAAGTTCTCATTTACTAACAGGGCTTCCAGATGGATATGGACGTGGTAGAATAATTGGTGACTACAGAAGAGTTGCTCTATATGGTGTAGATGCTTTAATTGAAGAGAAAAAAGTTGAACTTGATATCTTAAATACAGATGAATTCACAGAGGATATAATAAGAAGACGTGAAGAAGTATCTGACCAAATAAAAGCATTGAATGACCTAAAAGCTATGGCAGCAAAATATGGATTTGATATTTCAGTTCCAGCTTCAAATGCTAAAGAAGCTATTCAATGGTTATATTTCGGATATTTAGGAGCTATTAAAGACCAAAACGGAGCTGCAATGAGCTTAGGTAGAACATCTACTTTCTTAGATATATTTATTGAAAGAGATTTACAAAATGGTACTTTAACAGAAGAGCAAGCTCAAGAGTTAATGGATCAATTTATAATAAAATTAAGATTAGTAAGATTCTTGAGAGCACCAGAATACAATGAACTATTTAGTGGAGACCCAGTTTGGGTAACAGAAAGTATCGGTGGTATGGGAATTGACGGTAGAACATTAGTTACTAAGAATTCATTCAGAGTTCTTCATACATTAGATAACTTAGGACCAGCTCCAGAGCCAAATTTAACAGTATTATGGTCAAATAATTTACCAAAAGCATTCAAAGATTATTGTGCAGACATCTCAATTAGAACATCATCTATTCAATATGAAAATGATGATTTAATGAGAATTACTTTAGGTGATGATTATGGAATAGCATGTTGCGTTTCAGCAATGAAAATTGGTAAACAAATGCAATTCTTTGGTGCTAGAGCAAACCTTGCAAAGACTCTACTTTATGCTATCAATGGTGGTAGAGATGAACTTTCTGGAAAACAAGTTGCTCCAAAATTCCAACCAATTACTTCTGAATATTTAGATTATAATGAAGTAATGGAAAAATTCGATGTAATGATAGATTATGTTGCTAAAATATATATTAAAGCATTAAATGCAATTCATTATATGCATGATAAATATTCATATGAAGCATTAGAAATGGCTTTACATGATAGAGACGAAGATATATTAAGAACTATGGCATGTGGTATAGCTGGTTTATCAGTAGCTGCTGATTCATTATCTGCAATAAAATATGCTAAAGTAAAAGTTATAAGAGATGAAACAGGACTAGCAGTTGATTACCAAGTAGAAGGAGATTTCCCTAAATACGGAAATGATGATGATAGAGTAGATAATATCGCAGTTGATATAGTAAAATCATTCTTAAGAAAATTACAAAAACATCACACATATAGAGGTTCAAAACATACACTATCTATATTAACAATAACATCAAATGTTGTTTATGGTAAAAATACAGGAAATACTCCTGATGGAAGACGTGCAGGAGAACCATTTGGACCTGGTGCTAACCCACTACATGGAAGAGATGCAAACGGTGCATTAGCAGTAATGAACACAATAGCAAAACTTCCATATGAATACTCAGAAGATGGAATTTCATTCACATTTTCAATTACACCAGCAGCTCTTGGAAAAGATGAAGGAACTAGAGTAAATAACTTAGTAAGTATGCTTGATGGATACTTTAAACAAACAGGTCACCACATCAACGTAAACGTATTTAATAGAGAATTATTGATGGATGCAATGGAACATCCAGAGAACTATCCTCAACTTACAATACGTGTTTCAGGATATGCTGTTAACTTCATCAAATTAACTAGAGAACAACAATTAGACGTTATTAATAGAACAATTCATGAAAGAATTTAACGGGACAAGGGGACGGTTCCTTTTTCCCACTTTTGGAACAAGGGGACACTCCCCCTTGTTTCATTTTAGGAGGTTTTTATGGCTGAAGAACTTAATAAAAAATTAATTGGTAGAATTCATTCATTCGAATCTTTTGGTGCAGTAGATGGACCTGGAATTAGATTTGTAGTTTTTTTTCAAGGTTGCAGTCTTCGTTGTAAATATTGCCACAACAGAGACACATGGGCTGTAAATGCCGGAATGGAATATTCAACTGATGAATTACTTGCAAAAATTTTAAGATACAAGAACTATTTCACTGTATCAGGCGGTGGTGTTACTCTATCTGGTGGAGAACCTCTATTGCAACAAGATTTTTTATTAGAACTATTATCTAAACTAAAAAAGCAAAAAATACATGTTGCTATTGATACATCAGGTAATTTTCCTATAACAGATAAAATGAAAAAAATAATAGATTTAGCAGATTTATTTTTACTTGATATTAAGTGTATTAATGATGATATTTGCAAAGATTTAGTTGGTGTATCAAATAAACTTGAGCTTGAATTTGCAAGATATTTAAGCGATATAAATAAGGATGTATGGATAAGACAAGTATTGGTTCCAGGAATTACCGACCATGAGGAAGATTTATTAAAACTTAAAGACTTTCTATCTACATTAAAAAATGTAAAAAAAGTAGAAATACTTGCATATCATGATTTAGGTAGATTCAAATGGGAAAATTTAGGATGCAATTACGAACTTGAAGATGTGCCTAATGCTACAGTTGAGGATGTTGCTAGAGCGAAAAAAATTCTTGATATAAATTAAATAAAAGCGTGATTTTTATAGGTTTATTCTTAATACTATATTAAAAAGCACTGGAGACAGATTAAAATCTGCCTCCAGCACTTTTTTAGCAGTATTTATCATAATCGCTATTACAACATTGTTTTTCTTTGCGCTCACAACAAATTAAAGTTATTATTCTTATTATTAATAAGATAGCTAAAAGAACTAGAATTGCTATTATTGCTCCTAATCCTAATGCACTGATTAGTCCTGTTAATCCACCTATTAGGATTCCTGCTACTAAAGTTAATAAAGATGTTAGTACGCAAATTATTATATCTACGCAACATTTTACTGCTTCACAACACTTTCCAAACATTTCGACTGCACCTCCTAGACAACACCTAAATGTTATCTATTTTATATTATGCTAAAAGTCGGCTTTTTTCTACGAATTATATGTAATTTTTCAAAAAAAATAAAATTTATTTATATTGTTTCACTAATTTGGGATAATGTTCTAATTCTATATTCCAAATATTCCTCTCTTTTTTACAGGTGGTTGTTCATTCATTGTTTTTGCAAGTTCCATCATCAAATCTCGTTGTTCTTTAGTAAGTTTCTTTGGAACTTGTACAAGTACTGTGAATACAAAATTTCCCTGTGAACTATTATTTATATTTTTAAATCCTTTTCCTCTTATTGTAAATTTTGTTCCTGGTTGAGTTCCATCTGGTATTCTATAAACTTCTTTGCTTCCGTCCACCATTGGTATTTCTAAATCAGCACCTAATGTTGCCTGAGTAAATGTAATTGGTACCTCACATAGTACATCTTGACCATTTCGTGTGAAGATATTATGCTTCTTCACTCTTACTGTTATATATAAGTCCCCTTTTGCACCACCTTTTGCGCCAGGTTCACCCTCTCCTCTTAAAACTATTGTCTGATTTGTATCAATACCTGCAGGAATTCTTACTGTAACTTTTACTTGTTTTCTAACTGTTCCTTTGCCTCTACAATCTGGACATGGTTCTGGTATTACTTCGCCTGTTCCATTACAATTAGTACATGGTCTTACTGTTTGCATTTGACCAAAAATTGTTGTTTGAGTTTGTTTTATTTGTCCTGTTCCATGACATACAGAGCAAGTTTGTTTCTTTGTTCCTGGTCTTGCACCTTCACCATGACAAGTTGAACATGTTTCGTTCCTTGTTACATTTATTTCCTTTTGAGTTCCAGAATATGATTCTTCAAAAGTAATATCCACATTATATCTTAGGTCTGCACCTTGTTTTGGACCATTATTTGTTCTAGAAGAACTTCTACCTCCAAAACCTCCTCCAAATATACTAGAAAATATATCGCCTAAATCTCCAAAGTCGCCAAATCCATCAAAGCCTCCTGTTGACGAATATGAATAATATCCATTTCCGCCTCCAAAAGGTCCTCCTGCACCTCCAAATCCTTGGTTTGGATCTGCAGTACCGAATTGGTCATACATTTTTCTCTTTTCCGGATTTGATAAAACTTCATATGCTTCGTTGACTTCTTTAAATTTAGCTTCTGCCTCTTTTTTATTATCAGGATTAGCATCTGGATGATACTTCTTAGCAAGTTTTCTATATGCTTTTTTTAATTCATCTTCGCTTGCATTTTTGTCTACACCTAAAATTTCATAATAATCCTTATTTGCCATTTACTTTTCTCCTTTTTCTAGTTTTTCCCTATCATTTGCTAAATCTATAAAATTATACCCTTGCTTAGTATAATATAATACCCATTTCTTTTGTTTTTCTGAAATCAGGTTACTATAATAGATTACATGTTTATATCTTTCTCCAGCACTAATAGTCATATACCCTTTATCATCACGCAAAAACTGTACTGGATCGGTTTTTCCACTTTTTTCAAATTCATCTTTAAGCTCACTATTATTTTCAAAAATAATATTTGCTAATTCTGCATGATAATGTGCACTTTCAGAAGATATTCTTTCTCCTTTTTCATTAATAATAAAGATTTCTCTATCCAAGATAACTATCCCCTTTCTTGGATTTATTTTTAAAATAGGCGGATACACTCATCCGCCCTTATTCGTAGTAAGAATGCCTAAACCAATTATCTTGAAAACTTACTTTTTGTCATCCTCGTCAACTTTGTAATCCGCATCATAAACATTTCCGTTGTTATCTGTATGTGGTTCAGTATTTTCTCCTGCATTTGCTCCAGCATCTCCTGCTGCTTCATTTGCTGTATTTGCTGCACCTTTTGTTTGTGAATATACTTTTTCTGAAATTGAATAGAATATTTGTGTTAATTTTTCTGTTGCAGATTTAATAGCTTCAACGTCTGTTCCTTCTAGTGCTTTTTTAACATTTTCTATTTCTGTTTCAGCTTTAGCTTTTTCTTCACCACTTATTTTGTCTCCTAAATCTGTTATTGTTTTTTGGCAATTATATACTAAGCTTTCAGCATTATTTCTAACTTCAATTTCTTCTTTTCTCTTCTTATCTTCTGCTGCATGTGCTTCTGCATCTTTTACTGCTCTATCAATATCTTCGTCTGTTAAATTTGTGCTTGCTGTAATTGCAACTTGTTGGCTATTTCCTGTTGCCATATCTTTTGCAGATACATGAACTATACCATTTGCGTCTATATCAAATGTTACTTCGATTTGAGGAACTCCTCTTGGAGCTGCTGGAATTCCTGTTAATTGGAATCTTCCTAATGTTTTATTGTATGCTGCCATTTCTCTTTCACCTTGAAGTACATGTATTTCAACGCTTGTTTGTCCATCTGCTGCTGTTGAGAATACTTGTGATTTTTTTGTTGGTATTGTAGTATTTCTTTCAATTAATTTTGTAAATACTCCACCTAATGTTTCAATACCTAATGATAATGGAGTTACATCAAGTAATACTAAGTCCTTAACATCTCCAGAAAGTACACCACCTTGAATAGCTGCGCCTATTGCAACACATTCATCTGGGTTTATTCCTTTATCTGGTTCTTTTCCAGTAATTTTCTTAACTGCTTCTTGAACTGCTGGTACTCTTGTAGAACCACCTACTAATAATACTTTATGCAAATCTGCTGCTGTTATTCCTGCATCTTTTAAAGCATTTTCTACAGGAACTTTTGTAGCATCAATTAAATCACTAATTAATTCTTCAAATTTAGCTCTTGTTAATGTTACATCTAAGTGTTTTGGTCCATTTGCATCTGCTGTGATAAATGGTAAGTTGATTTGTGTTTGTTGCATTCCAGAAAGCTCTATTTTAGCTTTTTCTGCTGCTTCTTTTAAACGTTGCATTGCCATTTTATCTTGTTTTAAATCTATTCCATTTGATTTTTTGAATTCATCTACTAAGTAATTGATAATTCTTTCGTCAAAGTCATCTCCACCTAAATGTGTGTTACCATTTGTTGCTAGAACTTCAAATACACCATCGCCAATATCTAGTATAGATACATCAAATGTACCTCCACCTAGGTCATAAATCATTATTTTTTGGTCTTGGTCTTCTTTGTCCATACCAAATGCTAATGCTGCTGCTGTTGGTTCGTTTATAATTCTTAGAACTTCAAGTCCTGCTATTTTTCCTGCATCTTTTGTAGCTTGTCTTTGGCTATCGCTAAAGTAAGCTGGAACTGTTATAACAGCTTGTGTTACTTGTTGTCCTAAGTAATTTTCAGCATCTGCTTTTAATTTTTGTAGTATCATAGCTGATATTTCTTGTGGAGAAAATTGATCTCCATCTATATTAACTTTTTCATTTGTTCCCATTTTTCTTTTTATAGATATAACTGTGTTATCTGGATTAGTAACAGCTTGACGTTTTGCAATTTGTCCTACTAATCTTTCTCCATTTTTTGAGAATGCAACTACAGATGGTGTTGTTCTATTTCCTTCTGCGTTAGGAATTACAACTGGCTCTCCACCTTCCATAACTGCAACACATGAATTTGTTGTACCTAAATCAATACCTATAATTTTTCCCATAATAAATCTTCCTTTCTTTAAGTTAACATTTCGGCGAAATATAATTTATATTTTTAAATTTAATCTATATAAAATATATAAGCAATACCTTCGCCCCTCTTTATTACTTATATAAAATTAAAAACTGATTTTATTTTCTATAGAATTGAAAAGAAAATCAATTATCTTCAATTCTAGTTGGCAACGATTACCATTGAATGACGAATAACTCTATTTCCTATCATGTATCCTTTTCTATATTCTTGCACAATTTCTTTTTCTCCTTTTGTGTCATCTTGTACACTACTTACTGCTTCATGAAGTTCTGGATCAAAAGTTTTTCCTACAGTTTCTATTTCTGTAACTCCTCTTGCTGCTAATACCTCTTTGAATTGCTTTAATACCAATTCTATTCCTTTTTTATATTCCTCGTCCTTTGTTTCAGCTTCTACTGCTTTCTCCAAGTTATCTATCACTGGCAAGAAATTTGAAACTATATCTGCAACCAATGAATTGTACATTCCGTCTCTTTCTTTTGCATTTCTTTTCTTATAATTATCAAATTCTGCTGCAACTCTTTTTAATCTATCTTCTGTCTCATCAATTTGAACTTTTTGAGCTTCAATTTGCTTTTTTAGCTCTATCATCTCATCCGCTTTTTTATTCTTTTCTTTAATTTCTTCGTTTTGAATGTCTTTTTCTTCTTTTTCCATTATATTTTTACCCGCCTTTCAATAAATTATTAAAATATGATTAGAATTCTATGCTTTCTCATATATTTTAATTAGCATCTATTCACCATTTAATTTTTTACTAATATACTTCATTACTGAAATGACTTTAGAATAATCCATTCTCTTAGGTCCTATTATTCCTATTGTACCCAAGTCCTTATTTTTATACCTATGTTTAAATGTAACAATACTAAAATCTTTCAATTCTGCATTATCAGATTCACTGCCTATATATACATTAATATCATTTGCAAATCCTGTATTAAGTAAATCTGCTACAATTTCCTTTTTATCTATTAGATTTATAAAGTTTCTAGCTACTTCTAAACTCTTAAACTCTGGCAAATCAAAAGCTTTGTTTGCACCTTCAAGATAAATTTTTTCTTCCTCATTTATAGCTTTATTCAATTGGTCCATAATTGGTTTAAGCACTTCTAAACTATAATTCATATGGGAAAAAATATATTGCTCTAATGGTTTATCTATTGAATCTAATGGCTGCCCTTTTAGCTTATTGTTAAATATAAAATTTAATGTATCCACTTGCTTGTTGGTAATGTCTTGATTAAATTTTATAATAGTTTCTTTTATAATTCCTGTATCAGTTAAAATAACTGCCATTAACATTCTACTACCTAAAAGTACAAATTTAATCTCTTCAATGTTTTGTTTTTTAGTTTTTGGTCCAACCGCTAATGTAGTATAATGTGTGACTTCAGATATAGTACTCGTTGCTACTTTGGTTAAATCTTCAATTTCGTTTACTTTAGCATTAAGCTTTGACTGTATGTATTTAATCTCTGCCAAGCTTATGTTTTTATCATTTAATAACTCATCTACATATAGTCTATATCCTCTTGTAGAAGGTACTCTACCACTCGAAGTATGAGTTTTTTCGATATAACCTACTTTTTCCAAGTCAGACATTTCATTTCTTATCGTAGCACTACTTAAATCAAGTCCATACTTATTAACTAAGCTTCCTGAACTTACAGGCTCTGCTGTATTTATGTATTCTTCAACAATTGCTTGTAATATTTTCTTTTTTCTATTATCCAATTTTTACACCTCTTTTAGCAAATAATTGGTACGAGTGCTAAACTTTATATATATTATACCCAAAATTAGCAATTGTCAATACTCATTGCTAATTTTAATTGTGAATTTTGTGTGAAAATTTGCCGTCAATTTAAATAAAAATTTGGCTTATAAATCTTGTTACTGTTTGGTGTAAAAAATTAAAAAGCATTGTGATTAAATCCAACTTGTTTTTTAATTTTTTTCTGAAAAAGTATTGACATATAATACAAAATAGTTTATACTTTATATTGCGTTTGAGATGCGCCCTTAGCTCAGTTGGTCAGAGCAACCGGCTCATAACCGGTGGGTCCAAGGTTCGAATCCTTGAGGGCGCACCATTTTTATTAAAAAGATTTGTTTAACTTTTCTTTTTAGTATAAATGTAAATATTTTTGGGTAGGTGGCCGAGTGGCTAAAGGCGCTTGACTGTAAATCAAGTCTCATTTGAGTACGATGGTTCGAATCCATCCCTGCCCACCAATGACGTATCTGTTCGAACTAAATTGAATAGATAGATACAAAATCAATCAGAAAATAAAATCTGGTTGATTTTTTTGTTGTCTATAAACAATATAAAAATCATCCAATCGAAAGGATGGTGCAAATAAATGAAGATAATTAAGCAAGAATTACAATTTGAAGAAAGTCTAAAGCAAAGACTAGAATTTATATGTGAATTTTCTAAAGTTACTCCTACTTTTATTAATGGTAGTATTAGAAAAATTGAAAAAACTAATCTCACATATATTGAACCACATAGAGTAATAATTAAAAATATTACATTCTTAGTTTTTAATTATTCAAATGATGTGTATATTTCTAATTTATATAAGAAGATTAAATTATCTGAATTAGAAGAATATATAAAAAACATATAAATACCAGTATTTGACATTTCTTAAAATTATGGTATAATGTCTTATGTAAACATTCTAGTTTATTAGGAGATGATTATATGATTTTGAAAAAAATGGATTTTAAAATAGAAATTTTACAGAGATGTCATTAGTATTAATTTGTACTTTTGATGTCTTTTTTGTTAGATTGGAGGTTTTAAATTGAACGAAGAAAAGAAAAAATGTGGGTTATATATGAGAGTTTCAACCGAAGATCAAGCTCGTGAAGGTTTTAGTTTACCAGAGCAAAGAGAAAGATTAGAGTCTTTTTGTAAGTTCAAAGGTTATGAGATAATAGATTATTACGAAGATGCTGGAATAAGTGCTAAAA
>CAMMVE010000040.1 GCA_946500265.1 uncultured Clostridium sp.
AAAATAGACAAGTTAAAGCAGAGCAACTTACACAACATACATACAATTTAATTTTAACCGCAAATGTAGCTGCAGGAGGAGAAATAACACTACCATTTTACTATAAAGTAGGTGGAAATGTATTGCAAGTTTATTATATGGGACTTCTATTACTTCTTAGCTCAGACGACGCAGGAACAGATGGACACTATAGAGAAGTAGGAGAAGCAGATAGTATAAGCAATAAAATAAAATTAACTACAGATTGGAGTGCTGATAAAGGAGAATACTTTAAATTTGTTGTGAAAGGGGGGTACACAAATGAAACCACTTAATATATTAATGAATATTCCAAATGCAGGATTTCATAATAGTATCTATAGAGGTAAAGATATTACGGATTTATTCTATGATGGTACTCTATCAAAACAAATTGCAGCAGAAACTTTTGATGACATTTTTATAGGGGATTATATAATAGGAAAAAATAGCAATAGAAAATATTTAGTAGCAGATATAAATTACAGATTGCATACAGGAGATACAGAATGTACAACACCACATATTCTAATGATACCAGAAAAAGTAATGGGTACTAGTTATATGAATGATAGTAGTACAAGTACTGGTGCTTATGCAGAAAGCAAAATGCGTAAAGAAAATTTAGAAGGTTTTAGACAAACAATAAGAAATGATTTTTATAATAGTCATATTTTAAACCATAGAGAATATTTTCAAGATGCAGTTACAGACAATTATGCTAGTTCAGGAAATTGGTATGACTCTGATATAGAACTTATGAATGAATTTATGGTATATGGTTCACTAATTTATTCTCCTGCTAGGACAAATGCAATAAATTCTCATGTTGAGACTATAGATAGTACACAATTAGCAATATTTAAAATGAGAGCGGATTTAATTATAGGCTTTGATAATACTGCTAGAACTGGTTATTGGCTAAGAGATGTTGCAAATAATATGGGCTTTGCAGCTATTGGAATAAATGGTTTACCTAATGCGTTTTATAGTTCGGACTGGTATGGTGTTAGACCAGCGTTTTTAGTATATTAAAATAAAAGGAGTAAAATAGGTAACAACATTTTACAAAAGCGTATACTTATGTAATTTTAATATAAAAGGAGTAGGCAAACAAATGGAAAGTACAATAATAGTAGCTATTATTACTGTAGCAGGAACAATAGCAAATACAATAATAAGTAAGAGAACAAATAAAAAAGCGGATAAGATAGTTGATTTAGATAAAAAAATAGAAAAAATGCAAGAAGAAAACAAAAAAGATATGCTAGAGCATACTTTAGATGCAGATAAAACTTATTTAATAAACTTTCTATCCGATTTAGAAAATGGAATAAAAAAGACAGATATACAAATAAAAAGAACATATGAAGTGTATGAAAGATATAGAAAAAATGGTGGAAATAGTTATGTGCATGACAAATGGGAAGAAGAAAAGAACAAAGGATTATTGTAGAAAGGAGAACAAAAAGTATGAATAAAAACCAGCAAAGCCTTGGGGCTGTATATATATACACACACAAGCATTTTAAAGAAAAATAAACAGAAAAGAGGTGAGCAGTAATGCAACCTCTTGCGTATAAAATCAAACAAATTTTAAATAGATTAGATAGTTTAGAAGATAAACAAAAGACAGTAATAGTTGTAGATAATCTAAATGGAGGAACTAGCAAGACTATAGACATAGAGATTACTAGCAATTGTTCAATTTTAGTTTTATTGCCAAATGCGATGTACTTAATTAGTTTTGTCAGCAATGGACATGGAATATATAGTATATCTGGCGAAGTAAAAATTACTGAGGGAAGTGGAGGAAAGCAATATAGCATTTCAAAAGCAACAGAACAAAATCACTTCACATTTTCTATAGACGCATGGCAATACGCGACTTTAATTTTTAATATGAAAATTTAAAAGGAGAAAAGATGGATAGTGGAATAATAGCATCTTTAATACCCACAATCGGGACAATCGTTGTAGCAATAATAACAGCTATAACAAATAAAAAAGCTAACAAAATTGAAGACATAGATAAGAAAATAGATGCAATGAGAACGGAAAATAAAAAAGATATGAAAGAACATACGTTAGATGCAGATAAAACATATCTTATAAATTTTTTATCAGATTTAGAAAATGGAGTGAAAAAGACAGAAGTGCAAATAAAACGTACATATGAAATTTATGAGCGTTATACACAAAATGGGGGCAATAGCTATGTTCACGACAAGTGGGAAGAATGCAAAGATAAAGGATTATTGTAGAAAGGAAGTTAAGAATATGAATAAAAACCCGCAAAGCCTTGAGGCTGTACACACACACACACACACACACACGATTACTTTAAAGAATAAAAAGAAAAGAGGTGTTATGTAATGATACCTCTATATAAACAGTTTAATGATTTAAAAGGATATAACATAGTTTCAAATCTTAAAACAAATTTAAATTGTAATTTTTATGCTAATCAGCTTATTTATAAAAAAATAGGAAATATAGTATTTTGCTATTTAATTATAAATGCACAACCATACGAAAATGATAGTGAAGAAGACTTCGAACTAGAAATGCCTTTTACTTTTATAAATAATTGGTTTTTTCCTAATATGAAAGCTGCATTTAATAAAAATTATTATTTTAGATGCGTGCCAAACACAAATAAAATAAAATTAGTTGGAGATTTATATTCGGAGATTCCAGTTAAGGTAAAAGATGTAGGAAGTGGATTTATAATATATGCACAATTTTTTGCATTTGTGCAAGATTAAAATAAATAGAAAGGCAGGTGTAAAAATGAATATAAGTAAATTTCAAGACTTAATTGATATTGCATTAAAAGCTAAAGAATGCAATAGGGACATTGCACTAGAATTAACAGTACCAGAACAAAAAGCATCAGAGATAATAGTCGTAAAAAATGAAAATATTGATTATAAAATGGACTATTATTGTAAAAATTATAATGAAAACTTAGAACTGAATAGATGCAAAGAAGTGAAGATTTTAAGTGCAGAAATAATAATGTATGACACAATGTTACTACTTTATAAACAAAAATTTAAGTAAGGAGAAAAATAAGATGAATGAAAATAAGAAAAAGAATATTATTCTAGTAGTAGCAACTGTTATAGTTGCTATTTTAGCTGGTTTAGGATTTTATAATGTAAATAAGGATAACACGTCAGAAAACATTGCTGGAGAAGTTATAAATGAATTAAAGGATTATATAACTACTTACAATATGTCTAGTGAAGAAATAGAAGAGTTGCCAAGTACCGAAATACCAGAGCAAACAGAGGCTGATGAGCAAAATCTTGAACAAGAAGTAGAAAGCGAGGCTTTTGAAGAACAAGGAGAGATAGCCTACAATGGTGCTAGCGAATATCCTAGCATAGAATTAGGTAATTACACAGGACTTACATACTACTCTCAAATAGATAGTCGTTGGAAAAATCACGTATATACAGCTATAGGGGATAATTCTCAAACAATTGGCACGTCAGGTTGTGGTCCAACTTCTGCTGCAATAGTAGTTACAGCAACAAAAGGAACAATTACACCAGACGAAATGGGAGATTTATTTGTACGATATGGTTATAGAAGTACCAATAGCGGAACTTACTGGAGTGCTTTTCGTTGGGTAGCAGATGTTTTTGATATAGAGTATCAAGAAACTACTAACATAGATACAGCAATAGAATTGCTAAGAAACGACAATTATGTCGTATGTTCTGTCGCAAATGGTTTATTCACAAGTGGCGGACATTTTATTGTACTGGTGGGAATAGAGGGGGATACTATAACAGTTTATGACCCTTATTTGTATGCAGGAAAATTTGATACATCTACAAGAAGAGGAAAGGCAACAGTTGACGGAAACAAAGTATATGTTACAGTAGATAACTTTAAGAACTATGCCAATTTTAGAGGTGCTTTTGCTTATAAACATTCTGGAAATGTACAAGAGAATACAAACACAGTTACTACATCTAATTACACAAGATACGTAAATGTAAATACTAGATTAAATGTAAGAGATGGCATCTGGGGTTCAGTTGTAGGAAAGCTTTATGACGGAGACAGAGTAACAGTCTATGAAACATCAGGTAATTGGAGTAGAATTGGAACGAATAGATGGGTATGTTCAGATTATTTAGTAAGTTACAATAATACAAGATATACAACTGGAAATTATACAGTTACTGCATCATTACTTCACGTAAGAAGCGGAGCAGGAACGAATTATTCTATAAAGAATTATAGACAGTTAACGTCAAATGCAAGAAGTCAAAACAGAGCAAAGGGCAATTACTATGCAAATGGACTTTTAAGAGGCGTAAATGTAACAGTAAGTCAAGTCAATGGAAATTGGGGTAAAATTCCTTCTGGTTGGATTTGTCTAGACTATTGTAGAAAAAGATAAAAGGTAGACTATTGCAGTCTACCTCTTTTTTTATGCTCAAAATAAGACATAAAAGTATATTACTCAAAAATAAAAACACCTTAAAATCAATCCTCGTTCGTCAACTTTTGTTGGTATTTCAGTAATTTCATAAAAGAGTAAACATAACTTGAAAAAAATAAAAAAATGTGGTAGAATAGTGTTGACAGGATAAAATATCAATGTTACAATAACATTACTCAAGTATTACAATATAATAACAAATGAGTAATAATTATTGACAATTTTAATAAATATTATTAAAATGTAAAAAAAGAATAAGAGCCGAAGCCCTTATTCATATCCGTTTAATATAGAATTGGAGTTCTGCGATTGGACTTCAATTCCTTTTTTTGTTATGTTAATATTTGAGTTATATCCTAAAATAGCTAATATAACTATAATAATACCAACAATTAAAGAAATTAAAGCTCTACCTAAGTATTTTACAGCAACAGTATTGTTGCTTATTTCTTTTGTATTCAATTCTGTTACCCCCTTCCATATGTATTTGCACTTAACATCTTGCTGTGAAGAGTTAGGTGCATAAACTAATAGTTGAAATGCAAAGAAGTCAATTACTAATCTATGCACCCAACTGAAGGAGTTTATTAAACGATTGAAAAAAGTATATCAAATTATAATATTAAATGTCAATATATTCGACAAATTTCAACAGACAAAATTGACATAAAATGGTATAATTAATTGAGGTGAAAAAGTATGTTATTAAAATTTTTAATAATTATACATAAGATAAAATTATTTTACTTAATAGGGTATGATGCAGATTATGATAAAATTTTGAAAGAGAGTAAAATACTAGATAAATATTTAGCACCTTTGTTTACTAGACAATTACCAAGAAAAACCATAAAAAATTAACACTTTTTTAACACTTTAGTTTGAGATAGTATAGAAATGATTAGAAATAGTATTGCTAAGAAAGTGCTAAAAATAAAGGAATTTCAAACATATAGAATTGCAAGAAAATGATAAAATTTAATCTCCTCTTCGCCACCAATTTTATAAAAGACGTTAAAAATAGCGTATCTTGGGGCTTTCAAGATACGCTAAAATTTTAATTAACACATTTTTAACACACTAGTTTAGAATAAACTATTTAATTTGTTAACAGCTTTTTGCTTTTGATTAGAAGTAGAGTGTAGATAGATTTGCGTAATAGTAATTGTTGAATGCCCCATTAGTTCTGCAACAGTCTCAATATCAACTCCCTTTTTTAATAACATAGATGCATAAGTATGTCTAATTGCATGAAATTTTTTATGTGGAATTTTACATTTTTTTAAAATGCTATTCCACCTTGAATATACTATTCTTCCTCTAATAGGATTTCCATTTTCATCTTTAAATAATAGTCCAGTTTTATTTTTTTGTAGCTTAAGTAATTCAACTAAATTATTAGGTATAGTAATTGTTCTGATTGATGTTTTTGTTTTAGGTTTTTGAAATATTGTTTCAATATGTTTAGATTCAGGAGTATCATAAACATATACTTCTTTAACGGATTGTTCGATATATATTGTTTTACTTTCGAGGTTTATGTTTTCCCAGTCTAAAGCTAATAACTCTCCTAATCTTAATCCAGTTCCTAAATCTAATAAAAAAAGAAGTTCAAAATCTGTATTTCTTATGTAATTTTTTATTGTTTTAATTTCTTTTTCTGTTAATATTTCAATTTTCTTTTTCTCTGTAGTCATTTTATTTAATTCGTTTTTTATATTTACATTATTACATGGGTTCTTTAGCATATATCCATTATCTATACACCAGTTGAAAAATATTTTTAAAATAGTATTTAATGTATTTATTTGTTTATAGGAAAAATTTTTAGCTAATCTGTTATAAAATTTTTGCAATTGCAAAGAAGTAAAAGTACTTGCTCTCAGACCTGCAATAGAACTACTTTTAATATATTTTCTATAAATTCCTTCATATCTTTGAAAAGTAGATGGCTTAATAGAAGCGGAATTGAGTAAAAAATCAAATAGCCAAGTATGCATTGCATCATTTATAGTCACATATTCGAAATTAGTAATCAATCCGTTTTTTATATCATTGACGTATTCATCTGCTTTTTTATTAGCTTCATTAATTCCTGTTCCGTAAAATTGTTTTCTAATAAGTGTGCCATCAGCTTTTTTGCCGATTGTCCTAGTAACACGATAATATTGTTTCCCGTTAATTTCAATATTTGTTTTCTTTGCCATAAATCCTCCTTGAACAAATGTTTGCAAAATGTTTTGAAAAATTAAATGCTATCATAAGCATTTGTCTTTAGTAAATCATTTTCTTTATAATAATTAATTGCAAATTCGACCATATTTGTGTCTACGTTTAATTTTTCTGCTATGTCCCATAAATTATATATTCCGTTCATAAAAACAGCTTAAAATTGATTTTAAGGGGACACATGCAAGTGATTTCCATTTCATCGCACGATATTCTTGCTTGTCTATAAATTCTTGGTCTGAATTTACAGTATAATAAGCAGAATAGTAATAGTGTCCTAATTCTTCTGCTAAAATACATTTTTCTTCTTTATAAGAATGTATTTTAGAGTAATTTAAACCTATTATGCAATAATTATTATAATAGCCAATTATAGCTTTATTTTTCATTTTAAAGTTAATTATATCTATATGTTCTTTATTTGCTATTTCATATAATTTCTTTAGTTCCATTTACCAAAACTCCAATCTTTAGTTATATACAAAAAGATATTTTTGTGTTATAATTTTTTTGAGGTGAGTTACATATGTTTATTTTTTATTTATTATTTACTTTATTTTGTTGTTTTGTAACATATAAAGTAGCTTGTTATCAATTTATAAAATTAGATAAAATTAATAGTAAAGGTTTTGATTCACATCAAGAATATATCTGCAAAGCACTAGATGAAATTGCAAATATAAAAAAAGATGTAAATAAAATTAAGAAAGACATATATCAATAAAGTTCTTTCCAAAATCAGTAACAGATAAAATTCTTGGAGTATATTGAATTACTTCTATCATTGTAGGCTGATGAAGCAACTCGTACATTTTATCATATACTTTTTGATTAACAAAAACTCTATCAGGAATTTCAATAAGTCTTAATCTTATTAAATTATCAATTACAATAGAATTTAGTTTAATAATATTAAAATCTGATAATTTGCCATTATTATCAGAATATTCTAACAATATATACTTATCTTTATTATGCAATTCTATGCAAAAGAATCCCCTGACATACGAGCTACATTCTTTTAATGATTTTAAGAATATTGCATCATCTTTACTTAATTGTCTTACAATATCAATATAAGCAGGTAATACTTTAGATTGTTTAGTTGAATCCATATCTGATATTAAAATGTTAGTAAACATATCTTTTATGTATTGCTCATCAAGATTATATTTTAAACCCTCTAATGTTGGACCAAAAATATTGACTCTTGGAAGTGTTAGGCTTTCTTTGGGAATTTTATTTGCTTTTTTTACTAATTCATCTTTATAATTTTGTAATTTATATTCAGCATATATATTATATTTTTGTAATGGATATAATATAAAGTTATGAAGAAAGTCTACGACTGTTGAACCTGCATTTCCAGTACTTTTCAATGTTTTACTGGCTAAATCATCATAGGTTTTATTGGCTACTTTTGTTAAATCTAATTGTAAATTTAAGTTATTTTGATCCATCTTTTTTTTCTTCCTTTATTCGATTTTTCATTTCTTTATAAAATCTTAAAGCATCTTTAATTTCTTCATCAGTCATACCTTCTGTTTCCTTATGGAAGGAGAAGTGAAATCTATATTATCATTTTTTTATGTAAGTACCTAAATCTCTGAAAATAATTCCAGTTACAAATGCATCTTCTGTTGCTCTATGTGATTGTGTTCTATATAGTTCCATTTCTTCAGCTATGCTATCTAATTTAAAATTATATAATTTATTTTTATATACTTTTCTTGCAAGATCTATAGCATCATAAAATTGTCTTTTTTCATTGAATAAATCAAGTCCGTTTTTGTATAGGAAACGTAAATCAAATTCTAAATTATATCCAACTACATTAAATCCTTTAATAAATTTTGAAAAATCTTGTATTACAAATTCAATATTAGGGCTATTTGCAACCATTTCATTAGTAATATGATTAATATTTGTTATATTTGCAGGAATATCTTTCTTTGGTTTTATTAGAGTTGTTAAGCATTCTATTGGCTCTGAATCAATGAATTTTATCGCAGAAATTTCTAATATTTCATCAACTCCAGGATGTAATCCAGTTGTTTCTATATCTATAGATACAAATTTTTCGAGTCTATCTTGTGGAGTATTTTTTCTTATTTGGCTAAAATTTAAATAAGGCATTTCAGCTAAATTATTTTTATTTTGAGCAGTTTTATATACTGTTGGAACTAAAATTTTTATAGAGTTTAATGCTTGTATATACTCTTTTTTACGATTATTAATATGCTCTATTGAGGGTATTTCATTGCTTTTTTTATATTGTTCTAAGTCAGTTGCAGGTCTGTTTTGAGTATTGCGACTTAAATCTATAAAACGACTGTGCTTATTACTTTTTATTTTTTTATTATATAAAATATAAGTTATTAACCAAATAATATTCCAAGTAAAAGCAGTAAAATAACCTACAATAATGTGAAACCAAATGCTTCTTTTTTTTAATACAAATTTTTCAAAATTATTAATAATAATCAACTCCTTAATAGTATTATAACTTAACTTATTGTTTTTCTCCTTTTATTTTATTTTTCATTTCTTTATAAAACCTTAGAGCATCTTTTATTTCTTCGTCTGTCATACCTTCTGTTTCCTTATGGTAAGCGAAGCGGAACTCTTTATCTTCTGGATCACGTATGTCTGATTTACCGAGAATATAATCTATACTACAATCAAATATTTCTGATAATTTTAGTAGAACGTCCATACTAGGTTTTCTGTCGCCTTTTTCATACATAGCAACAGTACTTTTAGCACCATCAAGCTTGTCTGCTAATTCTTGCTGCGTCATATGAAGTTCTTCTCGTAAAAATTTTATTCTATTCATCATAATTCCTCCAATTACATTTCATTATAGCACACTGTAAGTGTACTATGCAACAAAAAAATTTAAAAAGTTTACTTAGAGCGACAGAGGTTTCAAGGAAATTAAAAATTTTTTTTGAAAAAGGTGTTGACAGTTCACTAAAAGTATATTATACTATGAGTGAACTTGAAAGGAGGAGAACAAAAAATGGCAAGAGAAAAGCTAAGAGAATACAGGCTTTCTATAAAAAAAACACAGGAAGAAATGGCTGAAAAATGGGGAATAACAATATCTTTTTATAAACAAATAGAATGTGGAGCAAAAAATCCAAGCATACAAAAAATTAAGGAATTTAAAAAAAGCTTTCCTACGGCTAATACAGATGAAATTTTTTTAACATAAAAGTTCACAATGAGAGAACTAGAGAAAGGTTGGTTAAAATGTCAGAAGAAGAATTAAAAAAACTAAAAGAAGAACTTAAAAGAGAAATCTTAAATGAAATGACAAAAAAAGAATTGGTAAAAGACAATGCCTGGAAAACAGTAAAACAAGACTTTGTAAAAATGTTTTATTCAAAAGGATATACAGAGCAAAGAGAACAAAGCAAGATATTTGATGCAATAGCTACTATAACAAGGATTTCATTAGGTTATAACCAAGTACAAATTATACCAGCAGAAAAAGCAGAAGATATAAGAAAAATAATGTACAAAGTATTAAATATTTTTCCAGACAAAAATAAATAAGTAAGATAGGAGAAAATGAGATTATGGAAACAGTAAGACCAAGAGGAACAGATAAAGCAAAAGTTATTAAAGTAATTAAAACAGAGTCATTGATAGGTAAAGGAATACCAGAAGACCCAGTACGATTAATATATCAATACTGGGACTTTAAAGGTAATCTGTTAGCTAAACATGATACATTAGATGAAGCTAAATAAGTCATAGATATTTAATGAACAATTAAATTAATTAGATGTTTTAAATAATTAATAACTATTAAATATCTTTCAAAATAAAAAATAATAAGGAGGAGAAATAAGTGGAAATAGAAGAAATAAAAAAAGCTCTATTAGAAGATAGAGATTTTAGAGAAAAATTATTTGAACTTTATTATAACGATGATGAGAGATTTATAAATA
>CAMMVE010000041.1 GCA_946500265.1 uncultured Clostridium sp.
AAGCTTGTACAAAAGGTGTTATTGTAAAAAACACAGCAGCTAGAAAAAAATCTAACCTAGCTAAAAAATTAAATGCAATTAATGCATAAGGGATAAAATAAAAATTTTATAACTTAAATCGCATTTTGCATTTAATTAATACATTAATAATAAAAAATTGTGCACAGTTTTTTATTTAAAGGTTGCAAATTTATTTGCAGTCTTTTTTGTCGTTTTAGGGACAGGTCTCCGGGCGACAAAATGATAGTTGAAGAATCTATCTGCATATAGATATATCCCTGTGGCTGTGGCGACAAAATGTCGCCTGGAGACCTGTCCCTAAAACGACATTTCCTAAAATTTCCTTTGATTATAATATTCAATTATGTTAATATAAATATAAGTTGTTTTTATATTATTTCTGAAAGGAGTTTTGAAATATTATTTTGCATTAATATTTCAACAAAAAAATTATGAAACTTGTAATTTCTAGAATGAAAAAAATCAACTCATCAATTCAAAAAGTTTTATATAACGGATTAAAATTTTGCTTAGTTTTAGCATTAATGTCAACTTTTGTACTAAGTTTATATCATTCTATACTTAATCTTGATTTATTTTACATAGGTATATCACTTTTAAAATCCTCATTATTTTTTGCAGTATTTTTTGTAATAAGTGCCATAGCAATTGATACTATAAAAAACGATGAATGAAAAATTTGTCACCACGCTTCACATATGATTTTTTCTATATTTTAATTAAAGCAACTAATAAAATAATATTAGTTGCTTTTTCAGAATGAAAATTAGTTTTCTAATAATTGCACATATGTATGTTTATGTAAAAAAATACCTCCTTTCTATAGGCTGTGAAAGTACTAATATTATATAATTTTATAGGGGTAACAATAGATTTTATGAAAGTATGTGGTTATAATTTTTAAAGATTATAAAATACTTAGATAAAAATAACATATGATACAATTATTATGTAATATATTTAATCACATTTTTCTTCACATTTCAAGCAAAATCGTATTACAAAATTCGACAACATATGACAAAGTCTGTAAACAAAAAGAAGTGTCCCAAAAGTTGAACAACTTGAACAAATAGGAGTGTCCCTTTTGTTCAAGTTGTTAAAGTTCAAACTATTTTTTTAATTCTTCTAAAAACATTTTATTTAACATTTGTGGATTTGCTTTTCCTTTTGTTTCTTTCATTGCTTGTCCAACTAAGAAGCCTAAGGCTCTATCCTTTCCTGCTTTATAATCTGCCACAGACTGAGGATTTGCTTCAAGTATTTTTTCTACTACTTGTTTTATAGCTCCCGCATCAGATATTTGTATCCATCCTTTTTCTTTTATAATTTCTTCTGGATCTTTTGGATTTTCGAATAATTCTTCTATTACTTTCTTACCAATTGCTGAACTAATTGTGCCTTTATCAATTAACTCAACTAATTTTGCTAATTGCTCTGCTGTAAATGGTATGCTATCTGGCTCTAATTCTTTTTCATTTAATATTCTAGACACATCAGAAAGTAACCAATTTGCAACAGCTTTAGCATTTCCACATATTTTTTCTGCTGCTTCAAACATATTTGATAGATATTTTGAGCTTGTTAAAAGTCTTGCATCTTTTTCTGACAAATTAAATTCTTTCAAATATCTTTCTCTTCTGCTTTCTGGCATTTCAGGTAAATTTTTTCTAATATTTTCTATATATTCTTCTGATAGACGTATTGCTACTAAATCTGGCTCTGGAAAATATCTATAGTCTTGTGCATCCTCTTTATCTCTCATTGAAAATGTTTTTCCAGATACATCATCCCATCTCAATGTTTCTTGTTCAATTTTCCCGCCATTTTCTAGCACTTCTATTTGTCTGTTTGATTCATATTCTATTTCTCTTGTAATTGCCCTAAACGAGCTCATGTTTTTTGTTTCTGTTCTTGTGCCGAATTTTGTTTCTCCTTTTTTTCTTACAGAAATATTAACATCTGCTCTAAAAGACCCTTCTTGCATTTTGCAGTCAGATACTTCAATATATTCTAATATTGACTTCAATTTTTTCAAGTATCTATCAACTTCACCAGCTGTTCTTAAATCTGGCTCAGAAACTATTTCAATTAGAGGCACTCCTGCTCTATTTAAGTCTACTAAACTTCCTCCACCAAGTTCATTATGGTTTAGTTTTCCTGCATCATCTTCTATATGTATTCTTGTGATTCCTATTCTTTTAGGATTTCCGTCATCATCTTCAATTTCGATATATCCATGTTCGCAAAGTGGCTTATCAAATTGTGATATTTGGTATGCCCTTGGTGTATCTGGATAGAAATAATTTTTTCTATCATTTTTACTGTTCCTTGAAATCTCACAGTTCGTTGCCAAACCAGCCTTAACAGCATATTCAACAACTTTTTCATTTAGAACTGGAAGTGCTCCAGGCATAGCCATACATACTGGGCACACATGAGTATTAGGCTCTGCACCAAACTCAGTAGGGCATGAACAGAATATTTTTGTTTTTGTTGAAAGCTCTGCATGCACTTCTAGTCCCATTACTTTCTCATAATCTGTATTAGACATTATCTTTCCTCCTCAAATTTTAATAACGCAAGTTTATTATAACTGTTTTTTATAATCTCATGTGTGAAAAAGAAACGAGTATTGCTAGGCGAAATTTAGTAAAAAACCGGAGGTGTGCTTTGTGCACATCGAGGATTTTTTATCTAAATTTCAACAACGCAAGACGAAGTTTATCTTTCACACAAACCAGGTTTGTGCTTATCTCTAAAACCAATTACCTGCTCCAAAGCATATGCTGCATTTAATATTTTTTCTTCTTCAAATTTATTTCCAATTAATTGCAAACCTATTGGCATGTTTTCACTATTTACTCCACATGGTATAGATATTCCTGGAAGTCCTGCAATATTTACAGAAACTGTGCATATATCTGCCAAATACATTTCCAATGGATTATTTGACCTTGTTCCAATTTCAAATGCTACTGTTGGAGATGTTGGTGTTAATAAAACATCATACTTTTCAAAAGCTTTATCAAACTCTTTTTTTACTAAAGTACGTACTTGTTGAGCTTTTTTGTAATATGCATCATAATATCCTGATGAAAGCACATAAGTTCCTAGTATAATTCTTCTCTTAACTTCTGGTCCGAATCCTTCACTTCTAGAGTTTCTATATAATTCTTTTAAATCGCTATAGTTAGATGTTCTATATCCATATCTAATTCCATCAAATCTTCCTAAATTCGAACTTGCTTCAGCACACGCAATGATATAATAAGTTGCTAAAGCATATTTTGCAATATCTAATGAGAATTCTTCGACTTCTGCCCCAAGGTCTTGGTACATTTTTATTGCTTCGTCAATTTTTTCTTTAACTTCTGGATTTATTCCTTCTCCAAAATATTCCTTAGGTATTCCAATTTTTAAACCTTTTATATCTTTGTTTAGAGATTTTGTATAATCTTTTTTAGGAATATCATATGATGTTGTATCTCTTTCATCATGTCCTGCTATTAAATTAAGTAATAGTGCAGCATCTGTAACATCCTTCGTAATTGGTCCAATTTGGTCTAATGAAGATGCAAAAGCAACTAATCCGTATCTTGAAACTAGACCATAAGTTGGTTTTAGTCCTACAACTCCACAGAATGAAGCTGGCTGACGAATTGAACCTCCTGTATCGCTTCCTAAAGCCCATGGCACCAAATCTGCTGCTACTGCTGCAGCACTTCCACCAGACGAACCACCTGGTACTCTTTTCAAATCCCATGGATTACTCGTTTTCTTAAAATATGAATATTCTGTAGATGCTCCCATAGCAAATTCATCCATATTTAATTTTCCTAAATTAATTAAGTCCTTATTATTCAATTTTTCTACAACTGTCGCATCATATGGAGATATAAAGTCCTCCAACATTTTGGAACTACATGTTGTTCTTATTCCTTTTGTACACAAATTATCTTTTATTCCAATAGGAATTCCAGCAAATTCAGAATTAGTTTTCCCATTATCTCTTTCTTCATCTATCTTCTTTGCTTTCTCCAATGCTTCGTCACACAATGTTGTTACAAAAGCATTAACATCTTTTTCTTTATCATTTATTCTATCTATATATGCTTTTGTAATCTCTTCTGAAGTTAGCTCTTTATTTTTTAATTTTTCAATAAGCTCATGTACTGTTAAACTAGTAATATTCAATTGTCATTTCCTCCTTATTTTAATTTAGATTTTTATATTATGTCACAATTTTATATATTCTTTACAATTACTACTCATTATTTATATCACCTGTATAATTTGATACAACATGATATAACATACATATATTGTATACAGCACAATATAAATTGCATGTATTGTATACAGCATTATATAACTTGCGAAAAATAGTCTAATACAAATTATTGTATTACTTTAGGTATTTTGAACATATTTCTTTCTTGTTCTTTTGCATTTTGAAGTAAAGCTTTGTTATCTTCAAATACTTTTATTTCATCTTTTCTAAAAACATTTACCTTGTCATTTTCACCTATTGTTTCTTCTAACCCCTTTGTATCTGCGTTATTTACGACTTCAGCAAAATTCAAAATGTCTTGAAGATTAGATAAATAATTATCAACTTCATCTTCCTTAATATTTAAGTCTGCAAGTTTTGCTATATGCAAAAGCTCTTCTTTACTTACGTTTGCCATTATATCTCACTATCCTTTCATTTAATTATAGAAATCTTTTTGCACTATTCCAAATTTCTTCATGTATATCATCAATTGTTCTTATGTTTCCATCTTTTACGCACTTAATTTCACACCATTTATATTTATCAACTAATTTGCATGCCTCATTATAGGCATCTTGCAAATGCTTCTTATCTCTTTCATGAATATCTTTTTTCTCTTCATGTGTGATTTTATTTGCTCTATTCTCCATAAGTTTTTGAGCATAATCTGTTGGCATATTTAAGAAAATAACCTCTGTTGGAATAGGAAGTCCATACAAATTAAATTCAAAATCCCATAACCAATTTAGAAATTTTTCTCTTTCAGCATCATCTTTTATTTTTCCTGCTTGGTGAACCATATTAGCTGTTGTGTATCTATCCGCCAAAATAATTCCACCATTATTATAATACTCTTCATAACCAGTTTTAAAAGTTGCATATCTATCTGCTGCATAAAAAGTTGAAGCAATGTATGGGCTTATACTTTGTGCATCAGTGCCAAAATCTCCTGCCAGATACATTTTCACAAGACTTGAAGAAGGACTATCATAATTTGGAAAGCTTACAGTTCTATATTCTATACCTTCTTTATCAAATCTTTCTTTAAGTTTCTGAAGCTGTGTTTGTTTACCGCTTCCATCTGTTCCATCAATTACAAATAACTTACCTTTTTCCATATATTTCTATTCTCCTTCTCCCTTGAACTTTGGGGACACTCCATTTTGTTCAAGTTTTTGAACTTTTAGGAGTGTCCCTTTCGTTCAAGTTTAACTATATATATCTTTTTATAAATTTTCTAACTGTATGCCAATATTTTTGTGAATCTATTTCTTGAGCTTCTGCATGACCTGCGCCTTTTATTACAAGCTTCTCTTTTTTACATTTTGCAGCATCATATAACTTGTCTAACATATAAAATGGCACAAATTTGTCTTGGTCTCCATGTATAAAAAGTGTTGGAGTTGTAGACTTTTTTAATTGCTTTATGCATGATGCCTTTTTTAACGAATACCCTGCTCTTATTTTTGTCATTATATTCGCATTATATAGAGTTGGAAAAGTAGGCAACTTGAATATGTATTTTAATTCGTATGCAAACTCGTCCCATACTGATGTATAACCGCAGTCTTCTATAATTATTCTTACATTACTTGGCAATTTTTCTCCACTGGTCATCATAACTGTGGCGGCTCCCATAGATATTCCATATAATATGATTTTAATATTTCCATATTTTTGTATAAGGTAATTAATCCACTCTATCAAATCTAATCTATCAAGCCATCCCATACCTATATACTTGCCTTCGCTTTTTCCATGAGCACGTAAATCTGGCATCAAAACATTATAACCATAATTTAAAAATTGCTTAGTTGCTTTCACCATAAAATATGCTGAATCTGTATATCCATGTACTGCAATAACCCATATTTTACTATCTTTTTTGTTTATTACTTCATATCCGTGTAATTTTATTTTTTTATTTTGTGTATAAACATCTTTTGCATTATCTTCGAGCCATTTTGTATTTTCAATTTTCATCTGCTGTTTTATTTCATTGGCTTCACTATTAAAAATTATAGATTTCGACGATTTCGGATTTAATGCCAAATTAAACATAAAGTTACCAGATATAAAACCTGTAATAATAATTAAAAGTATTAAAACAATAAATACAATTAACATATTAGAATTTTCCTTTTTATTAATTTAGTACAATTATAAAGTCTCTGTAATTTATGCATTTTTCTGCATAAATTATATATTAAAATCCACACTTTTTCAAGGAAAATATCATTTTTATTATATAAAAAACTGTTTAATGATTTTTTAATTATCAATGTCTCACATAATAACAAAAAAGCCAGTCATTATAACTGGTCTTTTTGTTTTTTTCTAGCTACCAATTGGCAACTACTTTTAAGACTAATAATTGTTTTAGTCTTTCAGAGTTTTTAAGTATGAAACAATGCCTTTTATGAACTCTCTGTTAGTTGGATACCCCCGAACCTCGTGAACGGTCCATCCAAAAATTTCTTCTAGTTTGGGATTATATTTATCAAAGGCTTTCTCTATTGCATATCTCATGGTTCTGTCCACACTTTTGTATGTTTTTCCATGCTTTATTGCAATATATTCATACATTGCAATCATAGATGTGTTTTCCTTTCCATTTTCCATGCAATATATAATTCCTTCTAACAAATATTTTCTCCCTAGTAAATTGAATGGAATACCTACGTCCATCAAAATCTTTCTTAGATTTTTTTCTATTCTTTCTCTTTCTTCTTGTTTATTAGCTCTCTCTATTTCCTCCATTCTTCTTTTCATCGAAGATAGGAGTTCAGCCATCTCATTCGGTCCCCAACCCATTTTCATGAGTTCCTCTAATAAATCCCGTTTGTTCATACATTTCCCTCTCTTCAATTTTTTTGTGCAATTTAATGCAACATATATATTATAGCACTTTTTCAAGATTACGTAAAGTTAGAAGCATGAAACACGGGGACAGATTTAAATCTATCCCCAGCGTTTCACTCATTTTAGTGAGAAATTGGGGTCTGACCCCAATTTCTCTTTAGTTTCCATAATAAGCATCTATTAATATTTGTTTTAGTTCACTTACTAATGGTACTCTTGGATTTGCTGTTGTACATTGGTCTTCAAATGCTCTATCTGCAAGCATATCTACTTTTGCCATAAATTCTGCTTCGTCTATTCCTGCATCTTTGAAGCATTTTTCTATTTCTAGGTCAGCATTCATTTTTTTAATTTCTTCTATCAACGAGTCTACACCTTCTTCGTTTGTATCTGCTTTGAAGTGCATTCTTCTTGCTAAATCTGCATATTTTTGATCTGCTATGAAGTATTCATATTTTGGGAATGATACAAATTTCGTAGGTTTACTACTATTGTATTTTATTACATATGGTAATAATATTGCGTTTATTCTACCATGTGCCATATGGAATTCAGCACCTATTTTGTGAGCTAATGAATGGTTTATTCCTAAGAATGCATTTGTAAATGCCATTCCTGCTATAGTACTTGCATTATGCATATGTTCTCTTGCTTCTTTGTTGTCTCCATGATTATATGCTTCTCTCAAATTTTTAAATACAAGCTCTACTGCTTTTTCTGCTAAGCCATCAGTATAATCTGATGCCATATTTGATACATATGCTTCTATAGCATGTGTTAATACGTCCATTCCAGTATCTGCTGTAATTCTTTTTGGTAGACTCATTACCAAGTCTGGATCAATTATTGCTACATCTGGAGTTAATTCATAATCTGCAAGTGGATATTTCTTGTTTAATTTTTTATCAGTTAATACGGCAAATGATGTAACTTCTGATCCTGTTCCTGATGTTGTTGGTATTGCTACAAATTTTGCTTTTTCTCCAAGTTTTGGGAATTTGTATGTACGTTTTCTAATATCCATGAATTTAAGTTTTAATCCCTCTACATCTGCATCTGGATGTTCATAGAAAAGCCACATTCCTTTTGCTGCATCTATTGGGCTTCCTCCACCTACTGCTATAATTACATCAGGTTTAAATTCGTTCATCATTCGAACTCCTTTATTAATTGTTTCAAATGATGGATCTGACTCTACATCAGAGAATATCTCTGAATGTACATATTGATTTCTCTTTCTTAAATGATATAATATTTTATCTATATAACCGAATTTTACCATTGATTCATCTGTTACTATGAATGCTCTTGTTATATCTGGCATTTTCTCCAAATATCCAATTGAGCCTGCTTCAAAATATATTTTTTCTGGTACTTTAAACCACTGCATATTAACTCTCCTTTCAGCGACTCTTTTTATATTTATTAAATTTACAGAAGATACATTTGCTGTTGTAGAATTTCCTCCAAATGTACCACAGCCTAGTGTAAGTGATGGCATATTTGTATTATAAATATCTCCAATTGCTCCATGTGTTGATGGAGAATTTACAATTATTCTACCAGCTTTTACTGTTTCTGAAAATTTAAGTATTGTGTCTTTGTCTTCTGAATGGATTACAGCAGAATGTCCTAGTCCACCAAATTCTATCAACTTTTCAGCCAAGCCAATTCCTTCGTCTGCATTTTCAACAACATAATATGCAAGTACTGGACTCAATTTTTCCTTTGAAAATGGATATTCTATTCCTACACCATTTTCTTTTAATACTAACACTTTAGTATCTTTTGGGACTTCTATTCCAGCTGTTCCTGCTATCTTATATGGGCTTTGTCCTACTATTGCTGAATTTAAAGCCCCATCCTTTTCTTTAATAAACATTGTATCTCTAAGTTTATTTGTTTCGTCTTCTGATAAGAAGTAGCATCCTGCTTCTTTCATTAATTTTTCAAATTCATCTTTAATTTCTCTATCAACAATAACTGATTGCTCAGATGCACAAATCATACCATTGTCAAATGATTTAGACATAACCAAATCATTTACAGATGTTTTCAATTTTGCTGTCTTATCTATATAGCATGGCACATTGCCAGGGCCTACTCCTAAAGCTGGTTTTCCGCATGAATATGCAGCTTTGACCATTCCTGTACCACCTGTTGCTAATATTAAATTGACATCTGGATGATGCATTAGCATATTTGTTGCTGTAACAGATGGCTCTTCTATCCATAAAATACAATTCTCTGGTGCTCCTGCTGCTATAGCTGCATCTCTTAAAATTGTTGCAGCCGCTACACTACATTTTTGTGCTGATGGGTGGAAGCCAAAAACAATTACATTTCTTGTTTTAGCTGCAATAATTGATTTAAACATAGTAGTTGAAGTTGGATTTGTAACAGGTGTAACACCTGCAATAATCCCAATAGGTTCTGCTATTTGGGCATATCCCTCTTCTTCGTTTTCAGAAATAACTCCAACAGTTTTATCATATTTTATACTATGGTAAATATACTCTGTTGCAAACATATTCTTAGTAATTTTATCCTCGTAAATACCTCTGCCAGTTTCCTCAACAGCCATTTTAGCAAGTTCCATATGATGTTCCAAGCCAGCCATAGACATAGCTTTAGTAATTCTGTCTACATCTTCTTGGCTTAATTTCATATATTCTTCTGAAGCTTTTTTAGCTTTTTCTATAAGCCCATCTATCATAGCTTTTATCTTTAGTGTTTCTTCTTCGCTAATTTCTTTTCCCATATTAACCTTCCTTTCTAAAAATAAGAGTTCGCCCCAATAAAACTTTATGCTTTTTTAAAAGCATAAAATATAATTTTCCTTGATTCTTAGGTCAAAAAAACACCAATAAGGGATTTTTCCCTAATCGGTGCCTGTCCCTGTTTAGGACTATGATATATAATTATTTGGCTAATGTCAAGTGATTTTTAGTTCTTAATTTCGAGTTTTTTCATCATCTGGCCATATATCAGCTAAAGTAATGTTTTTAGATCCATCGTTTGTTTTTCCTACAACCACATTTGTCATGCTTACATTATTTATATACCTATCCATTTTTTTCTATTTTCTTTTTACATTCTTCTATTTGATTTGTATAGTAATTATTAATTTTTTTTAACTGTTGAATCTCTAATTTGTCTAGCGTTTCTGGATTTTCTTCTACCATTTGTATCATTTCCGTTATTTCATCTTTTTCTTCTTTTTCATCTTTTTCATCTTTTTCATCTTTTTCATCTTTTTCTTCTTTTTCTTCT
>CAMMVE010000042.1 GCA_946500265.1 uncultured Clostridium sp.
TGAATCACTTTTTTTCTATACTTTTTGTTTCACATCAATTGTAACACTACATTTTATACTTTTTTTATTTTTTTCTTTTTTAATATTCCCACTTTGGAACGTATTCTTCTTCGTATAGCTCCATTTCCTGCATATATCCATTTTTTAAATTTAGTGTAAATAAAAATTTTTCCATTTCTTTATATTCTTTCCATGTTAATTTTCTGTTTAGATATTTATCTTGTTTTGCTCTATATGTAGGAAAATACTGTGCCATAATACTTATATAAATATCATTTGGCATATTTTCTTTTATCCATCTTAAAATATGTTTACTATTTTGCAGATGATTTGGTAATATGAGATTTCCCACTAATACATGGTTCTTCGAAATTATGTACAGAAGCAAGTGCAATTTTTATTTTGTCATTACATCTGCAACGTCCCTTTTGTCCTTGCTCTCTGTTTACCATACACTTATGTGGACAAATACTACAATTTTCTAGTTCTTTCATTATTTGTTATTTCCTACTTTCATTTTTCGTCTTTTAACTTTAAAAATCCTAACTCTACCCATCTGTTATATGCCAAATTCAAGTTGAATAATAATTTTGGTTTTGCTCCTGCTCTGTTTTTGTCTATTACACACGCATAATATCTTTCATCTGGGTCTTTATATTTCTTTAAATCAAAGAATTTAGTGTCTACTTCTTCTAGTGAATATTCATATTTGTCTATATCGTCTCTCATAATTTGCTTAATTAAACACAATGTATCTAATACTTCTTTTACAGTTCTACTTACAGCTAAATCGTTTACCGTTAAATTAATTGGCATTGTTGAACTTTCTGTTAACTGTAATGTTGAAAATATGAATATATTAAAATTTTGTGCCAAATTCGAAAGAATAGTTGCAGTTCTTTTTATTTCTTCTCCATTTCCAATGTTAGCAGTATCGGTTTTTAAAGTATCATAAAATACATATTCGATTTTCTCTTTGTAATAATAATTCATTATAACCTTTTTTAATTCATCATTTGTATGGTCTGTAATATTAATAAAATAAATTGAATTATTAATTTGATTATTTAGCCAATCTGTAACAGCTATTGTTTTATTGAATTCATCAGAAACTTTTTTTAATCTTTCTACAAATTCTCTTCTCGTTTCGTTTTCATTTTGTAATATGAATCCATTATCATCCACTTCAACTTTTGCGTCTTTATTTGGTCTAAACTTAAATTCTAGTAATTCGCCTTCTGTTTTTGATAAAACTTGCCCATGCTGTTTTTGTATTTCTGGATTATTTAAAACTGTAGTTATTAAGCAAAGTTTCATTTTTTCTTCAGACATTTCATTAGAAATTACAAGTACTTTCTTTTTATGAACAAAAGCAGTATATGCAGCTATATTTATAGTAAACCTACTTTTTCCTGAGTTAGATGGCATTGCAAAAGCCATTGTCTCTCCCTTTCTTATTCCTTTAAATACACTTGATATGATAGGGAAAGGTAATTCCAAACCATTTGTTAAATTATTTTCTCCTCTTTCTAGGAAATCTGTTAAGTTTTCACTAAGCACAGCTTGTTTAAACTTTTGCGTAACACTTACTTGTACTATTGCCGCCTTAATTTCATCTGCTGACATTTGGTCATAAAGTTCATAATTTCTAATATCTATTATTTTTTCTTGTATATCTTCTCTAGGTTCTTCTAAAAAGCTTTTTCTAAGTATAAATAATTTTCTTAATTCAAGATAAACTTTTTCAGGATTACACTCTTTTGCAGATATTTCACTCTTTAACTGTTGTTTTTGTCTATATGTTTCATTATTATCAACCGAAAAGCTAAATCCTTTTTTTGCTATTTCTGGTGTGTATTTTCCACCTTCAGTAAACAAAATACTTTTATATATATTTAAAAGACTTTGATCATCAAAGTAACATTCTTCAAATAAGATATAATATTTAACTATAAGTTTTGGATTATTTAAAAGCAAGCCAACATATGTTTTCTCCAAATCTTCTGCTCTTAAACTTTCTGGAAAAATTGACTCTTGTTTTTTTACCTCTTCTTTGTATACTACTTCGCCATCATCTTCCCCAGTCCATTTTTTTAGCAAATCTTCGTCGTCATCTTCATCATCATCGTCACTATAATCATTTTCATCTTCATGATCTTGTTCTATATCTCTTTCATCTTCATCATCTTCCGAAGTTTCTTGATATTGCTCTTCTTCAGCTTCTGAGCCATCTTCATCTGCTCTTTCTATATCGTCTTCTTCAGATGAATCCCAAAAATCATCTTCATTTTTTTCGTTTATTGTTGTGTCTTCTTTTTCATATATTTTATCTTCTGTATAATAGTCTTCGGCATTATTTGTTTTTTCACTATCTTCGTTTTTAACATCTTCGCTTTTAATTTTTTTCTTTTTCTTTCTTGTTTTCTTTTTACTATTTATATTTTCTGAATCATCAGTATTTATCTCATCGCTTTTGTTGCCACTTTTTTTCTGTTTCTCTTTTTTATCTTTTTCAGATTTATTCTTAGTTTTAGAATTATTACCCCTAGAGTTATTTCTTTTATTAGATTTTCTTTCAGTAGAGTCTTTTGAACTAGAATTTCCTGCGTTAGAGCCATTAATCTCTCTAATTTTTTGTAATGCCTCAGATAATTTTCCTAAATCTATTAATGTTCTAATTTTATTTATCTCATTTCTGTCTTTTCCGCTTTTCTCTAGTACATCTAATATTTTATTTAATTTGTCTACACTATCACTTGGCATATATCTTTTGTTCCCCCCTATCTCTCTATTACTTTTATTCGAATTCTATCATAATTCAATTTGATTTGCAAGGACTAAAAAGGCACTGGGGACACATTAAAATGTGTCCCCAGATTTAACGTATGATTTTTCTATTCATCTATGAAATTAAATTCATCTTTAAATTTTTCTTTGAAGATTTCAAAAACATTTTGTAATACTTCTTCATCATCAACACTTACATAAGATTCTTCATCTTCTGAATCTGTATCTTCTAATTTAAGTATTACAACTTCGTCTGCCTCTTCTTCTTCATCATGTGGTAATAGTACTACGTATTCTTCTCCTTCATACTCAATTAAATCTAAAAATTCAAACTCTATCTCATCACCGTTTTCATCATTTAGTACTATTATATTATCTAGTTCCTCCCCTTCTTGATCTTGTGGAACATTCTTTACATCGTCACTCATTTTTATTCTCCTTTCAAATATATATTTAATTGTATTTCTACAAAGTTAATACCAATTTTATTTTTTAACTTTATTAACTATTTAATTGTTCGAAATATATTTTAATTGTCATATACTTTATTATTTCATATTTTTACAATTATATGCTATTTTTTATTTTATTCATATATGTTTCTAATATATATACTGCAGATATTGTATCCACAATATTTTTCTTTTCATTTTTATTTATATTTAAGTAATTCATTGTTCTATGTGCTGCTACAGTAGTGAGCCTTTCATCTATTTCTTCTATTTTTACTTTATTAAACTTGCATTTTAGTTTATGAATAAATTTTTCTGTTACTTCTACTCTCTCAGATTTTGTTCCATCCATATTAATTGGAAGACCTATAACTATCGTATCTATTTGATACTCTTGCATTATTTCTTCCAAGCGTTTTAATACAATTTTGTCATTCCCATTATGATGTATAGTTTCCAAACCTTGAGCAGTTATTCCAAGCTCGTCTGTAATAGCTAGTCCAACTCTAGCATCACCATAATCTATTCCTAGTTTTCTCATTTATTCATCAAGTCCTATATAATTTTTTACCATTCTTTCAAGCAACTCGTCTCTTTCTATCTGTCTAATCAAATTTCTAGCATTATTATGGCTTGTAATATAAGTTGGGTCACCTGATAAAATATATCCCACAATTTGATTTATTGGGTTATATCCTTTTTCTTGTAAAGCATTATATACTTCTTTTAGTATTTCTCTTGCTTTTATGCTTTTATCTTTCTCGACTTTAAAGCTAAGTGTTTCATCCATCATTGACATAGTGCATACCTCCTTATAATTCGCTTATTTTATTTTCATTTTGATTTGCATTATCTAAGTACTCTTCTTCTTTTTTTAGCACTCCTTCTAATGCAGTTCCTTTATAATATGTAGATATTATAACATTTATTTTAGGTTTTGCCAATACATCTTCTGCATCTTCAAATTCAACATCCACTGGTTCTATTTCTAGTTTCTCAACTTGTTCTTTTATTTGTTGCATAAAATCTGCAACTGCCTTTTTTTCTATTCCTGAAAATACTATTGCAAATTTAGGTCCCATATATCTTACAAAAATATATTCACTTGATAAATTCGCTCTTATTGTATTGCAAACTTGTGTTATAACTTCGTCTCCAGTTTTTCTACTAATATCTTGATTTATTTTCTCTAAATTAATTATTTTTAACATACATACAGCTGATGTTGTGTATTGATCTATAATTCTCTTTCCTTCTGTATAGAGGTATTCTGCTGTTTTTAAGCTACTGTATTTATCATCTCTAACAATGCTTTCAATTATTCTTTGGTTTTCTACTGTTCTTAAAATCGCAACAATATTATTCCTAATAACTTCTAAAATTGTAGTATCTATTGAATCAAATTCATGTGGCGCACTTCCTTCTAATAACCAATATCCTATATATACATTATCTATATATAGTGGAAAGAACATTGCACATTTTGCACGTGCAAATTCCATCTTTTGGTATGGAAGTCTTTCATTTTCGTTTTCCACTGTTACATATTTTGGTATAGAAGTTTGTATACTTTCTTTAAATGTTTCTTCTGACTGTAAATCACTTAATGCATCCCAATGCTTTGGATCCACATTTGATGCCTTTACGATATATTTTGTGCCATCATATACAACAATTGTAGAATATTTTATTTGATATCTTTCGACTATTATATTATTAATTTGTGTTATTTTTTCTTCTACACTTGATGTTTTACTTATTGTATCCATAAAATCTTGAAGTATATTCAAATTTGTGACTTTTTGATTTAAATTATTAAAATTATTTATTTTTTTATTTATAGACCAATTGTATATCATTAGTAATATAATAATTATTACTAGAACTATAATTGCTCCTATTGCCAAAAGATATCACCCCTTCTATTAGTATCTACTTTTCATTCTATTTAATGTTGCATTTATATTACTTGAAAAACCACTAGTTCTAGGTGTATATGTTCCATATTTGTTAGCTGGTTTATCGTTATTTAATAAAGGATACATCATATTTGCTAGAACATCTAAACTTTCGAGTATATTTTTAGGATATCCTCTTGTTGTAATTTCACAATTTACTAATCCATCTAAATATTTTGAATATGTTTCTTGGTCAAATGGAATAGTACAATATTGTATTGTATCTTTATTAAAAAGTTCTGTCATGTATGACATTGAAGGGTCATTATATGATGACATTCCTCCTATAATTACCTTATCTGTGATTGTTCTTACCCTTAACGCTTTGTTTATAACTATTCTTAGTTTATTTGGATCTAAGATATTTCTTGATTTTAAATTTCTTAAAAATGCTGTTAATGGTTGTATTGTTAATATATCATAACTTTGTACTAAATATATCTCTTGTGCAAAGTTAAAATATGCATAATTTGTATCATAGTCGCAATCCATTATTACTAAAGAATAATTTTTCATTAATGTTGTTAGTATTTCCTGGTATTTACTGTAATCAGTATTTCTATCAGGTAATGTTGTGAACACAGTTAAGTTCTTATTTACCTCTATTCCTTTATCAATTCCTTCTTGTAAATTATCAATACAAGAAAAAGCTGTTTTTCTTAATTCTTCATCATTTTTTGTATAAATATAATATGCATTCTTATTTTGTGTTAAGTCTAAAATTGCAGTATTAATTCCTCTTTTAGATAGAATTTCTGCCATGCTATTTACTAAAAATGATGTTCCATTTTTTGAAGTTCCAACAAAAGCAACCAATTTATTCGACATACTCAAAAGATTTTTTAAATTTGCATCATTTTGATTCATATATTGCTCAGGTGTTTCTATTGCTCTTGTAGAATTGCTATTTGCATCAAACATTCCTTGATTATATTGTGCTTGATTATACTGTGCTTGATTATTAGTATATTGATTTTGATTAAAATTATTTTGTCCATAACTAAATTCTGGCATATATGATGTTTCTTGATTGCTCAAATTTTGTGGTGCTGCTGGTGCATTAGTTACTTGATTATCTGTATTTTCATCCAAGCCTGGCAAAATAATTTCACCATCGTTTTTGTTGTCATCTCCCAAATCAAATAGATTCACATCTTCTTGTTTGGTATTATCTCCTAATTCAAATAAATTTACTTCTTCTTGATTTTCTTCTGGCTCTTTTATTTTTTTAGGTCTGCCTCTTTTCCTTTTTGGAGCTTCTGTGGCATTTACTTCTTCTGGTTCTTTTACTTTTCTAGGTCTGCCTCTTTTTTTCTTTTCTGTAGTATTTGTCTGCTCTGAAATATCTGCTTCTACTGAATTTAGAATATCATCAATTTCATTCATATCTATATCATTATTTGCTTTGTTTATTTGCCCTGCCATATTATTTCCCATGTTTCCAATTATTTGTTGTTCTCTCATCACATTTTGCATTGCTTGGTCTTGATTCATATCTTCAGAAATAAATTCTTTTCCACTACCTGCAACTTTTGGTATAACAACTGGCTTCGTAAGTTCCGACTTTCCAATGTTCTTTTCTAATACATCTAATTTTTTTTCTTCTTTTTTTCCGTTTTTTCTATCATGATAGTCTTTGTTTGGAACATATTTTTTTTCTTTTTCTCTTCTCTGGCTTCTGCTTGGTGTTGCAGTTCCAAAAGTAATTAATTCTTGATATTTTTGTGAATTTGCTTCTAATACAGCTTTAACATTTAATGGTAAAAACCTACAAATAACTCTTAATTGAGCATCTGTGTACTGTTCTGCGATATTATCAAAACTTTTAACATATTCTTCTTCGTTTTTTCCTAATCTTTTATAATGATTTAATATATTTTGAATCTCAACTTCATTTACGTCTCCGTCGTTTTCTGATTTATAATCAACTTCATCTGAATCTATTCTATAATAAATTTTAGCATCTTTCTTACTGCGTGGTGTATTAATAAGTTTGCATACATTTGTAGTTGTTCTGTCTTGTCCAATTAATGCACTGTATATACCAATTCCAAATAATTTTACGAAAAAATTCTCAGATTTTGTTCTTCTATCTGCACATATTAGTATTATTGGTATATCCTGTCCTGTTGTAGTTGTTGCCTCATCACTAATATTGTCTAATCTTTTGAAAATAAAATTGTCTATTACTCCATAATTGTTATTTGTAAAAGGCTCTACATCCTCACTTATAACAATTCTATCATAAGTTTTGTCTTTCTGTAATTCCCTTACAATTGCATCAAAATAATAAACATTTTTACTTGATATAATCTCTTTGTATTCTTGCTGATATTGTTTAATAATCGATTCTGAAATACTTTCATTATTAACTGCAAATAATACTTTCATTTGTTAACCCCTCCAGCCTTTTACAACTATAGCAAACACTAATGGTAATATTTGACATATAACCATTACTGTTATAATTCCTATCATGGCTCCGAATCCTTTATCTCTAACATCTAATTTTCTTATACCTATTATATATCTATAAATACCACTTATAGCTATTCCCACAAATCCAAAAGGTATACTATATATTCTAATAATATTTAAAATATATGCTACAAGTCCATATGTATTATCTCCATATGACTCTTGATAATCTTGCAATGTTTCTAACTCTCTATCTCTTATTTGTACTAAATTTACGGTAGAATCGTTACTCAAATCCGCTGTATTTGTGTTTTCTGTAGCATTTGTTGCACAAATTGTTGTTGCAAATAAAGCCAAAACAAATATAGCTATTATACAAATTACTGCTATTTTTTTCTTCATTACTTAGTACTTCCTCCTTAATTTTCAAATAATTCTAACAATTACCTTAATATTTTATCATTTGTATAATAATAAATCAAGAAAATTCTTAAAACTTTTTAAAGAAAGTGAAACCTTGGGACAGATTTAAATCTTTCCTAGGTGTTTCGCGTATAATTTTTCTTATACAATAAAACAAAGAGCCTCAAATATGAAGCTCTCTGCAACTTTCAATTGGTCATCAGTCCTTTAACAAAAAGATTCCAATGAGTTCCAAAGCTCCGGCCAAAATAAAACTTAATATGAACCTTCCTGCAATTCCGAACAATTCTGCCCAGACGTTGACTTCTACATTTGTTTGTGCTAAATTGAACAACTTCCATAAATCTTGTCCAGTTGTCCAGAATGTAACATAAACAAGTGAAATCACTCCAACAACAATTACCGTCAGTCCTATAATTTTTTTTAAATACCGTAGCCCTTTCATAAAAATATGCCTCCTAATTGAAAAAGTTATAAAGCTATTATATAATATTTTTGCATAAAATAACAGTATTTTAGGGAAAATAATATAAGTTTTTATTAAATAGAGGTGATATTCCATGTTTATGTACTCTATAATGATAGTAATCGGTTTTGTTCTTTTAGTTCTTGGTGCCGAGCTTTTAGTAAGAGGTTCTAGTAATATAGCAAGTAAATTTCATATCCCTGAAATGCTGATTGGTCTTACCATTGTAGCACTTGGCACTTCTGCTCCCGAGCTTATAATTACTGTAACTTCTGCTTTCTCCGGCAATACAGATTTAATAATAGGTAATGCAATTGGTAGTAACCTATGTAATTTATTGTTCATCTTAGGATTAATGGCTATTATTCGTCCAATTTTTATTGATGAAGATGCGAAAAAAATTCATATTCCTATTGCTTTTCTCTCAGTTTTGGTAATTCTTTTTATAGAAATAAGTCACATCAGTAGCAATCCTTCCTTTATTGGTAGAGTTGATGGAATAATACTAGTAATACTATTTTTAGCCTATTTCACATATCCAATTTTTTCAGAAATAAAAGACATTAGAAAAGCATATAAGGAGAATATGAATGAAGAAAGCACCAAAAACATTAAAATTTTTGTTCAAATTATTTTCATTATTATTGGTATTGTTTTATTAAAATTTGGAGGAGATTTTGTAGTTGATTACTCTACTGAAATTGCACAAGCTTTGGGCATTTCAGAGCGAGTCATCGGTTTAACTATAGTTGCAATTGGTACAGCAATGCCTGAATTAATAACTTCAATTATTGCTGTTATTAGAAAAGATACAGATTTAGCTGTAGGAAATTTAGTAGGCTCCTGTGTGCTTAATTTGCTATTGATATTAGGTGTTGGAGCAATTATAACTCCTTTGGAGTTTTCTAATGAATTTACACAGAATTTAATCTTACTAGCTATTTCTACATTAATACTTTGGATTTTTAATTTTATTGGAAAGAAAAATACAATTACTAGATTTAAAGGATTTATTTTGCTTATTATTTTTACATTTTATATGGTTGGGTTGTTTCTCTAAAACACTGGAACCCACATGGCTTCCCGCCAGATTTTGAATCTTTAAAGGATTTTAATACTTATTAATTATAAGTATTAAAATCCTTTAACTAAAAACAGTGAAACATTGGGGACAGATTTTAAATCTGTCCCCAAGTTTCACTCCCACAAAATAATGTACTTTTAGCACCTTTTATTAACTTTTATTGATAAATATGTACCTCTATATCTTTTTGTCAATTTTTAACTCTGTCACATCTCTGCCATTACTCTGCCAGTTTGTATTTTTTATTTGGTGTATTTTCAGTATTTCCAACACTTTCAATAGTTTTATTATCAACGAATTTCTTTAATATTCTTCTAACAGTTCTATCTGCTATTTTAGTTTGCTCTATAATTTCTTTTGCACCAATAATAACATTTTTCTTAATACATTCTAATACTTTTTGTTCGTTTTCAGAAAGTAATAACATAGATTTATCTTTCATTTCTTTTGAATTATTCATTTCATCTATTGTATCATTTATCATTTTTAGCATGAACTCTATAAATTCTGTTGAATTTCCAGCATTATTGCAATTTTGAATAGCAGTATAATATTCTTCTTGATTTTTCTTTATCATACTTTCAATAGGTAAATAAGT
>CAMMVE010000043.1 GCA_946500265.1 uncultured Clostridium sp.
CGAACTCGCGCGATCAGGTCGGAAGCATGACATTCTACCACTAAATTATACCCGCATCAATATAATATAGTATAGCATTTTTATTTGTTTTCGTAAAGAATATATTCAATTTTATTTAAATATATCAACTAACTTTTACTGATTTTAAAGGAAAAAATACGGATAAGTCTAAAGATAATCGGGAGTTTGCCCACAAAAAATAAAAGAGTATAAAAAAACTCCCTTTAGGGAGTAAATTTTGGAGCAGGTAGCGGGAATCGAACCCGCATAGCCAGCTTGGAAGGCTGGAATTCTACCATTGAACTACACCTGCATTTCTATTTGCAGAACAGTTATTATTATAAACTGTTTTTTATTCTTTGTCAATACTTTTTCAAAACTTTTTTTAGTGGCGCGTGAAAGGTCAATTGAAAAGTTAAATGTGGCGCGGGAAATTTTAAAATTAAATTTTTATATAATAATTATTGAAATAAAAATAATCTTGTTATATAATATGCAATATGTTTAACAAACATAGTAAATATAGCAAAAATCTATAAAGGGAGTAGCTTGATTAATTATTAATCAACAGCACATAAAATGGTTAATAGCCTATACATTAGGTGAGCGAGACTTTTTGATTATATAAAGGAGGCATGGTAGAATGTAATGGTATTCTTATATATAATTAAAAAAGTCTTTTTATTGTATAATTCTTTTACTAAAGCAAAAAATATAAATATAATATGATATCTTAAATTAAACAAATAAAAACATTTTACTAAAATAAAAAAGAGTAAAAGTTTATAAATTTTTTATACAATATAAATTAAAAAATATTATTTAAGGAGCGATTTTAATTGGAAAGTAATTGGTTTAACAAAAGCGTTGAAGATGTTGAAAAAGAGCTTAAAACTAATCTGCAACAAGGGTTAAGTACAGAAGATGTTGAACAAAAAAGGCAAGAATTTGGTTTTAATGAATTGAAAGCTAAAAAGAAAAAAAGTCTATTTGTAAAATTCTTAGAGCAATTTAAAGATTTTATGATAATTGTACTTATTATAGCAGCTATAATATCTGGAATAGTTGGCTATATGGAAGGCGAAGGAATAACAGATTCGTTAATTATTTTAATTGTTGTTATTGTTAATGCAATAATTGGTGTAGTGCAAGAAAATAAAGCGGAAAAGTCACTTGAAGCATTGCAGAAATTAAGCTCTCATGTAGCGAAAGTGGTTCGTAATGGTAAAGTAGAAGTAGTAGCTTCAAGAGAACTTGTGCCAGGAGATGTAGTTGTTTTAGACACTGGAGATTATGTACCAGCAGATTTAAGAATAGTAGAAGGTGTAAACTTAAAATCTCAAGAGTCATCACTTACAGGAGAATCAGTTCCTGTAGATAAAAATGCAGATGTTATAGAGGATGAAAAGGTTGGTATAGGTGATAGGACTAATATGCTATTTTCGTCTTCACTAATTACTTATGGTAGAGGAAAAGGAATAGTAGTAGAAACAGGAATGAATACAGAAGTTGGAAAAATAGCTACCATAATTAATGACACAGTTGGAACTGCAACACCACTTCAAATCAAATTAAATAAATTAGGAAAAACACTTGGAATAGCAGCTTTGGCAATATGTATTTTGATATTTATCATAGGTATTGCATATGGAAAAGATATAATAGATATGTTTATGACAGCTGTAAGTTTAGCAGTTGCAGCAATTCCAGAAGGGCTAGCTGCAGTTTCTACAATAGTATTGGCAATAGGTGTTCAAAGAATGGTAAAGAAAAATGCTATTGTAAAAAAATTGCCAGCTGTAGAAACATTGGGAAGTGCTACAGTTATATGCTCTGATAAAACAGGTACTTTGACACAAAACAAAATGACTGTACAACAAGTATTTACAGATGGAAAATTGGAAGATGTAGAAAATATTTCAAATATAAATACTAGCCTAGATAAATTAATGAAGATTAGTGTGCTATGTAATGACACTAAAATAGGGGAAAATAATTCTTTAACAGGAGATCCTACTGAAACTGCTTTAGTGGATTTAGGATTTAAAATTAAATTTGATATTGATAATACATTAAAACTCCAAAGAGTTAAAGAAATACCATTTGACTCTGATAGAAAATTAATGACTACAGTAAACAAAATAGGAGATAAATACGTAGTACTTACAAAAGGTGGAATTGATGAACTATTATCAAAATGTACTGCATATGTGGTAAATGAAGAAATAAAGGGAGACCTAGAAATTTATAGAAAAACTATTGAAAAAAGCAATATAGAAATGGCAGAGCAAGCATTAAGAGTTTTAGCAATGGCATATAAAGAACTTGACCACGAACCTACAGATGCGGAAATGGAAAACATAGAAAACAATTTGATTTTTGTGGGAATGGTAGGCATGATAGATCCTCCAAGAGAGGAAGTTAAACATGCAGTAGATAAATGTAAAACAGCAGGAATAAAAACTGTAATGACTACAGGAGACCATAAAATTACAGCTGTTGCTATAGCAAAATCTTTAGGAATATTAGAAAATGAAGATGAAGCAATTACTGGGGCAGAACTTGAAGAAATGTCAGATGAAGATTTAACAAAAAATATAAGACAATATTCAGTTTATGCAAGAGTATCTCCAGAGCATAAAGTGCGTATTGTAAAAGCATGGCAAGCAAATGGCGAAATAGTTGCTATGACTGGTGATGGTGTAAACGATGCTCCTGCATTAAAAACTGCAGATATAGGTTGTGCAATGGGAATAGTTGGTACAGACGTTTCAAAAGAGGCTGCAGATGTAATTCTCACAGACGATAACTTTGCTACAATAGTGTCATCTGTTGAGGAAGGTAGACGTATTTATGATAATATTTTAAAAGCTATTCAATTTTTGCTATCTAGCAATGTTGGAGAAATAGTAGCGTTATTTATAGCAATACTGATAACTCCATGGATTAGTAGTACATTTGGAATTGATGTGGGGCTAATTGAAGTTTTACTTCCAATTCACATATTATGGATAAATTTAGTAACAGACTCATTGCCAGCTCTTGCATTAGCAGTAGATCCGGCTGAAGATGATGTTATGAATAGAAAACCTAAAAAGCAAAAAGGCATATTTACAAAGGGAATGAGCTTTAGAGTAGTATATCAAGGATTTATGATAGGACTGCTTACTCTTTCAGCATTTATTATAGGTCTTGCTACACCAGATGATCAATTACCTAAAATGGTTAAAATAGACAATGCAATATATAATGTTGAGGAAATAGAAAATTTGGACGAAGCTTTAGCAAATGGAGCAGAAATAGTTGAAAATCAAGAAGTGAAAGTGGAAATTGGTCAAACAATGGCATTTGTAACTTTAGCATTTGCAGAACTAGTTCATGTATTTAATATTAGAAATAACAAAAAGTCAATTTTCAAAACACATCCATTTAACAACAAAGTGTTGCTTGGCGCAATAGCATTATCTGCTGCATTAATGTTGATAATTTTATTTGTACCAGCACTTAGACACATATTTAGCATACCAGTATTACCAATAAATAATGTATTAGAAATAGTAGGATTAGTGCTATTACCAATAGTTATAGTAGAAATTATGAAATTATTTAGAATAAATACATCAAAGGATGAATAGGATAATATAGTTTTAAGTATTATTTTGAAACAATACAAATTTAAAATTATATGATTTGTGGCGCAAGTTTAATATAGAAAAAGTTATATTTGAAAAATGATAGAAGTTAAAAAAGGTGATTTAATGGAAAAAAATATGTATGATGTTATTATAATAGGAGGAGGCCCAGCTGGGATTTCAGCTGGACTATACCTAAAACGAGCTAAGAAAAATGTATGCATTATAACAGATGGAAATACAGCACTTAAAAAAGCGGAAAAAATAGAGAATTATTATGGTATAGAAAGCATATCTGGGAAAGATTTATATGACACAGGAATAAAACAAGCTAAAAGAATGGAAATACCAATTGTTGAAGATGAAGTAACTAATATTTCTTTTGACGAAATAGAAAATGCAAGTGAAAATGACGGAAAGGGTCCAATTTTTAGTTTTAAAGTTACAACAGTAAATAGAGAATTTGAAGCTAAAAGAGTTATAATCGCAACAGGAACAAATAGGGTAACTCCTAATATAAAAGGTGTTAAAGAATTTGAAGGCAAGGGAGTAAGCTATTGTGCAATATGTGATGCGTTTTTCTATAGAGACAAAGATGTTGCAGTAATAGGAAACGGAAATTATGCAATACATGAAGCAAGACAGTTGAAACCAGTAGTAAAATCTGTTACAATATTAACGGACGGAAAAGAAATGATACAAAATAGAGATGCATCTGATTTTAATGTAGAAGAAACTCCAATAAGAGAATTTAGAGGAACAAATAGTATAGAAGAGGTAGAGTTTAAGAATAACAATACTAAAAAAATAGATGGAGTATTTATTGCAATTGGAACTGCATCAAGTACAGATTTAGCTAAAAAAATAGGCGCACTTGTGCAAAATAATAACATTGTAGTAAATGAAAATATGGAAACAACAGTAAAAGGATTGTATGCATGTGGAGATTGCACAGGAGGATTATTACAAGTTAACAAAGCTGTATATGAAGGAGCGAAAGCCGCTCTTGACATTATAAAAAATATTTAAAATGTCCAAAGGAGACAGAACTTTTGGAATAAAAAAATAATAATTGCACCTAAAAGGGTCTGTTACCTTTGACAACAATTTAGAAAAAAGAAAGGATAGTGATTTTATGTCAGTTTTAAGTTTAAATGCAAACAACTTTGATGAGGAGGTTATGCACTCAGATAAACCAGTTCTTATAGATTTCTGGGCTTCATGGTGTGGACCTTGCAAAATGATGTCTCCTGTAATTGATGAAATTGCAGAAGAAATGGGAGATAGCATTAAAGTTTGTAAAATAAATATAGATGAGGAACAAAATTTAGCAGTTAAATATAATGTAATGAGTATTCCTACTTTTATAGTATTAAAAGATGGAAAAGAAGTAGATAGAAGTGTAGGAGTACAAAGCAAGGATGAAATAAAAGGAATGCTTAAATAAAATATAAAAATCAGTGAAACATGGGGATGGATTTAAATCTGTCCCCGTGTTTCATTGATTTTAAGTTAAAGTTGAGACAGATTCGAAAATCCGCCTCAAATTTAATGGTTGTTTTAGAAAATGAAAACTGATTAATTCATTTATATTTTACATCAAATTATTTAAAAATAAAAAAATATTATACGAAAATGCCATATTATTATATGAAAAAATTTTTTTCCATTTTCATATAAGATTTTATGCTTTTCGTATAATTTTTTTATCAAAATGAATTTATAGTGATATTATTTTTGTCGAAGAATGTAGAAATAAGGAGGAGTAAAAACATGAGCGAATTACAAGAGAGAAGATACAAAGAGGTATTGCCAGAAAAAACTGTAGAAAAATTGAAAGGTTTATTAAAACAACTAGGAATTGAAGTAGAAGAAAAATGGATTGATGCAAGTAGTGTGGGAACATATTCTTTAAGAGTGTGTGTTAAAGGAACAAACATAGGACAAAATGGAAAAGGAATGACAAAAGAATTTGCAATGGCTAGCGGATATGCAGAATTTTTTGAAAGATTTCAGAATGGTATGTTTAGATTTAGACTTGAAAAGCCAACGAAAGAATTACCATTTACATATGCGCCTGATGAAAGAACATTATCAGTAGAAAAACTAATGAACAAAGAAAACAGTTTTTTAGATAATATAGTAGAAGCAAATGGTCATGGTAAAGATACGAAGGAGGAACAGATAAAATATATAAAACATGTATTAAATCAAGATACTATATTAGTAGAAAAAGAGGACTATTTATCTTTACCATACTATAGTGTTAAAAATTCGAATATAACATATGTGCCAGAAAGATTATTCAGCTATACATGCAATTCAAACGGAATGTGTGCTGGAAATTCAAAAGAAGAAGCACTCATTGAAGGATTATCTGAAATATTTGAAAGATATGCAGGAATAGAAATATTCAAGAGAAAATTAACTTTACCTGAAATTCCCGAAAGCTATATAGATAAATTTCCAAAAGTAAAACAAATGGTAGAAAAATTAAAGAAGAATGAGAAATACTATTTCAGATTAGTGGACTGTTCATTTGGAGGAAAATATCCAGTAGCAGGATTATATATAATTGACAAAAACACAGGAAAATTTGGCTTCAAATTAGGTGCTCATCCGGATTATGGAATAGCAATGGAAAGGTGTTTTACAGAAGCATCTCAGGGAAGAGATATTTACGAATATGCTGAAACATGTTTATTTGATTTCTATGATGGCGAAGATAGCAAAAATAGAAGCTTTACAGAATTTATATATGGCGATTTTTCAGCAGTACCATATCAAATCTTAGGAAAGAAACTAGATTATGAATTTACAGAAATGCCAGACGTATCAAATTTGGATAATAAAGAAATATTAAGAAGAATGGTAAAAACAATATTAGATGAAGGAAAAGATATATTGATAAGAAATGTAACAAGTCTTGGATTCCCAGCATTTCGTATAATAGTACCAGGAATGAGTGAAATAAGCTTTGATCCAACAGCAAAATATTTCAATATTTTTGCAACATTACAACAATTATTTTCAGACTTTAGAAAAATTACCAAAGACAACATAAAAGAAGTAATAAAATTAATGGAAATAGTAGTAAACGAAATAGGATATACACAGCTAGCACTATTATTAAGTTTAAAAGAAGACGTATTGCTACCATGTGCAAGTATTGGCTCAGAAGGAAAATACTTATTAGGAATATTGTACATAATGGATGGACAATATGATAAAGCAGCAAAAATGCTAGAAGACTTAAATTTCTTAGTAGAGAATATATCCAAAAATCAAGCAGAAAATATAATGGTAAAGGCAGTATATTATTACGCATCTGCAATGGATAAATTAAAATCACACGAAGAAGCAATGTATTATATAAAAATGTTATTTGATGAGAACATAGCAAAATGCATAGATGGAAGCTTTAAAGATAGAGACAATATATTGCAAAATCATTATGGAATAACGCAAGAAGATTATGTAGATAATAACGACTCATATTACTTACCATTTATGGAAACATTAAGAAAAGCACAAAAAGAAAATGTGGTAGACCAAATGACTAACAAAATAGCTTAAACTTGAACAGAAGGGACACTCCAAAAAGTTCAAAAACTTGAACAAAAGGGACAGACCCTGTTTGCTTATAATGTAGGAGGAGTGTCCCAAAAGTTTAAAAACTTGAACAAAAAGGAGTGTCCCTTCTGTTCAAGTTTTAATTTAGCTTAAATGTACGATACAGTGCAATGTTTTTTCATCTTCACTTTTTATTGTAACAATGTGCTTACCGTCTTCATATGTATATAAGCATTTAGAAACATCGCCTAATCTAATTGCTGTTTTATACATTATTTCTATGTTATTAAAGAAATCATTATTTAAGTATACTTCGTCTGGCAAAGTTTCAAATGCCAAATCAAGATAATTTAAGTTATGCATATGTTTATTTACATCAATATCTCTTCTTTGAGTTGTATAAATGTATTCATTGGTATGGGTAGATGGCTCACTTAATTTCTTAAAAACGAAATCAGGAAATAGCGTCTTGTCAACAGGTTCATATTTTTCTATTATATCATCTGTTATTTTTGTTATAGATAGCGTATCAATATTTGTTAAAGTCCATCTTGTTGTAGCAATACATACAACATTATTGTCTTTGTCTAATACTTCAAAATCACGAAGAGTACTAACTTTGGTTGAAGTTCTTGCCCAAGTTCTTATTGTAACATGTTCGCCATAAACTAATCTTCTAAGAACTTTTACATTCCAATTTAATTGTACCCAAGATAGATGCGTTTTAGGTATATCTAATATACCATATCCTGCTTTATCTGAGTGTAAACATGCTGTGTTTTCTAAAAGTTCTAGAATGCCTTTGTTTGTAATTAGTCCTTTACTATTTACTTTACTTATATTAACTACATCATTATGCTCAATAATTGCCATAAATCTCTTCCTTTCATTAAACAAAGTCTTATTTACATATACTAAAATCTTTTAAATAATTTGAATATGCATAAAAATACACTTTAATTCATCATTTTTTCCATAATGCTATAAATTTCAGGATATAGCTTTTTAGTATTTATTGGTTTCATTTCTTTATTTACTAAAGCGTGAACAGTGTATCCTGTATTTATAGGCTTGTCTGAACCTTCTCTATATACTTCATATGAGAAAACTATTTTCACAGGAGATAATTTACTTACAGTAGCAGTTACAATTAAATCATCGTCATAATATGCAGGGCTGTAATACTTACAATTTAGCTCCACAAGAGGAGTCATAATTCCTACTTCTTCCATTTTGGCATATGAAAATCCAGCTTGTTTTGATAAATCTGTTCTTGCTAATTCATACCAAATAGGATATACAGAATGATGGACTATTCCCATCTTATCAGTTTCTGCATAACGAACATTTACAATACTTTTTGAAATCATATTTAAAATCATTCCTTTCTAATCTTAACTAAAATTCTAACTTAAAAAAGCTTCCTTAACCAAATCATTTTAAATTCAAGAAAGAATTTCAATTATATCATATCAAAATAAAATAGATAACTACAACAAATGATGTATGCAATTTGGCATACTAGAATATTATAGCACAATAATTATTTAAAATAAAGGAAAAATTTTATTGTTACGTAAAAAAATCAATGCGCTCAAGTGAAAAGTTAAATACAATCCTATATAGTAAAATCAATTTGAAATATTAAATGCAGTTAAAAATCAATGTTTTCATAAACTTTCCTAAAAACTCTTGTAATAATATTAAATTATGGTAAAATATAATTAGTAGTTTTTTAGGAGGTTACACATATGAAAAATTTTTCAAGCTGGTTAATTGCAATGTTTGCATTTATGTTTTGGGGATTTAGATTAGTAGGAACAACACTTTATTCTATAGGTATAGATTTTATGTTTGTACCAAGTAATATGACAATGGAAATAGCATTATTATTTATAACATTTATTTGTATTTGCTTTTTTATTAAAAGAAAATTATTAGCATCTACAATATATCTTTTTGCTCATTTCCTATACTATGGACCTGCATTTTATGGAAATATGATGAGTATAATTGATGGAACATTTGATTCATCAATGGCAATGACAGTATTATTCAACTTTTTCGGATTAATACTTCCAATTGCTGCAGAGTTTGACGTATTATTAGATAAAGGTAGAAAACTAAATCCAACAGACAAGAAAACAGACTGGTTTTATAAGAATAAAGATTATGATAGAAAATTGGATGAGAGAGCAGATAAGAATAATTACAGAACTCTATAATTAAATAAATTTAATAGGCGCGGGGGTTCACATTGTAGAACCTCTGTGTCGTTTTATTAGGAAAAATTCAATAACAAATTGGAGGTACAAAAAATGAATAACAACAAAAATAGCACAAATATCAACTGGGTGAGATGAATTTATGGAAAAATTGCTAAAAATATTGAAATATCAACATTTCCTCAAAAAAGATTATTACATTTTATATAAAAAAGAGGTGAGTATGCATGAATAATAAAATTATTGAAGTTCAAAATATTAAAGGTTCAAAATATTAAAGTAAATATAGCCAATATAAATGATAATGATTATATTTGTATTTCTGATTTCGGAAAATATAAGGAAGGAAAGTCAAAAGCAGACGACATTATAAGAAATTGGTTAAGAAATAGAATCACTTTGGAATTTTTAGGAACATGGGAGTTAATTTATAATCCAAGTTTTAATTCCGTCGAATTCGACGGGTTTAGAAAAAGTGCAGGACTTCATACATTTACATTAAGTGTTACTGAATGGTGTGATAAAACAAATGCGATTAGAATATATTCAAAGCGTGGAAAATATGGTGGAACTTATGCACATAAAGATATTGCATTTGAATTTGCATCAGCAATTAGTCCCGTTTTTAAATTGTATTTAATAAAGGAATTTGAGAGATTAAAGGAGTTAGAAAATCAGAATAGAGAATGG
>CAMMVE010000044.1 GCA_946500265.1 uncultured Clostridium sp.
CATATCCATTTGTTCCATTGGCTTGAGGCGGTTTATTGGTAGCAGATGCAGATGTATAGTAATAAGAGGTTTTATCTTTTATATTGTCTAAATCGTCATAATAGACTGTACTTTGATTTATAAACAAAGTTGTATCAATGTTTTCTGAATATACTACCCACTCTGTACCATTGTAAATATAATTCTTATTCTCATCACTAACATTATAAATCCAGCCAGATTGTGCGTCTGATGGCAATTCTTGGCTCGTAGTTACTGTTCCTTTAAAAATTAATGGATTTCCGAATTTGTCTACTTGTTCCTTGATGGCTTGAGCCATTTTATTAGAATATTCATTCAAGTCTGCTTCATCGTTATCGTCAAAAATAGGAATATTATAGTCTATCTGTTTCATACTATCGCTCCTTTCAATTCAGAAACTGTATATGTTCTTAGTGCTGAAACTTTCAGTTTAGATAATTCTTCGTAAGTCATATATCGTATTGCTTTTACCTTTATTTTAAAAATAGAACCCGATATTATTTTTGAAGGTTCTACTATCTGTTCTACTATCTTTGTAGCCATACCGTCCTCCTAAACTTTAACATACCCAATTTTTAGATTAACTTCAAAACTCCCTGTTCCGAAAATACGAGGATCTATAGTAATCAGTATTTCATCATTATCATATTTTTCATAAGTAACACCTTTAACATCTTCTATATCAACAAATTGAGATGATTCAGTTTTTTGAAATTTTATTCCGAGCAAAATAGCATTTTCCCAATTCAGCCCACTCGGCAATTGTACATGATACATAATTTTCATAGTAAGTTCTGCTTCAAAAGGCATCATTACGTCGTCTTTTATCATATAAGTATACTGATTTTTTAAGGTGTCGAGCTCGTCTTGTAGTTCGTCTAATTTTGCCTCATATTCCTCCTGTATTTCTTCGTAAATCGTTTGAAAATCAAAAAAGGTTCTTTTATCTTGAAAATCAGTAATTCCGCTGGATGTAGTTCTAAACCTAGCTAATTCATATTGATAAATCCCACTATTATTTTTCACGATATTGTTTTGTGTTAAATTTGGGTATCCTGATGTACTTTTGACAATCTTGTAACTTGCCTGTTTAAAATCGCTTGGTGTATTAGTCTCATCCAGATTTAATTCAATAACAAGCTTGCAATAAGCAGCAGAAGTTCCTGCAGCAATTGTTGTATAGGTATCTTCTTCAACAAAACGCCCTTGAATACAAGCTGCACCGCTATTAATAGTTACGTTACTTCCACTGTATGTTATTTTCATGGATTCCAAATAATTATTACTTACACCATTTTTTCCATCTAAAAAAGTATTAATAAAAAGAGCAAATATTGGATTTTCAAACAATTGCTCTGAGAAAACATGACCTTTTAACATTTTATTTTTTCCTTTCTTTTAATAATTTATCAATAAACTTCGTTCTTATATTTCCGCAAGTGTGCTCTGTCATTTTTTCTGGTGTTATTTTAATTGCAGATATATAAGTATCATATATAATTGATTCCTTCGTTTTTATAGCTATAGGAGTTCCTACAAGAATAGTTCTATTGTAATAGTCAAACGTTATATTATGATTGTAAGAATTAGCCTTAATCTCATCTAAAGCAGTTTGTCTAGCGTCTTCGTAATTTTCTGTATAAATGGTTACTGTCTTTCCTTTCGCTCTATTTTTATTAGTCATATCTGTTGTTGTCGTTCTGTCGTTTAGCAAGTATAGAGTATATGTATCTGTTGATGTTAGAACTACGACCTTACTTACTATATTAGTTTCAAAAACCTCACTATAGTTAGAGATACTTTGAGCTATTGTATCAACAAGTTCTTTTTTTATTTCTTTGTTTTCTAGTGTTAATCTCAATTTTTTATTTATTATAGATAAAGTATAAGTAATTCCGTAATTTTGAGTACAGTTTGTCATCCAGGTGTGCAAGTTATAGATTCCATTTTCTACATTTGAAACGCTTACCTGTTTTTTTGTATGTGTTTTTACTACTACTTCTAAAAAAGTTTTATTAACAAAGGTGTCTGTATTTTTAACAAAATTGGTGTTGATGGCATCCGCTATAAAATCCTCTACGCCAGTAGTTTTTATTAAGTTTTCATTTTTTAAAATAATATCTTGGTCAAAAATATTGGTAAAATACTTAAGTGTGTATTCGTACAACATTTCTCCATTTTCATTTTGAATGTTTTCGACAGTTCCCCAATAAACCACTTCATTGTTCTTTTTTATTGCAACAATATCTTCTTCTTTTGCTGTTGTCTTTTTCAAAACGTTTATAAGGCTACTAGCATTTGTTTCCTCATCTATGTTGATTTCATAATTAGACAGTTCTACAATATCTTTAACTTTAAAATCCATTCCATCAAATATCCACATAAAGACCTTGTTCATTTCTAATATAATTGGTTCTTTTAAGAATATTTGTATTGGTTGATTTGAAGTATGTTCCTTTAATAAGAGGTCCGTAAAATGAATTTCTGCATTATAAATTCCACCATTTATCGGAGCTGTTAGTTCCAGTTCATAATATCCACTTTGATCGTTAAAATTTACGTTGTAAGAATTATCGTTGAAATTTATAATCATTTGATTTCTTTCTGCCATGTTTTCCTCCTAAACTGCCTTATATTGAGGCAATATTGTAACTTTAGCATTCAATACTTCGTTATCAGCAGTAAGTCTTAATTCACAGCTTCTATTTTTAGGAATACGTATTACATTATCGTTTTCAAAGTTTATATGATCTAAATCAAACAGACTAGTAAGAGTGCCATCTGTATTTTGCTTATTAATATAGAAGTCGTTTTCTTTTGTGCCATACAATAATTTTTCATACTGAGCAATATCTGCAGTTATTTTCACGGTTTGATATAATTCTCCTTCTACATATAACTGTATTTCTGGATTTACAACGTGTCCATCTATTTCAATTAAAACCGGCGCCTCGACATGACCTTTGTTAATATAGCTAAGTCTTCGTAAATCATAATCTGTAAATCTACTATCCCAACGAAAATTCCAACGTATTTCGTTGGTTTGAGGAACGATAGTGTATACAGTCGTGTTTTCCTCGTACCATAGTGTCAAGCAATTAAATACGATCGACTCTGATATGATTCCATTTAATTGAATCTCCGATTTTCCTAAGCTTTGAATTTCTACTTCTTTTAAAAATTCTTTCAAAACGCCATCTAACGGAACTTTATAGGAGAATTTTAGTGAATTAGAGTCTTCTATAAAATCAACAAATTTTTTATAATTGGTGTAACTTAAGAAATTAGCTGTTCCTTCAATTTTCCCTTGAGTAATGTTTCTGACTGTTTGAACGAATGTATTACCTAATTGTTGATAGCCTGTATCGTATTCATAACCTAGTCCAGATGGATCCGTTAATAAACAAGCTTCATGAATATTCATCAATGAAAATTCTTGCCCTTTTTCGTTTATAAGTTTAAATTTCCTTACCATTTTTGCCTCCATTTTAGACATAAAAGTATATGACTAAAAAAATAAAAGCCCCAGAAATCGATTCTAAAGCCTTGTTTTTGTTAAATATTAAAAAAGCACCTACATTTTGTAAGTGCTTTTTTATTCATGTTTTATTTTATTGCTTATTTCTTCTAATAGTTCTATTTTAAACTCTTGAATTGTAAACCAAATCCATATAGCTACGGAAAAAATTATTCCTTGTACCATAAATATAATTTCTCCAAAAGCAAATGCAATAATAGATATTAAAATCAAAACGACTACTATAATCATTTTACTGTAAAAAATATAATTCGTTTTATTAGTCTTTTTCATATGCCCCCCTCCATCTCTTTTTAATGGATTGTATTACATTTTTTCATTTTTTTCAATACTTACTGCCAAAATATTTATTTACCTCATCAGCTACTTTTTTAATATTTAAAGGTCCTTGCGTATAAATATTTAATGTTGGAGTCGTAAAGACTGTTCTTGTTCCATTAATGACCTTTTGGCTTATATCTCCAATGCTTGAACTAATATCTAAACTTGCACTTTGCAAATTTTTACTAAATTTAGAATTAATTTCTTTTGCATATTTTTCTACATTAGAAACTGTTTTGTTTCCCTGTTTTTTAACTCCCTTATCTGCGCCTAAAAAATAGTCTACTAATGCCTCTTCTGCTAGTTTAGATGGGCTTCCATCTCCAAGACCTGCTCTCATTTGTTCATTTCCCCATCTTCCTATACCAAAAAGCAAATCCCAAAAATCCCACTTACTATCGTTGCTTCCATTTTCAGCTCCAGCAAAATAGTCTTTTGTAGCTCTTCTGCCTTCTGTATAATTTATATATTGTTTAAAATTATCATCACTTTTTTTTGCTTGCTCTTTGAATGCGTTAGGAATACTAAAATCATTATTTACTTGTTGTTGTGTGTTTTTTATTGAATTTACTGTTTCACTTAATATATTCAAATTTTGTCCAAAATCTATAGTAGCTCTTGTTGCAGTGCCAGCTGCTGCATCTTGGAGGGTCGTGTCAAAAGTTAAAACCCCTGTAGCTTCTTGTATATTTTTACGAGTTGCTTCTGGAAGCTTCATCATAGCTTTTTCATATTCTTCATAACTTGAATTAGCTATTGCTTTCCATGCATTTAATTGTTCATCGCTCAATTCTTCTACGGTAGAAGTTTGTTCCAGTAAACTGTTTGTGAGACTCTCTAATTTTTTTTGTTCTGTTTCAAGCTGACTATTTAATATGTTTTGCTGATATGTATCATTTGTTTTCTCTGCATCTCTCAAACTTTCTTTTATATATGTTACATATTCAGTTTGACTTTGTATTTGTTGTACAAGATTTTCTTTTGTCTGTTGGGTCGCTCTATCGTATGAAGTCGTTAATCCTGTAATTGCTTCTTCTATTTGTTCAACGCTGCCTGTTATACTGGCAGTCTGCAAATTTTCTACATTTTCAATTGTTTTTCCGTACTGGCTAACTAAATCTGTTTGCTTCCTAATTTCCTCTGCTATGCTACTATATAGTCTTTCGGCTTCTCGTCTGGTTTTGTAATCACCATTCGCCATTGCTTCTGAAACTTCTGCTAATTTTTTTCTTAAGCCTACTAAAGTTTCTGTTGCTTTTGACTGCTCTTTTATAGCTACACCATACTCTTCTTGATAAGCATTTAGTACCGCTTCAGCTTTCTTTGATACTATTAATTTGTCTACATTTTCTTTCAATTGTTGATATTGTTCTATTATATTACCATTTAATTTATATTCTGTTCCAAGAGCACTATTAAGTTGATTCAAAATAAATTTTACTCTATTTTCATATCCTTGTTTTACCTTTCCGTTTTCTTCAACAATTTGCTCTAATTCATCTACCAATTTTTTTGTAGTTTCTATCTCTGTTAGAGTATTTGACAAATTCTCATTTCTGCTTTTTTGTAATTTTTCCCAAGATTCAGATTGTTTATCTACCTCTTCTCTTAGACCTCCTAAAGAAGCTTTTTCTTTTTCAGCTGCTACTTTACTTGCAACAAATGCTGTAGTTAAAGCTACAACAGCAGTAGTTGCTAATCCAGTTGGCGTTGTTAAAAAGCCTAATCTTTTTGCTAAGGTGTTTATGCTTGCATCGGTAGACACTGTACCTGTTTTCGCGACCGCCATAGCTTTAGAGAATTTTCCTATTCCTGTAGATGTATTTCCTATTGTTTTTCCAAATGTTCCTAGTATCTTAACAGCTGGACCTATAGCTGCAACCAGTAAAGCTGTTTGAATTATATTTTGTTTTTCTTCATCAGATAAATCATTGAAATCATCCACTAGATCTTGAAGCCATTTTGATAGTTCTTTTATTTCTGGTGCTAAGGTCTGTTGAATTGCAATCCCAGCGCTTTCTAAAGAACCACTTAAACTCTCAAACGCTCCTTTTGTATTGTCGAGCATTGTATCAGCCATATCTTGAGCTGCCCCATCACATTCTTCAAAGGATTTTGTCATATCTGATAGATCATCTGCTCCTCTATTTATCAAAGCTACCATTCCAGATAGAGATTCGGTTCCAAATAGCGTAGTTAGTGCATTTTGTTCTTGCTCGTCCGTTAATTTTTCTGTCGCTTTGCTTAACATAGAAACTATTTTTGTTAAAGATTTCATTTTTCCTTCGTTGTCATAAAAACTTATTCCTAAGTCTTCCATGACTCCAAGCATCTTATCTGTTGGTTTTGTAAGTCTTACTAGAGCTCCTCTTAAAGTAGTTCCTGCTTGTTCTCCCTTTATACCTGCATCGGACATAATACCAATTGCAGCTGCTACTTCTTCTAACTTTAATCCCATGGTATTGGCAACCGGTGCTATATACTTCATTGCATATCCCATGTCTTCAACCTGTGCATTAGTTCTAGCAGAAGCTTCTGCAAAAACATCGGCTACATGTGCACTAGTGCCTGCTTCTAATCCAAAACCTCTTATCGCACTAGCTGCAATTTCAGAACTTGTTGCCAAATCCGCTCCAGAACTAGCCGCTAAATCCAATAGACCTGGCATAGCTTCCATAATTTCCTGTGTGTTAAAGCCAGCACTTGCTAAATTTTCCATGCCTTCAGCAACCTGCGTAGCACTAAATGTTGTTTCTGCTCCTAAATCCATAGCTTGGTCAGTTAATTGTTCCAATTCATCTTTTGTAGCTCCTGCAATAGCTTGTACTCGCTTCATTTGAGCTTCAAACTCATTTCCTGTACCTACTGCTGCAGTTCCTATAGCCAGAACAGGTAGTGTAAGTGATGTTGTTAAAGTGTTTCCCAAGTTATCTATTTTGCTTGAGATATTAGATACTTTAGTTCCAAATTCTTCTAGTTCTTTTCCTGCCTTTGTCCACTTACTAGACTGTAATTGCAAATTCTTTAATTTGCTTTCTGTGTTAATTATTTCCCTTTGCAGACTTCTGTAATTTTCTTCTGAAATATTTACACCATTAGCGATTTGTTTATCTGCTTCTTCTTGTGCACTTCTTAATATTTCTAATTTATTGATTGTTTCTTCGATATTTTTGGCTAAAACCTTCTGTTTTTGAGCTACCATTTCCGTATTAGAAGGGTCTAGTTTAAGTAAAGAATCTACATTTTTAAGTTCCTTACTTAAACTAGACGTACTATAATTAACATTTTTTAAAGCTTTTTGTAGACCCGATGTATCTCCTCCTATTTCTACTATTATTCCTTTTACTGTTCCTGCCATATTTCCTCCTACATTCTCGCTACTAGATTTTGAATATCTTTTGATGTAGCTTCTTTTATTTCTTTATCCTCATCTTCTGTCCTGTTTTTCAAAAAAGATATAAATATTTTTAATATATCTATATATGTTAGTATTTTTAAGTCGTCTATCTTTAAGCCAATTTTTAGACAAGCTGCTAGAAAATCGTGCTCTGGAAATATGGTTTTTCCTGCACTTTTATCTTCTGTATACTTTTCAATTTTTTCAAATACCTTCTCGTCCACAAAAGCAATTCACGGCAAGTTCCGTTACCTCAACAATCCATGTGTCGTTTGTGTTAATTCTTGTGAGATTTTTAAGCCATTCTTCATATTCCCCGATTCTTTGATTTGCGGAATAACAGCAAATATAACCTATTCTTGTAACAGCTTCTATGTAATCATCTAAATACGTTATTAATTGTCTAGATGTTTCTTTAATAATTTCTTCTTGCGTTATGTTTGGGTTTTTCTGTTTCAAACTTTTAGTTAGTAAAACTTGCATAGTCATAAAATTATTTATTATTCCAAAATCTTCAAAAATGCCTCTATCTTTAAATTTTTTTCTGTACTCTACAAAAGTAAATGCATTGCATTCTATATCAAAATCTTTTCCACATATATTTATTTTTTTCATAAATTCCTCCATTGGTAAATTGAAGCAGTGTATAAAATTACACTGCTTCTTGTGGTTCTGGTACAGCATCGAAAAACTTGTCGTATTGTGTTTTATTTGTATCTGATAGTGCTAATTTATATCTAACGCTTCCATTATCTTCTCGAGCAGAAGTAGTTATTGATAGTTTGTCTGTGTTAGGTGTGATAGTATCTTCTTTTGTTGATGCTTCTGTAGATGGTCTTGAAGCTGTTGTATTATAGTAGCAGAATCTAGTTCCAGTCTGATCTCCTTCTATTTGATACATGAAAGCAAAAGGTGACATTTTGTCATTTATTGTTTCTAGAACTCCACCTATGCTATCGACAGTCTGTCCTAATATTTCTTGCAAAAATTGGTCTGGTAGTTTTGCTATTTCTAATTCTCCAGAATATCCATTGTTTGCATAAGAATCAAAAAATTTTATATTGTCTGCATAAAATGGAGAATTATCTCCTTCGGCATCTAGGCTTAAATTTACTGAACCTGGAATTTTAAACGGTGTACCATACGTTATTTCTCCATCTTCGCCTTTTATTTGTTTAGCGATATGTACATTGCTTAGTCCAAATTTAATTTTGTTTTTTTCTCCCATTTTTCATTTCCTCCTTATATTACAAAATAATAGCTTACTTGCCAAACTTGTTCAGTTTGAATGTAAGCTTCTTCAGTTTTATTCCAAGCGATATCGCCTAGAATTTCATTTTCTATTTTTTCTTGTTGTTTTAAATCTTTTAAAGTGTATGTGTAGTCGAGTCTAATTGGTGTTGGTTTGTAGTAGACTATATTATCGGCCATCACATTATCTGCTGTTGCAATTACTGCTATTAAGTGAGGAGGTGGCGTAGGTTTTTCGAACTTTCCGTACGCATATGGAAATCCGGCTGTTTCGCACCTTTTCTTTAAGTCTTCTAATTTTTCTTCTAATGTCATTTTGACCTCCTTTTAATTTTTTGTTTTAACAAATCTGAAAATTCAGCTCCATATTTTTCTTGCACTTTTCCAATATGTGGCTGAGCTTCTACCCATCCTGTCCCGTCTCTTGTATGATGTCCATTTTCCAAAAGATGCGTTAACTGATAATTGGTTTTGTTCCAAATAACTTTGCTATAATACCTTCCTTTTCTAGTTCTTCCTCCGTTTTTTATTGCCCAACCTTTATAATATTTAGTATTTCTAGCAAGCCCACTCCTCGGACTCGTTTGTACAAGTTCTTCCTTTGCCTCTTTTATAACAGTATCTGTTGAAACTTGTACATCTTCTTCAATGTCTTCAAGATAATCTTCCAAGTATTCCTTTAATGCTTTATGCAAGTTTTCTGGCTTTGTGTTATTAGACATTTTTTACTTTCCTTTCACATATCAGAACCGTTTCGTCGGCATACGGCTCACTAGCTCTTATTATTGTGTAAGTAACTCCCATATATATTAATTCTTCTTCATTGTTGTAATTTAAGCTACTTATACGAAGTCTTAATGTTGGTTTGTAGCCTTGTTCATTAGCTTCATAAAACTCGCTTCTATATACTTCTTCTACTTTTATAATGGGAATTTCTATTTCTACTGGCTTTTGAGGAATTGGAACACCAATATTATTTTGTTTAGAATCAACATGTAGTAATTTACAACTTACATCACGCATCACTATCTACCACCTTATAACCTTCACTTAGACCTAAATTAGCACAAAGAAGACTATATGTTCTTTGTGCTAATTCTTTATCTTTTATATCTACGTTTCCGAAATTTGCTTTTACAAACATAACAATAGCAGATT
>CAMMVE010000045.1 GCA_946500265.1 uncultured Clostridium sp.
CCTTTACAAAGTTGTATGATGCTTAGTAGGGAATAAGTACACATTCCTTCTAAGCCTGGTGTCGGGGGTTCGAATCCCTCCTGGCTCACCATATGTCAAAAGTCATACAAGTATTGAAATATCAATGTTTTGTATGACTTTTTTATTTATTTTATGATTATTTTTTGTCCTGGATAGATTAGGTTGGCATTTTCAATGTTGTTGTCGTTTACTAGTTTTTCCACTGTTGTTTTGTATTTTGATGCTATCTCAGATAAAGTATCTCCGTTCTTTTACTGTATAAGTTTTAGTAACTTCAGCCCCCAATAGTTGGTTAACTTTCGCTTGAACTGTATCATAATCATATCCTGCAGCTTCTAATTTTTCTTTTCTTTCTGTTCCGTCTCCGTATTTTCCAGCAATAACATCTTTTGCAACCTCTGTAATAGGCTCTTTGATATTTCCAAGTAAGATTTCATTTACTCTATCTTGCACTTCATCATAATTATATCCGGCTGCCTCTAGTTTTTTCTTTCTTTTCTTGTTATTTCCCCATTTTCCATCTATAACTTCTTGCGCAAGTTCATCTATAGTTTTTTTATCATCTTCGCCTGTTCCAGATTCTTTAATTATGTCTTCATTATAAAGATAATCTAAGTCCACATTACCTGGTATTCCATTTACTTTTCCTGAACTTGTATACTGCCATATATCTGGATTTGAAATTTGTGGTTCATCTACCTGATATTGAGCGACCCATATTGATAAATCATCATCAAACTCACCCATATTCAATTCATTTTTCAACCAGTTTGCATTTGCATATATTCCCGCTTGATAACCTTTATTTTTTACGAATCTTCCAAACTCATTACACTGATTTGTTAAACTTTCCCTTGTTTCTCCTTGAATGTCTTGGTCTTCCATATCAAGGAAAATAGGCAACTCTAAGCTTTTATTTCCCAATTTATCAAACATCCAGTCTAATCCATCTCTTAAAGTTTGGACAGTATTACAATAATTATAAATATATAATCCTGTTTTTATTCCTAATTCTTTGCACTTATTATAGTTAATTTCAAACTTGCTATCTTTATAATTATCATCATAGTCATATATATTTCCAAACTTTAAAATTGCAAATTCATAACCATCCCCTTTAACTTTATTCCAGTCAATATTGCCTTGGAATTCACTTACATCTATTCCATTAATTGACATCCTCTTGCTCTCCCTTCTTCTTTTTATAATTTTTATTCGATATCATTAATATTGCTCCTAAAAAAGTATCTATTGCCATAACTGTTCCACCAATTTGCTCAGAAAATGGTAAGCCCCATATTCCCGCTATACTTACATATAAAGCGGCGATAGCTGGCAATATTATTTGAGAGATAATCTTTAATATATCATATACTTTATCACTCATTCTTCTTCTCCTCCTATAATATTATATGTTTTTGTGAGATTTTTGTTATTCTTATAGGTACATACATTATTTACGCTATAAATAATGTCTCATAATTGTTCACTCTATATAGATCAGTTTTTCAAATATCAATGCATAAAAAATGAAACCAAATTATAAAACATTTTTATTTTATAATTTGGTTTCATTTTAAGATTAATCACTTTAATCCACTTATCCCTTTTCGAAGAATGCTTTATATCCTCTATATGCTTCATACAAATCAAATTTGCTTGTTACTTCATATGGAGCATGCATTGAAAGTACTGATACTCCACAGTCTATTACGTCTACTCCTTTGTTTGCTAGGATGTACGCTATTGTACCTCCTCCTCCAACATCTACTTTTCCTAGTTCTGATATCTGATATTTAATATCGCTTTCCTCAAATATTTTTCTGATTTTTGCTACAAATTCAGCATTTGCATCTGATGCACCTGATTTTCCTCTTGCACCAGTATATTTGTTCATTGCTATTCCTCTACCTATATATCCTGCATTGTTTCTATCAGAAACACTTGCATATATAGGATCGAATCCTGCATCGACGTCTGCTGATAGCATTTTTGATGCGCAGAATACTTTTTCTAATAAGTTTGGCTTATTTAAACCTAATTTATTTAGTATTTCAGAAATGAACATATCAAATACATGTGATTCCATTCCTGTATTTCCCATACTGCCTATTTCTTCTTTATCAGAAATAATGCATACTGCTGTAGTGTTTGGAACTTCTTCCATATCTGTTAATGCTGTAAGCTCTGTATATACACAAATTTTATCATCCTGTCCATATCCTGCTATCATGCTTTCATCAAGTCCCATACTTCTACATTTCATTGCAGGAACTAGTTCTATTTCTGCACTTAAAAAGTCCCTTTCTGTTATTCCATATTTTTTATTTAAGATATTTAAAACATTTAATTTTACACCTTCTGGTGTGCTATCATCATATGGTATATTACCAATTAAAAGATTTAAATCTTCTCCGTCAATTCCATTTTTTAACTTTTTCTCCATTTGGTCTTGTGCTAGATGTGGTAATAAATCTGTTATAGTAAATATTGGATCTTTATCATCCTCACCAATGTTTACTTCAACTTTTTCTCCATTTGTCTTTACTATAACTCCATGTATACTAAGTGGAATTGTTGTCCATTGGTATTTTTTTATTCCTCCATAATAGTGTGTTTTAAAATATGCAAATTCTCCATCTTCATAAAGTGGATTAGGCTTTAAATCTAGTCTAGGTGAGTCAGCATGTGCTCCAATTATATTTAAGCCTTTTGATATATCTTCTTTTCCAATTATTGCTAAATACATGCTCTTGTCTCTATTTATATAATAAACTCTGTCCCCAGGTTTCAAGTTTTCTACATCATTAATATCTTTAAAACCTTTGTTATCTGCAATTTGCTTACTACTTTTTATAATCTCTCTTTCTGTTTTCGATTTATTCATAAAATCCATATAAGTATTTGCATAGTTAAAAATTTCATCTGTGTTTTTTACAGATTTCCATCCATTTTCCTTTTTGTCAAAAAGTTTTTCTTTAAGCATTTCTACTTCTTTATTTTCAGCCATATTATCACTTGTATGATATTTAATCATACGCTCCTTTCTTGTTATTTAGATTTTTAAGGCTCTACCTATAAACCTTTATAACTGTGTATATTATTACATTTTCTCGTACATTAAAGTATTACTAAAACTGTTATTTTCGTTTATATTATATCATCTAAACATAATTTTTCAATATAAATTTTAGATTTTGTTAATATTATATCCAATAATTTAATATATATTAAATGCATAAACTATTTACAAATTTGCTTTTTTGTAGTTTAATATATATATGCTTAAAGCAAAATAAAAGAAAGGATGTGTTTAAATGGAAGAAAATAACGAACAAAACAATAATGCTAATACAGAAGAAGTAAAAGAAGAAATCAAAAGCACAACTAATGAAACGGCTAAGGAAGAAACAAAAAATACAACTAATGAAACAGCTAAAGCTAAAGGAACTAAAACAAAGAATAACAATTCTAACAATGCTACAGGTGCAGTAAAAGAATTTTTCGTAAATATTTTTAAAACACCATATGATGAGGTAAAAAAAGTATCTCAAGCACCTAAAAAATACTGGATAGTAGTTGTAATTATTTTTGCTACTTGGATACTTGCTGAATTAATTGGAGGAATTATTTCAATAGTTTCTAATGTAATGGATGCACAATATTGGACATCAGCAACATATTTCAGAAATTCTTTTAGAGAAATCCTTAGCATGTTCACAGCTATTTTAACACCAGCTGTAATAATTGCTGTAATTTCACTAATAATTTTCTTATTAATGAAAAATAAAAAGAAAAATTATTTAACAATTGCAAGCACATTAATAGTTGCATATGCTCCTGTAGCAACTGCAAGTGTAATTTCTTTATTAGGAAATATAAATAGTAATATAAGCAAATTCACAAGTTCATATTCTGGACTATGCTCTGTACTTACAGCTGTTTTAGTATATTTTGCAATAAAAGCTCTATATGAAGAAAAAGAAGATAATAAAGTTATTAAAACTTTCTTTATTACAATGGCAATTTATTATGCTTTTGTATTTGTTCTAAAATTATTCGGACTTTACATATAGTGTTTTATATGATTAGATTTATAGATTATAATTTTTAAAATGTTATGTTTAGATTTAAAAAATTTAAACATAACATTTTTTTCATAATATAGCTCCTAATACTAAAATCCCAATATTATCTCTATATATTTTTTCAAATTGTGATAGTGGTAGCGGATTTTCTCCAAGTCCTGTTTCTACTGTGTACCCCGGTCTGTTATATTCTTGAATAAACCAGTCTTTGTATCCAGCAAATGCTGATTCTGGTGGAGTTATATCTAGCAAATATCCACTTGCTTCTGCAAATCTCTCCCCTATTTCTTGTGAATCTTCTGGCGAATAATCCGCATATTTCCAATAAATGACTTCTCCCTGAGTATGGTATGCTAGAATTAGCCTAAAATCATGTACTAATGTAAAATTATATAAAGCAAGTGCTTCTGGCTCTGTTAATGGGCCATACCCAACAAAGTCTCTAGGAGATGGTTTATTATATCCCATTGCGTATTTTATAGCTTTTGCATTTAGCCATCCAGCAGGAAATTGTAAATTTAAATCCACACCATTGAAATTTGCTTTCCAACCATTTGGAAATGGAACATTCGGAAAATTTAATGAAATATCTTTGAATTGATTATATATCCCTGTATTTTCTGAAAATTGCCCTGTTAGTAAATCAACTCCATCAGGGTTAGCCATTGGTACTATATAAATTGATGCATAATTAAATATTTCTCTTGCACTATATCCATAAATAAAACCATTATTTTCATATTCTCTTGAAAAATTTTCAACAAATTTCATAAGTAAAATCGAGTTAATCCACTCATTTGCGTGTATCGAACTGCTATACATTACTTCGTTTGACCCATTTCCTATTCTTATATATGGTATTGGCTTTCCAAGTACACTGTATCCTATATTTCCAAACCTTAAGAAGCTATATCTTGCTTTTAGCCTTTCTACATTATCATATAAAATTTTTGATGAATACGGAATATCTATAGGAACTATGTTATTATCTTCATTCATTTGCATCACCTTATATATACTATTCAGTTTGCTGGTTATTGTTAGCTTTTAAATATTAATATTGCTGAATATTTTCTTTTATGATAATATCAAGACAGTTGGTTTTAATAGTTACTCAGTATATTATTATGATAAAATCAGGCTAGAATTACGATATTTTTTATAGAAAGAAGGATAAATGTATGAGCAAAAGAAGAAAAAATAAGGTTCAAAATATTAGTCAAGGTATAATTGGAGTTATTATACTAATTTGTATTGCGGTTTTTGGATATTTTGGTCCTAAAGCTGATTCTACAAACACAGCTAGTACTGGAAATATATATGAACAAGAGATATCTTTTGATTTATCTACCATCCCTGAATATTCATCAAGTCCTTATGTAGAAATTAATAAAAATATCCCTTATTTTGATGAGGAGGATTATACAACAAAAGCATTTGAGAAATACAGCGAATGGGATAGTTTAGGAAGAAGTGGTGTAGCATTCGCTAATATTTGTAAAGAAACAATGCCAAAAGACAACGAAGAACGTGGAGATATAGGAAGTGTTGATAACCTTTCTGGATGGGTTCAAAAAAAATATGATGGTTCATATCTATATAATCGTTGCCATTTGATTGGTTGGCAACTTTCAAATGAAAATGCAAATAAAGGAAATTTAATCACGGGCACAAGATATTTAAATACAGAAGGAATGTTACCATTTGAAAATAAAATAGCAGAATATATTGATAATAATGAAGATAACCATGTTTTATATAGAGTAACACCAGTTTATGAAGGTAATAACCTTTTAGCAAGTGGAGTGCAAATGGAAGCATGGTCAGTTGAAGATAATGGAGAGGGTATTTGCTTCAATGTTTACTGTTACAACGTTCAGCCAGGAATAGTTTTAGATTATGCAACAGGAGAAAGTCATGCAGAATAATTATTACAATTTAAATTTTAATGCATTTTATATTTTTATGTAAAGGTGTTGCAATTTTATGTAAAATAATATATAATCACTCTAGTTTAATTCTTATTACTATTTTTCAATAGTAAATTCCCACAATGCATAAATTTACAAAGGAGTGATTTTATATTGAGCTTAGATTTAATAAACAATTTTTTTAATAATTTAAAGGAGAATGATTTTGTGCAGAATTTTATAAATGAACTTTCGAATCATTTGAAAAATAACGCCTCTAACACATTAGAAAGACCTATTACAAGTTCTACATGGAATAACTTGCTTGCTGATGATTTAACACTTTATAATACTAAAATAATTTCAATATATAGAAACGAAATGTTATCAGAAAGAAATAATATTTTGCAAGATTATGCCAAATCTACTCAGGAATTAAGTGAAATGTATTATATTTATAATACAAGCACCAAGGAAAAAGATTCTTATATTTTATGTAGTTGTAACCCTGAGAAAAATAATGAAACAATAACAATGCAACCTAAAGATTTACCTCAGGGCTCCGAATTGGGTAGTGTTCTAAGAAAGCAAAATAATGGTTTCGTATTAGACATGGATGCAACGAAAATTATTGAAGAAAAAATAAATAATATGATACTTGAAAAAATTGAGGAGCAAAAAAAGTATCTTGATGACAATAGAATTGATGGGCATACGTATGAAGTTGGAGAAAAATATTTAGGTAGAATTTGGTTATATGATTTGAATAATAACTCAAATGGAGAAATTAGTGGTATTGAAGAAATAGATTTTCCACAAGATTTATATGAAGCTGCAAAAGAAGGAGACTTGTTTGTATATAAGGATGGAACATATCATAGAAAAAAAGAATAGATATTCTTTAAAATTATTGCATTGCTTTTGCATTATTTGCCATATAAAAAACTGTCTAAACACTTAACATACCAGTATTTAGACAGTTTCTTGCTTTGGTGCAACTGGAGGGATTTGAACCCCCGACCTTCCGGTTCGTAGTCGCACACTTGGGACTTCTCATACTATGATGAAATCAGTATAACACAACAATATCAATGCTTCAAGACTTTTACTAAAATTTAAAAAGGTTTAAAAAAGTTTAATAAAAGTTGATAAAGTTTAAAAAAATAACTTTTTTCTGGGGAACTTTTTTTAAAAAATTGGGGAACATTTTGAAAAACAGTTATTTATGAAAATAAAGTAATATAACTCTTTATTTGCAACGGTTACAGCATTCCCCTAAAAAAGTAAAAAATTGGGGAACTAGAATTTTTACTACAATAAGTCTATTAAATTTATAAAAACGGAGTTGATAATATGCTTGGATATATAATCAGTTTCTTTTTAGGGGCTAATGTTAGCCTCTTTTTCTACGCACTAATTTTATGTGGTGCAAGATCAGATAAAAAAATAGAGAGAAAGGAGGAGAAAATTGAATGAAGATAATAAAATTAATTATTATGCCATTATACCAG
>CAMMVE010000046.1 GCA_946500265.1 uncultured Clostridium sp.
AATGAAAAAAGTGTTCTTCATTATAAAAAATAAAATGAAGAACACTAAAATTAGATTTAAAAAATTCGTGTTATTATCTGACATCCCCATCATAAGTTGACCAAACCAAGGTCTAGTAAATGCTTTACCATCCGTCTCAAGTATTTGCATTATATATTCTCTATTTAATAATGTATTAATTGGAGCATTTTTGTCTTCCATTATTTTTGTTAACATTTCTTTTACAGTTTTTAAATATGTTGGATTCCATGTTTTAGGATATGGACTCTTTTTTCTATCTACAATTTCTGCAGGTAATTTGTTTCTCATAACATAACGCAACAATCCTTTTTCTCTTCCATTTAAAGCTTTCATTTCCCAAGGAATATTCCATACGTATTCTGCCAAACGATAATCACAGAAAGGAACTCTTATTTCAAATCCATTATACATTCCCATTCTATCTGATCTGTCTAGAAGAGTTTGCATAAACCAATTCAATGTTAGATGTGATATTTTTTTCTTTTCATTCGTTTCAGTATTATCACTATCTAATAACTCAACATCTGATAAACTTTCATTATATCTATAGTCGATATATTCTTTTAAATCTATTTTTTTGCCAATTTCAGGATTTAATAATTCTTGTCTTTCTTTTATGGCAATTGACCATGGGAAAGTTCCGCTTCTCAATGCATCTTCTCTGAAAAACCAAGGATACCCAGCAAAAATTTCATCAGCGCATTCACCAGTTAAAGTAACTGTAGCTTCTGGTTTAACGTTTTTACAAAACAAAAGTAGGGAAGAGTCCACATCAGCCATTCCAGGAAAGTCTCTTGCTATCATTGCATCCTCTAAAGCTTTCGCAAGTTCAGGAGTATCAAGCATTACCACATGATGATTTGTTTTTAATTTAGACTGCATTAAATCTATATAATAATTATCGGAATTAGGCTGGAAGTCTGTTTTTTGAAAATTTTTATCATTATCTATATAATCAACTGAATAAGTATTTAAAGTAGGTAAGTTATGTTCTTTGCAATATTCAGAGGCATATAATGTAATTATACTTGAATCAAGTCCTCCGGAAAGAAAAGTGCATAAAGGAACATCAGAAACAAGTTGCCTTCTAATGGAATCTTCTAACAAGAACAATACTTTCTCAGATGTTTGTTCTAGATTATCTTCATGTGGTTTACTCTTTAATTTCCAGTATCGTTTTATATGAATACCATCTTCATTATATACCATATAATTTGCAGGTTTTAGTTCAAATATATTTTTGAAAGCAGTTATCCCATTTGTGTGTGCAGGACCTATGCCAAACATTTCACTAATACCTTGCTCATCCAATATAGGTTCTATTCCCGGATATTTTAAAATAGCTTTAACCTCTGATGCAAATATTAGATTATTGTTATAAATTGTATAATAAAAAGGTTTTACACCAAAATGGTCACGTGCCATAAAGACTTTTTTGTTCTTGTCATCATATATAGCAAAAGCAAAAATACCATTCAATTTATCAATAACTGCTTCTCCATATAAAATATATGATTTCAAAAGAACTTCGGTGTCTGAACGTGTTTCTATTTCTATATTATTTTCCTCCAAGTCTTTCTTAAGTTCATCTGTGTTATATATCTGACCATTATATGTTATAGAATATATATTGCCATTATATTTATAACTCATTGGCTGCTTTCCGCCATCTGGGTCAATAACAATTAATCTTCTGTGCCCAAATAAAACATTGTCGGATGCATAATATCCACATTCATCGGGTCCTCTTTTTTGTAAAGTATTGTTCATACTAATTAACACATCTTTTTTAGAGCCAATGTTTTCTTTAAAATTTACGATGCCAACAAAACCACACATTAAATATCCATCCTTTAAATAAATTTAGATTTTTTGATGGAAATATCTATAAACCATATTTTCTTTTTTAATATATGAATATTTTAATAAAAATGTAACTGCTATTGACAAAAATAAAAAAAATTAGTATAATCTTATAGTATCAATTAAGAGAAAGTATATACATATACAATAGATAATTTTAAGGAGGGAATAAAAATGGCACAACCAAAAAGAAGATGGTCAAAAGCAAGAACAGGATTAAAAAGATCAACATGGAAACTAGAAAATCAAAATCTAGTTGAATGTTCACATTGTCACGAATTGATTAAACAACATACTGTATGTCCTTCATGTGGATATTATGATGGAAAAGAAGTAGTTGCTAAATCAGAAAACTAATTTATAAAAATTTAATTGTATTTTATAGGAGCACCTAAAATTAGTAATATTTTAAGGTGCTTTTTATTGGTGTTAATTATAAGTTTATTATTTAAGCCTCAATATATATTTGAGGCTTTGAATATATTAACTACTATTTAAAGAAAAAATACAAAAATTTATTGCTACAAAGAAACATAAATGATATAATTGGAGCAAATCGTCAAAAAGGACTGAAATATCATATGGAACAAAGAATTGATAAAGTAAATTATTACTTAAATATAGCAAAAGCTGTAGCAGATAGAAGCACATGCTTAAGAAAACATGTAGGTTGTGTAATTGTTAATAATGATGAGATTATTTCAACAGGATATAATGGCGCGCCAAGAGGAAGAAAAAATTGTAATGAACTAGGATATTGTACAAAGAAAAAATTTTTCCCTAATTTAAGACATGCAGGTTATGATGCTTGCAGGTCTGTTCATGCAGAGCAGAATGCTATTATTAGTGCTAGAAGAAAAGATATGATAGGCGCAACTTTATATTTAACTATATATAACCCCGAAACAGGAGAATATGAAAATGGTTCTAATTCATGCCAAATGTGTAGAAAGCTTATTATTAATGCTGGAATCGAGAAAATTATTGTGGGCGAAAATAACGAAATGGGATATAAAATAATTGATATTCAAGAATGGATAGATAATGATGACCTTCTAGAAGGAAAAATTACATATTAGAAAATAGAAAAAGCTAAATTGACAATTAAAGGAGTAAATATCAAATGAAAAAAATATTAGGAAATGCAATAGAAAAAATTAAGACAAAGAGATATATGCATTATATCTTTATAATTATAATAGGATTACTGATATCAATTCCATTTTTTTGGATGCAAATTTTTTATACAGATGATGGCAAATTTCATTTGTTAAGATTAATTGGACTTGATTATTCAATAGAAGGCGGAAGTAGTTTTCCTTTTTTAGTTTTTCCATTTTTTTGTAAAAATTGGGGATATAGTATGATGACATTTTATCCTCAACTTGTTACATATATTCCATATATATTAGGGATTATTGCGGGCTCTTTTGCTATAGGTTTAAAAATATTTGCACCGCTAACTGTAATCTTATCTGGAATTTTCATGTATAATTTTATAAATGAAGTGACAAAAAATAAAGGAATTGCTTTTCTTTCAGCAATTTTTTACATGATTTTCCCATATAGGTTTGAATGTTTATTTAATAGATATGCTATCGGAGAATTTACAGCGTTTGTATTTATTCCTATAGTTTTCCAAGGATTATATAATTTAATTCATGGAGATAAAAAAAGACATTATTATATTGCCATTGGAGCAATAGGACTGATGTTGTCACATACAATATCTACATTATATACTGCGTTTTTCTGCTTAATATATATATTGTTTAACTTGAAAAGCTTTTTCAAAAAAGATGTAATTATAAAATGTGTTATAAATGTAATATTTATTTTATTAGTAACTGCACTACTTTTAATTCCAATGCTTGAATTTAAAATGTCAGCAGATTATTCAATATTAGAGCCAGGAGTTATGAGAACAGCTCCGGAAAATGTATCAGAAAAAACTATTAAACCATGGCAATTTCTAAAAGATAAAGAATATGACGAAAATGGAGTATCTTTTGTATTAGGAATACCTTTTATAACATTTTGTTTTTTAGGACTTCTTGCTTATCAAAAAATGGACAAAAAGTATAGAGATTTTTATATTACTAATATAATTTTAGGAATAATTTCGCTATATATGTGTACAAATTTATTCTTATGGGATTTTATGCCGGGATTTATGTGCACTGTACAGTATCCATGGAGATTATTAGGATTTGCATGTTTCTTCTTAACGCCAATATGTGGAATAAATTTCTATTACATTATGAAATATATTTCAAAAGACTGGCTAAGAACTATAGCATACATTATTGTATTTGTAATAATAGGAATATTTACGGTTTCAACCTTAAGTAGATATAAGGAAACTGATACATCAAAAGATGAATGGTATGAACAGTCTATATATGCTAATCCTCAAATAAATTACTTTTCAATAAATAGAGATAATTTGCCTTTGAAAGCACTTTTGCAACAAAGAGAGTATTTAATTGAAAGAGATGATAAGGTGAAAGTGGTTTCTGGAAATGCAGACATATTAAATGAAAATAAATATGGGCTAGAACTAAGTTTTAATATTGCAAATATAAGCAAAAATACAAATCTTGAATTACCATATTTTTTCTACCCAGGATATACTATAACTCTTAAATATGATAATCAGGAAATAGAATTAGAAGCATTTGAATCTGAATACGGATTTTTGCAAATACAAATTCCAGAAGATATAGAAGAGGGACAAATTAATGTAAAATATACAGCAACAGTATTGGACAAAACTGCGTATGCAATTTCTGGTATTTCGTTAATCTCATTTATAGTTTATATATTTTGGTATAGAAAACGATATAATCAAAAACTCAAGAATAATTAGAATTAAAAAGTAGTTTTACTATAGATAAGTAAGTTCCACTAATTTCATCGAAATATATGGCTACATTTAAATGTGTCTCTAGTGTTTCAATGCTTCTAAGTGAAACTAGTTTATCTGAAAGGATAAAGAAAATGAAGGACAAAATCAAAGATTATTTCATAATACTTATTTTTGCTATTATTTTTTGTATACCATTGTTTTCACCTGACTTTAACATTTATGGTGATGATGGTATACAACATATAGCAAGATTAATGGGAACAACGCAATCTATTGCAGAAGGACAGATACTACCACTTATTATGTCTAACTTCTGCAATGGCTTTGGATATTCATGGAATATATTCTATAGTCCTATTACCTCATATATTCCATTAATATTTACTATATTTACGAATTCATTTGAAATTATATTAAAGATTTTTATGTTTTTAATAACATTTCTTTCTGGAATTACCATGTATGAGTTCGTTAAAAAAGTTACAAAAAACAGATATACAGCACTGCTAGCCAGTGCAATTTATACATTTGCACCATATCATTTAACAGATATGTACAACAGAGTTGCTATAGCAGAACTTGCAACATTTATATTTATTCCACTTGTTTTTCATGGAATGTATAATATATTTAATGCAGAGGAGAAAAGTTTTACAAAAAGTTTGCCACTGTGCTTGGGAGCAGTAGGATTAATACTATCACAAATAGTAATAGCAATGTATGTAGCAATAATTTGCTTTATATATCTACTTGTAAATATTAAGAAGTTAAAAGACAAGCAAGTACTTAAAATACTGGGGATAGACATTTTACTAATTCTATTACTTACAAGTTTTTACACTGTACCGCTTCTTGAACACCGAATTTCTACAGATTATGAAGTTTTCAAAGATGGCAGAATGGAGAGAACTGATGCATTAGTTTTTTATAAAGTTGATCCAATAGATTTGGTATATACTGAAGCAAACAGTTTGAGTTTTGAAATAGGGTTAGTAAGTATAATTGGATTAGTATTTACAATTTTTGCATATAAAAAATTAGATGATAATATAAAGAAAATATATTGGTTTTCTTTAGTGGCCGGAATTTTGTGTGTGGTATTTTCACTTAGATTTTTCCCATTTGAAAAGCTTCCAGCTACATTGAAAATGCTGCAATTTACCTTTAGGTTATTAGAATTTTCTACATTTTTCTTTGCATTTATAGCGGCTGTGAATTTTTCTTTAGTTATTAAAAACTTTAAAATGGTAGATGTATTAGTATTAAGCGTTATTACAATACTATTAATTGTTCCATTAGCTAAGAAAAATATTAGCTATGAGAAAAAATGGAAAGAAGAAGCTTTATGGCCAGCAGTAAGCGTGAATGAATATACGGGTAGAGTTCATGCTGGATGTGCTTCATTTGAATATTTACCTAGTAAAGCATTTGAACATTTAGATTACATCAAACAAAGAGAGAATAAGACATATATATTAAATGGAAGTGCACAGATAGAAAATGAAGAAAAAAATGGTTGCAAAATGAGTATAGATATTTCAAATGTTAAAAATGACACAGTTATAGAACTTCCATATATATATTATCTTGGATATACAGCCCAATTTACAGATATAAATGGGGACATGAGAGAATTAGATTTGTACGAATCGGACAATGGATTCGTTGCAATTAATTTAAGTGAAGATATGAATGGAAATATAACAGTACTTTATAACGGAACTGCTTTAATGTGGATATCTTATGCTGTTTCATTTATCACATTTATAGGAGTAATAACTTTTGGAATTTATAAAAAATTTATAAAAAATTAGGAAAAATATATTGCAAAAATTATCCTAATAAGATAGAATAGACATGTACTGAGAGTCAGTAATAAATAGATTAGTAAAAGAAAAATTAAAGGAGACATACACTAATGAAAGAAACGAAAAGCCAGCAAACCATTGATGTTGTAAGAGAGAGAGAGAGAGAGAGAGCATAATTTAGAGAAATTAAGCTTTATTT
>CAMMVE010000047.1 GCA_946500265.1 uncultured Clostridium sp.
ACTTCATGTAATCCTAAGTTTGTTCCACCTGTGATATTTATTATAACTCCTCTTGCTCCTTCTATTGATGTTTCTAGTAGTGGACTTTGAACAGCTTGTTTTGCAGCATCTTCTGCTCTATTTTCACCAGATGCTCTACCAACACCCATATGTGCCATTCCTGTGTTAAGCATTATTGTTTTTACATCAGCAAAGTCTAAGTTTACAAGACCTGGAATTGCAATTAGGTCTGATATACCTTGAACACCTTGTCTTAATACATCATCTGCCATTTTGAAAGCTTCTACTATTGATGTTTTTCTATCTATTATTTGTAATAATTTATCGTTTGGAATTACAACTAATGTATCTACTTTTCCTTTTAAGCTTTCTACTCCACGTTCTGCTTGTGATAAACGTTTTTTACCTTCAAATGTAAATGGTTTTGTTACAACACCAATTGTAAGTATTCCCATTTCTTTTGCTGTTGCTGCTACTATTGGAGCTGCTCCTGTACCTGTTCCTCCACCCATTCCAGCTGTAACGAATACCATGTCTGCTCCGCGTAAAGCTTCTGCTATTTCAGATTTGCTTTCTTCTGCTGCTTGTGCTCCAATATCTGGATTAGCACCTGCTCCTAATCCTCTTGTTATTTTTTCTCCTATTTGTATCTTTGATGGAGCTTTTGATAAAAGTAATGCTTGTCTATCTGTGTTTACTGTTATAAATTCAACGCCTTTTATTCCAGATTCCACCATTCTATTTACCGCATTGTTTCCTGCTCCCCCAATTCCTATTACTTTAATTGTAGCAGTTCCATCCATCATAACGTTTTCGTCTGTATTATCTACGAACATAATGCTTATCCTCCTCTAAAATTTATATATAAAATTAATTTATATTAAGAATAGAAAAATTCTTTTATTCTATCTATAATATTATGGAAAATATTTTCCTTTGATTTTGAATCTATACTACTAGATAAGTTTTTAGCAAAAGGTCTTGAAGCTATATACCTTACTAGTGCATAAGCAGTTCTGTATTCTGGTCTTATTGTACTTACAAGTCTTCCTGTAGCTATTTTTACTGGTATATTTAATATAATTTTTCCTGCTACATCGCTCTTATTTATACTTGTAATTCCCATACCTGTTAATATAACATTATTAATTCTTGGTTTAATTCCTTGATTCGTAATATCTCTATTTACTAATGAGAATATTTCTTCAACTCTAGCTTCTATAATTTCTATTAATTCCGAACTTTTTATTACCTTTTTGTTTTCATCTTTGCAAGTATTAAGTAATATTTCATTATCATTGTCTATAAATGATTTTAATGCTAGTCCATACTGATGTTTTAATCTATCTGCTTCTTCCTCAGATATGTTAAGTACTAAAGCGATATCATTTGTAATACTGTCTCCTCCAAGTGGTATAGTATTTGTATATGAAAATGATAATCCTTCAAATACTCCTATATCCGTATTACCAGCACCTATATCTAATAACATTATGTTATCATTTAATTCATTTCCGTCAAGTACTAAGCTTCTTTCTGCAAGAGTAACAGGTACTAAACCGTCTATATCTATATCTGCTCTTCTAAAAATATTAGCTAATTGCTTCATATATTCTTTGCTAGCTAATATAACCTGTGCTTTTACTGTAAAGCTAGAACTCAAACTTCCAACTGGGTCCTGAACAATTTTGCCATTATCTAATATGAATTCATCTGTAACTATATCTATTATTTGCATTCCTTCTGGTACATCAATATCTTTTACTTGCGATATTGCTGCATTTACATCTTTTCCAGTTATTCCTGCATATTTATCTTTGGCTTCTTTTGTAATACTATTTTGTACTATTGTAACGTATTTACCTGGTATTGTTAGGTAAGTAGAATTTATTTCCATTTCTGTCTCTGCTTCAGCTTCTTTTATTAACTTGTTTATTGCAAGAACTATTTCGTTTTCATCTACTATTTTGCCTTTTTTTATACCATTACATCTACAACTTGTTGTACATAGGACCTCAATTTGGTTAAAATTATTAACTTCTCCAATTACTAAGCTCATTTTCGAAGTTCCAATGTCCATTCCTACGATTATATCCCCTATAGCCAAGACACATTCCTCCATTTTTTACTGCACTTATTTGTTCACTAGAATATTACATTTTCCGAAAAAAGTCAATAGGATTTGTAATATTTTTGTAACATTTTTGTAATATTTTTGTAATATTTCTCCGAAACATGCTCATCCGTAAGCTTCTTTATTGAACCTTAGATTTATGCTTCTTCTTCTGTTGCTTTTTTATTCTCTTTTTCTTCTTTTTTCTCTGTTTTTTTAGACCATTTTTCTAAATAATATCTTCTTATAATTGCTAGATTGTTAAACATTCTTCCTACAAACACAACAATTGCTGCTAAGTATATATCTACATTCAATTTTTGTCCTAGATATGTTAATAATATTGAAAGAATTGCGTTTCCAAAAAATCCAGATACAAATATTTTTAAATCAAAATTCTTATTTAATGTAGAAGCAATTCCACCAAATACCGAGTCCAATGCTGCAATAATTGCTATTGCAAGATATCCAGAATATGTATAAGAAATCATTGGCATGTTAATTCCTATCAATGCTCCAATAATACATCCTAAAACTATTGCTATTAAAATCATAATATCCTCTCCTCTATATTTATTTTTATTATAGTGAAACACTGGAGACACGTTTAAATGTGTCCCAATGTTTCACTGGTTCTATCTATTCGCTTTCTACTTCTTGCATATACTCAATTTCAAATTCATCACTATATTTTGGTATTTCAACTCTGTTTTTATTTGTAACAGATACATTTAATCCAGAAGTAGTAGCTCTATCAACAAATCCGCTTCCCTTCATATTTAATATAGTAGACATGTAATCTTTGTCTCCTATTGCCTTTACAACATATGGTGCTTGTATTCTCTTCAAATTTACCATTATATATGTATAATCTGCCATATCTACTATATCTGTTGTAGCTAAAACTCTGTTTTCATTAATCGAAATTGCTTCTGCACCAGCGTATCTTAATTCATTAACTAAATCTATTAAATCATAAGCATCTACTGTTTTTGTTCCATTATTTAGTGTAACTTCTACCCCTTCTCCGTATACGTCTGTTTTTCCTAATAAAATATTAGATTCAGTAAGTTCTTCATCTACAAGTTTTGATGCAGCCTCTTTATCTTCTATTGTTTGATTATATTCTTCAATTCTTTTATTCGTTTCCTCTAGCTGTGTAGAAATTTCTTCATATCTAGTTCTCCACTCAGACAATTCAGTTCTAAGTTCAGACTCTCTCATATTTTCTATTTCTGTAATATCGGTTTGTTCTATAGTTCTAAATTGCATAAGCATTACTCCAACAAGCACAATACATACAATAAAAACTACAATTGTAACCGATGTTATATCTGCTCTAAATTTAAATTTCTTCACTTGCCCACTCTCCTATCTTATTTGTCTTCTTTTAAATATTCATAACCTAATGTTCCCGAATATTTAGCTATTGTTACATTATCTGATTTTGTAACAGTAGCTGTATTTCCATACCTCGCTATCCAGTCTATTATTGAACCAGCTCTTGTTAATGCTCCATAAAGCATATCTTGTGAGCCTATTGCTTTTATATTAAAAGGTGAACCTACTCTTTCTCCATTTATTTTTATTATATTTCCTTCACATGTAATAGCAGAAGTACTAACTAATCTTTGTCCATTTACTTCTATTGCTTCTGCTCCTGCATTCTTTAATTCATTTATAACCAATTGTATATCATCATAATGAATTATTTGGTCTGAAGGATTTAAACTATTTGCTGTATCTTTAGCATCTTCCATAAGTATTTCTACACCTTCGCCTGTTACATCTGTTCTTCCAAGAAGCATATTATTTTCTTTTAATTCTTGTTCCTTAGCTTCAGCATCACTATCATTTTGAGTTGCAGCTTGTCTCACTTTTTCAAGATTTTTTTGTGCACTTTCTAATTCTCTATATGCATTATCGTATCTTTCTTTCATTCGTAAAACTTGATCTCTTAACTCATTATCAGCTAAAGTTTGAGATACTGTTGAACTTGCGGAATTCATGGTTCTTATTTGAACACATATAGCTATTGTAAGTAATAAACACATAATGCCTAAAGTAATTGCAATTTGTTTTTTATTCAAATGTCTTACCTCCTTATACACTTTCTCTAAAATATGGCATATCTTCATTTAAGTTCATATTAAGATATATAATTCCCTCGTTTTTCTTTTCACGCTCTATAAATTGGTTTAGCCACAAAACCTTTGTGCTTAAATCTGTTACATCTCCTAAATAAACCTGTTTTTTCTCTTTTGATAATGTCAAAATATAATTCGAACTATCCGATATATTTATTTCAGTAATAAGATTTTCTATTTTATTTTCACCACTAGATGTGGCTTCCATGATTTTTAATACATCATTTAGTTTTTCCAAATCTTCCTCTGTCAGCCTATTTCCTGCCACAAGTTGATTTGTTGGAGTTTTAAATCGTGTCAAAATTGGATGATCCCCTTTTTCACTTGTAATTTCTAATATATATCCTTGGTTGTTTATATATACATATGCATTACCATATACTAACATAAATGTAGTAACTCTTTCTTCTACTTCTATATCTACAGTATCTGGAAATTTTCTACTTACCTTCACGCTATCTATATACGCATTTTCTTTTATATTATCTACTATTTCGCTTGTCCTAAAATTAAAGATGTTTTGGTCTATAGTAAGGCTAGAAAGACTGATTATAGTCTGTGAAGAAATTTGTGCATTTCCACTTACTGAAATTTCTTTTATATTAAATATAGGTGAAAGTAATGCAAAAATGATGCCTCCGATTATAATTCCTAATAACATTAGCCATTTAACAATTCTAAAAACAAATTTTCTTCTTTTCCTTTGTAATTCCTGTTTCTTAGTTAATTTCTTGTTTTGCTTTTTAGGTTCATTATAATTTTTCTGTGTTTTTCCTCTAACAATATTCTCTTGATTAATATCTTCTTGATTAATATTATCCATTCTATAATATTCATCTTGAGATTTTTTCTTTTTCTTTTTATTTTTGCTATTTCGCTTATTATCACTATATGTCTTTTTAATTTTTTTGCCTGATGTTTTTTCTGATTTCTTACTGTTTGTTTTCTTATTCTTATTTTTTTCGTTATTTATAGGCTCTGGATTAATTTGTCTTAATCCAATTACAATTTCATCATCAAAGCTGAATTTATTGTTGTCTTTTGTGTTTTGTACTTCATTTATTTTTTTATTTTTATTGGCTTTTTTATTAGTTTTCTTTGACTTTTCTTTAGTCGCTCTTGGCATCTTTTCACCTTCTTTGCTCTTTAATCTTCTTAGATTTCTCTTATAGATATAATAAGAATTTTTTATTTAATAGCATATGCGCAATTCTAATCAATGCTATAATTTTATTCATCCTTTTTTATCTCAATTTTTGCTCCTAATTGTTGTAATTTCTTATCCAGTCCTTCATATCCTCTTAAAATATATTCAATATTTGTTATTTCTGTTTTGCCTCTAGCTATAAGACCTGCTGTTACCAATGCTGCTCCTCCTCTTAAATCTGTACTTATCACTTTTGCTCCTGATAATTTTCTAACTCCTTTTATAACAGCTGTCTTACCTTCTATAGTAATTTTTGCTCCCATTTTTTTAAGCTCTGCCATAAATTTATATCTGTTTTCAAAAATATTTTCAACTATTACAGATGTTCCTTTTGCTGTAGTTAACATGCTTGCAAATACAGACTGCATATCAGTTGGAAAACCTGGATATGGCATTGTTTTTATATCTACTGCTTTTAGCTTTCTTGGAGCTTCTAAATATACTGTATTTTTTTCTTTTTCGATTTTGCATCCACATTCTTCTAGTTTGTTAATTACTGGTGTAATATTGTCTGTTATAATATTATTAAGTTTAATCTTTCCTCCAGTTGCAGCCACCATACATAGCAAACTTGCAGCCTCTATTCTGTCTGGCATAATGTTATAACTAATATCTTTAAGTCTTTCTACTCCTGTTATTTTTATATTACTCGTTCCTGCCCCTTCTATTTTAGCTCCCATTTTATTTAAGCAATTAGCCAAATCAACTATTTCTGGTTCCATTGCAGCATTTGTAATATTGGTTTCTCCCTCTGCATAAACAGAAGCTAATATTATATTTTCAGTGGCTCCCACACTTGGAAAATCCAAGTCGATATTTGCCCCTAATATTTTATCACATTTGCACACAATAAATCCAGCATTTTCCATAATATTTATGCCTAATTTTTCAAAACTTTTTAAATGAAGGTCAATTGGTCTTGCTCCAATATCGCATCCTCCTGTTTGTGATAGTTTGTGGATACATAAACTTCAAATGGAATGCTAGACCTCCATTTTCATAGAGTTCTTTATACAATTCATCATTTAAGTTATATTCTTCTTTCTGTTCTTTTGTTATTTCTTTTGGATCAAATACTACGATTTTATCAAATAATCTCGATAGTTCTTCTTTTGTTAGTCCATTTTTCTTTATGTCATCTATTGCTTTAAAGATTAAATCTTCTTTAT
>CAMMVE010000048.1 GCA_946500265.1 uncultured Clostridium sp.
AAGGTAAAGTAATTTTAAATCCTGGCATTTTTTCCATTCCAACAACATTAAATGAGATTACTGGAATGTTCTCAAAACCTGCATCTTTTAATGCTTTACGAATAAATCCTATGTAGTTTGTTGCTCTACAACCACCACCAGTTTGAGACATAATTAAAGCTGTTTTATTTAGGTCATATTTTCCTGACTGCAATGCTTCAATCATTTGTCCTGTAACTAATATTGAGGGGTAGCAAGCATCATTATTTACATATTTTAGTCCTGTTTCTACTGTATGGTCTGTACAGTCACGTAATAATTCTACCTTATATCCAGACTGACGAACTGCTGCTTCTAGTAATTCAAAGTGAATTGGTGCCATTTGAGGAATTAATATTGTATAATCATCCTTCATGTCTTTTGTAAATATTTTTTTATTTACTTCGTAATCTCCATCACCTTTTAATTCTTCTTTATTTGCTAAACGTTTATTCATACTAGCAAGTAGTGAACGAATACGAATTCGTACAGCTCCTAAGTTATTTATTTCGTCTATCTTTATTAATGTATACATTTTTCCATAACTTGTTAATATTTCTTCTACTTGGTCTGTTGTAACTGCATCTACACCACAGCCAAATGAATTTAATTGTACTAATTCTAAGTTATCATGTTTTCCAACATAGTCTGCTGCTGCATAAAGTCTTGCATGGAATACCCATTGGTCAACAACTCTAATTGGTCTTTTTACTTCTGTTTGGTTTGAAATGCTATCTTCAGTAAGTACGCATAAACCTAAACTTGTAATTAGTGTGTCTATACCATGGTTTACCTCTGGGTCTACATGATATGGACGTCCAGCTAGCACAATTCCTTTTAAGTTATTCTTTTCTATGTATTCTACAGTTTCTGCACCTTTTTTACGAATATCATCTTTACATTTTTGATATTCAGCTTCAGCTTTTTCAGCAGCTTGTATCAATTCTTTTTTAGTAAAGTTATATTCTTTAAATTCTGGTAATTCTAATATTGTTTTTGCCAAATTCTTAGCGTCAAATGGTAAGAATGGGTTTAAGAATTTTATATTCTTTTCCTTTATTTCTTCAACGTTATTTTTTAATACTTCTGAATATGAAATTACGATAGGGCAGTTATAGTGGTTATCTGCTTTTTCATATTCTTTTCTTGAATATGGCATACAAGGATAGAATATTGTTTTAATTCCTTGATTAATTAACCCTATAATATGTCCATGTGATAATTTAGCAGGGAAACATACAGATTCTGATGGCATTGATTCCATACCTTTTTCGTATGTTTTTCTGTTACTCTTTTCAGATAGTATTACTCTAAATCCTAAGTTGGTTAAGAATGTAAACCAGAAAGGATAATCTTCATACATATTAAGAACTCTTGGTATTCCTATTGTTCCTCTTGGAGCATCTTTTTCTTCTAGTGGAGTATATCCAAATATTCTTTCATATTTATATTTTACTAAGTTAGGTAATTCTGTTTTTTCTCCAACAATTCCAGCACCTTTTTCACAACGGTTACCTGAAATATGTCTTGCACCATTGCTAAATTTATTTATTGTAAGTAAGCAGTGGTTTTCGCATCCATTACAACGTACATGTGATGTTTCTATTTCTAATTTATCCAAATCTTCTAATTTAGTTAAATGGCTTCTATATTCCATATCTAAATTTGCTTCATATTGTTCTTTAGCAAGTAATGCAACACCGTAAGCACCCATTAATCCTGCAATATCAGGTCTTACAACATTTCTTCCTACTATCAATTCAAATGCTCTTAAAACAGCATCATTATAGAAAGTACCACCTTGTACTACTATGTGAGCTCCTAGTTTCTTCACATCTCTTACTTTCATAACTTTTTGAATAGCATTTTTAATTACTGAATATGAAAGTCCAGCAGAGATATCTCCTACAGAATAGCCTTCTTTTTGAGCTTGTTTAATTTTTGAGTTCATAAATACAGTACATCTTGAACCTAAGTCAACTGGTCTTCTTGCTTCTAATGCAGCTTTTACAAATTCTTCTATTGATAGATTTAAGCTTTTTGCAAAAGTTTCAATAAATGAACCACAACCAGAAGAACAAGCTTCGTTAAGCATAATGTTATCTATTGCACCATTTTTCATTTTTATGTATTTCATATCTTGCCCACCAATGTCAACAATGCTGGTAACATTTGGCATAAACTTTTTAGCAGCTGTATAATGTGCAATTGTTTCTATTTCATTTAAATCTACATTTAATGCAGTTTGAATTAATTTTTCACCATATCCTGTAACGCCACTGTATCTAATTACAGCTTTTTCAGGTAATTCTGCATACAATTTTTTAAGCATTTTGATAACACTTTGCAAAGGATTTCCTTCATTACTTCCATATAAAGAATATAGAAGTCTTCCTTCATTATCAATTAGTGTTAACTTTGTTGTTGTAGAACCCGCATCAATACCAACAAAACAGTCTCCTTCAAATGTTTTTAAATCTGCTCTTTCTACTTTATCTTTATCATGTCTTGCCTTAAATTCTTCATAATCTGCTTCAATTGAGAATAAAGGAGCAAGAGGGTTTGAAGTATCATCATGAGATACTTTTAAAACTCCAATTTTGCTTTTTAATTTTTCTACTGTGATAGGTTTTGCTTCTTCAACAGAGTCCAAAGCAGCACCTTTAGCAACTAACAAATGTGCTTCTTCAGGAACAATTACTTGTTCTGATGTTAAGTTTAATGTTTCAATAAATCTTTTTCTTAATTCAGATAAATAGTTAAGTGGACCTCCTAAAAATGCAACATTTCCTCTAATTGGTCTACCACAAGCGAGTCCTGAAATTGTTTGATTTACAACTGCTTGGAAAATAGACACGGCAATATCTTCTTTTGCAGCACCTTCATTTAAAAGTGGTTGCACATCAGTTTTGGCAAAAACACCACAACGAGATGCAATAGGGTAGATAGTTTGATAATTTTTAGCAAGTTCGTTTAATCCAGTTGGATCTGTATTTAAAAGTGATGCCATTTGGTCTATAAATGCACCTGTACCACCTGCACAAGAACCATTCATACGTTGTTCTATTGATTTATCAAAATATATTATTTTGGCATCTTCTCCACCAAGCTCTATAACTACGTCTGTTTTTGGTATGTATTTTTCTACTGCTCTTTTACAAGAAACAACTTCTTGAATAAAAGGTAAGTCCAAAAATTTAGAAGCAGACATAGCGCCAGAGCCTGTTAAAGCTATTGTAAATTCGCTATCAGGGTACTTTTCTGCTAATCCCTCTAGAACATTACATACAGTATTTTTTGTATCTGAATAATGTCTTTGATAATCTCTATATATTGTATTTAATTTGTCGTCCATTACAACTATTTTTACAGTTGTAGAACCTACATCTAATCCTACATGTAACAAGTTACTCATTTAAATTCATCCTTTCGATATGCATTAAAACTTGTCTTTTTTAATATATGCGTAAGTCTAATAATACATTCTTTATTGTATACGGAAATAGGCTATTTGTCAAATGGAAAATATGTGAAAAATGTGGATTTTTGCTAGAAAAAACTGAACAAAAGTGGAATTATGAAATATTTGTAAAAATGTCGGATTTTGTCGATAAAAAGTAGAATAGTAAATATTGATTTACAAGGTAAGCATATGCTATACTATTAGTGCCGACTTGCTTAGAGGCAGGAAGGAGGTTCATCACATGGATAGCTTCATAAAGATTTTAGTTCTTGTATTAATTTATGATATTTTAGATAAATTTAATAAAGACTAAAATAGAAAGACTAGGTATGGTGTTACCTAGTCTTTTTTGTTCATCACATGAATAGTATTTGCTTAAGCTATTAATATTATAGCTTATTTTTTATTATATGTCAAATATTTTTTTCTATTCTGATTTTTGATGGATTACAAAAATTAGGGCAAAGCAGTTCTAAAAATAACTTGTCTATCATAACAATGAAATAGTAACGGGAATTTGACAGTTCATTAAATAAAAAATTGATATAAGCATTGTAAATGCTTA
>CAMMVE010000049.1 GCA_946500265.1 uncultured Clostridium sp.
CAAGAGGAGTTATAATAAATATCACAGGTGGAACAAACTTAGGATTACATGAAGTTAATACAGCTGCAGAACTTATTCAACGCAGTGTTGATCCAGAAGCAAACATCATATTTGGTGCGGTAATAGATGAGAGCTTAGATGAAGACATAATAATTACAGTTATAGCTACAGGATTTGAAAAAGACCCAAGCTTAAACTCTAGTATACCAGTAGGAGAAATAGTAGAAAAAGCATGGGACAAGAAAATAAACTCAATACCAAATCCAGCAGATAATTCAAGCTCAGCAGATAATTTAGACATACCATCATTCCTAAGAAATAAAAGAGGAATGAACAAATAATAGGTATCATGCTGACGGAATTTATAAATTAGTAAAAGAAATAATCGAAATTAGTAGATTATTTCTTTTTTTCGTGCCTACAGTTTGACAGCTTTTTTAAGATACAAGTTATAGAATATACCCAATAATATTATTTGTTATTTACGACTAAAAACAGTTAAACATTGGGACAAATTTAAATGTGTCCCCAGTGTTTCAGTAAAACCGTAAGTTTTTATTATTAAGAGGAGGATATTGTGACAATTTACGTAGATGTAGTGCTGTTGGAAAATCTTTGCATGAACTATATTATCCTTTTTGGTACCGGCTACATTATAAAACTAAAAATGAAACATCTAAGAATTTTTTTATCCAGTGTATTAGGAGCTATTTATGCAATACTTGCGTATGCGGGAATCTTGCCAATGTATGCAAATATATTTGTTAAGATAATTCTTTCATTATGCATGGTTTATATTGCATATAATCCAAAAACCATAAAAGGAATGCTAAAAGAGTTGGTAGTATTTTATTTGGTATCATTTGCGTTGGGCGGGTGTGCATTTGCACTTTTATATATAGTAAGACCACAAGATATATTTATGAAGGATGGAGTTTACATAGGAACATATCCTCTGAAAATAGCATTACTTGGAGGAATTACCGGATTTATTATTACGTATATTGCGTTTAAGGCTGTTAAAACAAGAATAAGCAAAAACGAAATAATTTATAAAGCTGCAATTAAATTAGATGAGAAAGAAATAACAATAAATGTAATGCTAGATACTGGCAATATGCTTAAAGATCCTATTAGCAATAGTCCAGTAGTATTAGTTGAAAAAAGTAAGTTATACGATATCTTACCGAATAACTTATTAGAAAATACAAAAAATATTTTAGGAGGTGAGTGGAACGAAGAAGAATATAATCTTAATACATATAGGACCAAACTAAGAATTATACCATTTACATCTGTTGGAAAACAGAATGGAATGATGGTTGGAATTAAGGCAGACGAAATAAAAATAATAACAGATGTAGATGAAATTATAAATAAAAATGCAATTATATGTGTTTATGAAAAGACTTTTTCTAAAACCGGAAAATATTCTGGATTAATTGGAATAGATATGCTTGAAGGAAAAGAATTGGCAAAAGTATAACAAAAGAAAACTTAGATGAAAGGAATGATAAAAATGAATATTTTAAAAATGCTAAAAGATAGTATTAGTACATTATATATAAAGTATATAGGAGATGATGAAATAGAAAACCTACCTATATATTATATAGGAGGAAGTCAAACATTGCCACCACCACTTGATCCAAAGGAGGAAGAAGAAATTTTAGAAAAGCTAGCCAATGGAGATGAAAGTGTCAGAAAGACCTTGGTCGAAAGAAATTTAAGGTTAGTTGTGTATATTGCTAAGAAGTTTGAAAATACTGGAGTAGGAATTGAAGATTTAATTTCAATAGGTACAATTGGCTTAATGAAAGCAATTAATACTTTTAATACTGACAAAAATATAAAACTTGCAACATATGCATCAAGATGTATTGAAAACGAAATCTTAATGTATCTTCGAAGAAGCAACAGAATAAAAGGAGAAATTTCAATAGATGAGCCACTTAATCAAGATGGAGATGGGAACGAATTGCTTTTATCAGATATATTGGGGACTGATCCGGATATTACATCAAGAAGAATAGAAGATGAGGTAGATAAAAGTTTGCTTAGAGCTTCGATAAAAAAACTAAACAATAGAGAACGAAACATCATGGAGCTGCGTTTTGGATTTTTAAGTGGAAATGAAAAAACGCAAAAGGAAGTTGCAGATATGTTGGGAATATCACAAAGTTACATATCAAGACTAGAGAAAAAAATAATAAGTAAAATAAAAAAAGAAATTATGAGTAAGACTCGGATAAATTCTATTATATTATAAATATTGCAAATAGAAATGTATAAATTCTACTCCTTTTGGAAATAATACAAATAGTATTTTTCTAAAGGGAGGTTTTTATTTGATAAATAAAGTGGAAATTTGTGGAGTAAATACTTCAAAATTGCCAGTATTGACAAATGAACGAAAACAAGAATTATTTATTAAAATAAAACAAGGAGACAAACAAGCAAGAGAAGAATTTATAAATGGAAATTTAAGATTAGTATTAAGTGTAATAAGAAGATTTTTCAATAAAGGTGAAAATGCAGATGATTTATTTCAAATAGGTTGTGTGGGGTTAATTAAGGCAATTGATAACTTTGAAGTTGAACTTAATGTTCAATTTTCAACATATGCTGTACCTATGATAATAGGCGAAGTGAAGAGATACTTAAGAGATAATAATTCTATACGTGTTAGTAGGTCTATAAAAGAATTAGCATATAAGGTAGTGGCTGAAAAAGATAGATTCATTAGAGAAAAAGACAGAGAGCCTACTGTAAAAGAATTATCAGATATATTAGATGTTTCAAAAGAAGATATAATAATGAGCTTAGATGCTATTCAAATGCCAATATCACTGCAGGAACCAGTAATAGGAAGTGAAGTGGATAATCTTAATATAGAAGACCAAATAAGTGACAAGAAAAATAGTGACTGCTATTGGGCAGAAACAATTACTGTAGTAGAAGCAATGAAAAAATTAAATGCAAAAGAAAAAATGATATTAAATAAAAGATATTTTGAAGGTAGAACTCAAATAGAAATAGCTGCAGAAATAGGTATATCGCAAGCGCAAGTTTCTAGGTTAGAAAAAAATGCTATAAGTCATATAAAAAGGTTGTATAAATAGGTATGCATAATCTATATTTTTGATTCGTTGGCATAATTACAAATTTGCCTATATATAATGTAAGAGAAAAATTCGTGATAATCTTTCGAACAAAATAAAAAATATTATTGTTTAATGACTTTTGAATTATTCATGTACTGCTTAACCATTAACTAAGAAAGGAACGGTATTAAAAATGAGTCAAAAAGGAATGGATTTTAAACATAAGGAAGTTATAAATATAAATGATGGAAGAAAACTGGGATATGTACAGGATGTTTGTGCAGATCTAGAGAGCGGGACAATAACGAGTATAATAGTACCACGGAAGCAATAAATTTATGGGAATGTTCTCAGGAGGAAATGAAATTGTAATACAATGGGAAAAGATAAAATGCATTGGAGAAGATGTTATTTTAGTGGACATATAATCTTCCATAAATTTCCAACAAATTTCTTCAAATTTCTACAAAAAATGTATTGACTTTATGCTACTGATATGTTATTATATTAAATGTACTGAGGAGATATATTAAAAACTAAAGTATAAATTAGTAAAGTGTCAACAAAAAACGAAAAAATGCATCAAATACTAGTTTATTATTTTGCACTTTTTTAGCAGTAAAAACAATGTGAAAAAAACTTAAAAAACTTTTAAAAAAGTGTTGACATATCGACTTAAATATAGTACAATAATAAAGCGTTCTGAAAAACAGAATTGAGATTACATAAAAAGCACATTGAAAAGTAAACAATAAACTTTGAGAAACCAATA
>CAMMVE010000050.1 GCA_946500265.1 uncultured Clostridium sp.
TACAATAAAATTTGATTTGTTTTTCTTCACAAAAACGTTTTACATATTCTTCATCCTCTTTTGCTTCTTTACGAATTAAATGGTTAACATGTGCTACCACAAAATCAAATTTTTCTAATTTATTATCTATTTGCTTATTAGCTATTTTATACAAAACATCTAACATACAAATGGAATCTGGTCCTCCAGATACACCGAAGAACCATTTTGTCTCCTTTTTCTATTAATTTATTTTGTTCTATTGTTTCCAATATTTTTTGTTCTATGCTTTTGACCTTCATTTTTATTAGCTCCTATCAACATACTTTTTAAAAGTATATCACATTTTTCAAACTTTTTCCATTATTTACTATAAGCATTTGAACTATCCCATGAACGTCCATTTCCTGTATAAATATAAAAACTACCTTTTCCTTTGTTAGCCTTATCATCTTTAACACAAAAAATATGATTATACCAATTATTAGGTGTTAAAACTACTTTTCCAGAAGCAAGTCCACAATAACTAGAATTATAGTACTGCCTTATCCTATAATCTGTTCCATTTTCAACAGCTCTAACAATAGAAGCTGCATAATGTGCAAATCCTGTTGTGACTATCTTACTTGGTCTTACTGCATTTAAAAACGGAATAGAAGTAGAATTTCCAATATCATGATGTCCTTTTTTCAAAATTTGTGCTTCTAAGTCTTTTTTAGTTAAACGTGAAATTTTGTATTTATTTTCCAATTGAGCAACTGTCGTACATCCACCGAATTGATTTCTTACTAAATCATACATCAAACTAGTATAATCTGTTGAAATAGCAGAATCTTGAGAAGTTCCTCCATTAGAAGAATCTATTTTTAAGCCTTCACTTAATTCTGAGCTTTCACTTGCAACTTGATTTGCAGGAATACCCAACAAAATCTCTTCTGTATAAAATTCTGCATCTCCCATCAACAACATTTTTCTATGACCATTGATAAGTTTAATGATGATGGAATTATTATTAGTTGCCGTCATATCATAGACTTTTTTAGTTGTCGAAGTGTTCGTCACAGATACATTTTTTCTGATTCCTGAACCTTGAGAAGATAACCATGCACTAGACACATCTTCTCTTGGATAAGGCCAAAAAATATTAAGTACCGTATTATCTATTTTTAATACATTTCCAGCCGTCACTTTAACTAATTTGTTGGTTGCATTAGCATAACAATAAATCGCTTTATCTTTAGCTGCTTGTGTTGTATTGACTCCTTCTGCACCATCTGCAATATCAACTCCATCTTTTTGTAATACCTCATCTCCCTCATAAATAGTTGCATTACATCCTAGTATTATTTTTCCAAATTCATACCTTACTTTATCACCATTAATTTCATTATTTTCATCAATCATATAACCAGGTGATGTAGCTTTATAATGAACCCCTGTTAATCCTGCAAAACCTCCCACATGGTCAATATGTTGATGTGTTAAAACAACATAATCTACTGATACAATTCCGTCAGAAGCTGTAACCAATGCATCCCCATCTTTACCATTTTTATCTTTCCTTAAATATTTATCAATAGCTGCTACTTTATTTTCATATCCATCTTCAGTATCATCTGCACCAGTATCAATTAAAATCGTTTTACCTCCGCCAGTCTTTATAAAAATACAATCTGCTGCTTTTGAATTTGACATGACATCAATAAAATGAACTTCTACTCCATCTTTTGTTGCAACTGTTACCTCTTTTTCTAACCACCCACTAACTGTATCATCACTTGTTTTATCTTTATAAACAGTAACATATACTCTTACTTTATAACTCTTTCCTTCTGTTAATCCCGTATAAGTATATTCATTAGTTGTTCTATCTTCTACCTTTTTTACATCATCCAAATAAAAATCATAATCCTTTATATAAAAAGAATTGTGTACCCCTACTCCTATAGAAATACTATTAGAAGAAACTGTTTCCTTTAAAGTAAATACATAATCCTTATCTGTTTGTACCTCACTATTTACATTATCACTCCTATCAGTCACCATTCCTGCGTCCACACAAATTCCTATGGTTCCTATTTTATCGGGTAATGTTACTTTAGCTTGATATATTTGCCCATCTTCTGTTATTTCTAATTTACTATCTGTTGCTAAATCTCCTGTTAACTTTATTTTAGTAATATCTATAGATTTTATATTGTCTTCACTTACTGCAATAAAATAAGTAATAGTTGTTCCAGCTGTAACCACATTTCCTTCATAAGATTTACTAATAGTAACAGTTGGAGATATGTCATCCGGTTCTTCTGGAGTTACCACTTTTTTAGAATATGATAACCAGTCAGGATGTTTTTTAGCAATACCCTCATCTTTATTAGCTGCAATATATCTTTTTATATAAAGTACATCTGTCAAATCTATTTCATTATTCTGTGCTATATCACCATAAACAAGTTCATCTTGTGTGAATAGCCATTTTTCTTGCTTCCCTGTTTTAACCGCACAAATATGTCTTAATAGCATTAATTCATCTGTAATATCAACTTTCCCATCCTGATTGATATCACCTAAATAATACTCTTTTGCTATAGCATAAGAATTTACCATCATATTTATTAATAAAACCATAAATATGATAAATATTTTAACAAATCTACTCTTCTTCATTCTTCTTTTTTCTCCTCTATCTATATTTATACTGCATATTCTTTCAAGTGTAAAGATAGAAAAAAAGAAAGGAATTTATCGTAATCTACTACATTACGGAAATACCTTTCCTACTACTTGATTTTTTTATTTTTTTTATATGACATTTATATAACAAAATGATTTCATTACTAATCATCAAATCTTTTTTCTAAATTAACAAATTTAGTATAACTTCCTAACCATAATAATTCTACTGTTCCTGTAGAACCACCTCTATGTTTTGCAAGGATTACTTCTGCAATGTCTTTTTTCTCACTATCTTGATTATAATAGTCATCACGATATAAAAACATAACAATATCTGCATCTTGCTCAATAGCTCCAGATTCTCTTAAATCTGAAAGCATTGGTCTATGGTCTGGTCTTTGTTCTACTGCTCTGGATAATTGTGATAAAGCAATTACTGGCACATTCAATTCTTTTGCTAAAATTTTTAAAGACCTACTAATTTCAGAAATTTCTTGTTCACGACTACCATTTCTTTTATTACTACCTTGCACTAATTGCAAATAGTCAATAACTACCATTCCAATATTTTTTTCTAATTTTAATTTTCTACATTTTGCTCTAATTTCCATCACAGAAATTCCCGGTGTATCGTCAATATAAATTTCCGCATCAGACAATG